>CAJUSM010000001.1:0-712 GCA_910588935.1 uncultured Oscillospiraceae bacterium
GCTATTTTGCACTCAAAGATGGGTTGGAGGTCAATGAGGTTGACGGCTACGCCACTTGGTGGGGCAGCCGCATAAGCGAAAACGAGGAAAATTGCAAAAGTTTTTCTATGGAAGAGATTTTGGCTGCGGATTAAAAGGAGGTTTCATACAAAAAAGGACAGCTTCGAAAAGCTGTCCTTTTCCTATGGACTCTCTAAATTATGCTTTTTGGGCTCGATAGAGGAAAGTAACCGCCTGGGCTCGGGTGCAGGTGGCGTTGGGGGAGAATTTCCCGTTGCCCGTGCCCTTGGTAATTCCGTTGGCTACCGCCCAGCTGATGGCCTTCCGGAAATCGGAATTGGAGGGCATATCGCTGAAGGAACTGCTGACTGGCACATTCGGCCTGCCAGCAGCCCGCCACAGGAAGGTGACGATTTCGGCCCGGGTGCAGCCCTTATCCGGAGAGAACTTGCCCCCGCCGGTGCCGGTGGTTACGCCGTTGGAGGCCGCCCAGCTAATGGCCTTCTGGAAATCGGAGTTGGTGGGCATATCGCTAAAAGCGCCGCTGACAGGCCCATCCGGCCGGCCAATGGACCGCCACAGGAAGGTGACGATCTGGGCCCGGGTGCATCCCTTATCCGGGGAGAACTTGCCCCCGCCCGTGCCGGTGGTGATTTCGTTGTTCACCGCCCAGTTGATGGCGTTGACGAAATCCCGGTTGGAGGGCATGTCG
>CAJUSM010000001.1:722-127226 GCA_910588935.1 uncultured Oscillospiraceae bacterium
GGGCTGGGCGTGGCGGGTGTAGAGGGTGTGGGCTCAGCCGTAGGCTTGGCAGAGGGTGTGGGAGCGGGGGTAGGGGACTGGGTGGGGGCGGGAGTAGGCGTGGGAGTAGGGGTAGAAGTGGGCTTGGCCACATTGTCAAAGGCCCCGTCTTCGGTCAGGTTGCTGTATCCGGCGAAAAGCTGGACCCAATAGTGGTAGTAGCCTTCCTGATAATGGCCGATGCCGATATAGTCAAAATCTCTGCCCAGAATATTCCCCCGGTGACCAGGAGAATTCATCCAGTCATCCATAACCGATTCGGGTGTGCGCTGGCCCATAGCGATATTCTCGCCGGCTGCGGCGTAACGGATACCGGACTCATCCATAACGGTAATGCAGCTGGTGCCGTTGGGGCGGGTATGGGAGTAGGATTTTGCCAGCTCTTTCGCCCGCACATCCGCGGCCTCATTCATCACCGAATTGGCCTTATAGGCGGGCAGGCCCTGCTTGGCCCGCTCCTGGTTCACCAGGTCAAAGACCTCCTTGCAGGCGTAATCGGGAGTGAAGGAAGGGCCTTTCCAGTGGGCTTTCAGGATAATTTCCCGGTTTTGCAGGAACTCAAAAGTAAAACTGGTGCCGGGCACCACGCCGGCACCCATCATTTCCCAGTAGTCGAAGCTTTTGCCCTCGGGCGGTGTAAAGGAGCACTCGGGAACCTCAAAGGCGCTGCCGTTGGGGATGACGAGTTCCTCTATGGAACCGCTGCCGCCATTGCTGTCGAAGCGAATGGTGATGGTGATGCCGGGGGTGGGACTGGGCGTGGGCTGAACATCGTTGGGGCCAGTGCTATTAAAGTGGATTCTGATGTCTTCAGGGAAAGTAGGAGCATAAGCGCTTCTGCTCAAAAGCTGATTCCACTCTTCCTCTGTACCTTCGTAGTAGAGGTCCTTCAGGCTGGTGCAGCCTGTGGTAAAGACGTTATCCTGCCAGCAATCAAAGCTTCGGGAAATAGTTATGTACTTCAGATTAGAACAGTCTTTGAAAGCGTCCTTCCAAAAATACTCGATATTGGAGGGGAAATCCACATGAGTGAGACCAGTGCAGCCCTCAAAGGCGTTTTCCCTCACAGCATTCAGTGATCCGCATTGGCTGAAATCAATGTCGGTTAAGCCGGTGCAACCAGCAAAGGCCTGCCAGTTTAACTGGTTAATGTTGCTGGGAATGACGTAGGGACCTTTCTTGGCCAAAGGATAACGATAAAGTTCCCAGAAATCATCAAAACCAGTATAGTGTGCAAATAGAACACCATCCACCACCTTGTAACAATCGTTGGGAACTGGCATATAGAAAGCGGTCAAAGACGTGCAGTCCTCAAAAACATATCTAGAACGTGTGGTAAAGGTAGAGGGCAGCGTAATTGTAGTGATTTTATCAACGTTCGCACCTGGTAAGTAGGGGTCGCCATCGCGATCAGCGCCAATACTAACCACACCCTCCGGAATGACCACATCCCCGCCAGGGCCATTGTAGGCGGTAAGCACTCCGTTTTCGTTGATTACGAAATCGCTGCTGCCAGCCTGGTCAGCACTCGCGGCCAACGGCACCACGCCAACCAACAGACACAGCGCCAGAAGAACAGATAGAACCTTTTTCACTTTTCATAACCTCCTGAAAATTAAATTACCAACGTTCCCCTTCCGGGGCGCGCTGGAAATATAAAAAGCGGTGCCGAGTTTACCTCAACACCGCCAGATTACTCCTTGCGAACCGCACAGCTTTTTTCACTCTTCTTGCATTCAGCGCTAAAAATAGGAATAATAAGCTTGTGGTGCAATTCATTAATTGCTGTGCTGAGTGGTGGTTTCACTCGTACAGGGCAGCAGGATGGTGCCAGCACCTCGCTGCCCGCCGCAATTTATATTTCCTAGAGACTATTATAATCCTCTTTTCCCTAAAATGCAAGATAAATGTAAGTTTTTTCAAAAAACGTCCATGGCCGGGCGTTTTCTTTTTGTGGTTTTTTGCATAATAAAGACAGATACAGCAGGAAAACTGCGGTATCATGAGTCTCGCCAAATACATGGGGCCCATCCTTTTTGGGGGCTGGGCTTACAGAATGGAGGGGCTGGATTAACAGAAAATGAGCAGGTGCTGGGGGCCCGCAAGGATATGTGGGAGAACAGCCCCCGCCAACTGTTCCAGGCCTTGGGGTCAAAGCCTAAGGAGGAGCTGACTGCGAGCAGCCGCGCGCCTTATAACGATTAGTATATATGGCAGCGTCTATGGACGACAGAAACCGATCATGGGCATAAGTGTTTTTTGGTGTGGATTACTACCAGAAGCAAGTTGGAGCAAAATAAAAAAGCGCTCACTATGTAGGAGCACTTTTATAAAAATTTACAATTATTCTTGCATTTTAACCAGCGATAGGCTATAATGAATTACGGAAATATAAAAATGCGGCAGGCGACAGGGTGTTAGCGCACCCTGCCGCCCTGTACGAGTGAGAGGCCACTCAGCACAGCAAATTGAATTGCACCACAGTCTTATTATACTCATTTTCCCATGTAAATGCAAGGGGGGGTATAAAAATAAGCTGTGCGGTTTGCAGCGAGGCATTAGGCGGTGTTGAGGCAACTCGGCACCGCTTTTTATATTTCCGGCGGCGCCCCGGGGGCGAGGGAAAGCTCTCCGTCCGGCGGGGGGACGTTGGAAAAACTATTTTTAGGAGGTTATGAAAAGTGAAAAGGGTTCTATCCGTTCTGTTGGCGTTGTGCCTGGTTTTGGGCATAACGCCTGTGATGGCAGGAGCATGGGTCACTGACGATGGTTTCGAGATCAGTGATGCGAGCTTAATTCTTCATAATTATACGGGCCCCGGTGGGGATATCGTTGTCCCCAGTGTGGAGGAGATTAGGTATGGGGCGTTCGATCTTCGCAAGCCTACTCTGACCTCTGTTGACTTTAGCAACTGCGATAGGGTGAGGTACCTGCCTGACGATGCTTTTAAAGGCTGCGTTAATCTCACCAGCGTAAAGCTTCCACCCAACATAACAGATTTAAGGTATTCAGTTTTTGAGAACTGTACCAGCCTGACATCGATTACGATCCCGAAATCCTTGTCTACGTGGGGTACTGATAATTTTCTGGGCTGCACAAGCCTTAGAGACGTATATTATGAGGGCACGGAGGCCGAATACAACGCTGTGAAAATGGCAGACCTCCTCCCGGCGGGCGTTACCGTTCATTTTGGCGGCAACAACAACGGCGTCAGCGGCGATTTTACCCTTGACGAAAACGGATACATTCTCTCCTACAATGGCCCTGGCGGAGATGTGGTTATCCCTGAGGGCATAGTCGGTTTTTCTGATAGAGCGAGCCAGAAACTGTTAGGGGCGAATGTTGATAAAATTACAACACTTACACTGCCCTCCTCGTTTACCGGAAGCGCTGACTTTGGGAGATGCACGGCTTTGACAGCTTTTGTCATGCCCACTCCCAGTGAAAAGTATAAAGTGGTAGATGGTGTTCTATATTCCCATTCCAGTGGGATAAATTATGAGCCGTGGGATCTTTGCCGCTATCCCATGGGCCGAACCGGCTCTTATACGATTCCAGCAAATGTGACACGCTTGTATGGTGGCGTCTTTGAGGGTTGTACCGGTCTTACTGAAATCGATTTCAGTCAGAGCACATCTTTGCGGAGTATAGGAGGGGCCTCCTTTATAGGCTGCACGGGCCTCACCTATGTGGAGTTTCCTGACCATATCATGGCGATTGACCGAATTGCTTTTAGAGACTGCAGTAATCTAGAATATATCACTCTTTCCAAAGGGGTTACCGCTGTGGGCGAGGGCTCCTTTGCTAACTGCACTAATCTGAAATATATCACTCTTCCGAAAGGGCTTAGGTATGTGGGCGATAGCGCCTTTGCTAACTGCCCGCGTTTGAAAGATATCTATTATGCAGGCACAGAGGAAGACTGGAACACCCTGATAAACGGACCTGACTTCCAGACAGATCCTTTCTCGGATGATGTGACTGTGCACTATAACAGCACTGGCCCCAACGATGTCCCCTCAGATATCACCATTACGATCCGCTACGACGCCAACGGCGGCTCTGGCCGCATGGAGGGCCAGGTCTTCCCCAATGGCGGCACCTTTGTGGTTCCCCAGTGCAGCTTTACCCCGCCAGAGGGCAAAACCTTTGACTGCTGGGAAATGATGGGCGCTGGGGTTGTGCCTGGCACCAGCTTTACTTTTGACGTGCTTTCCAACAAAGAGATTACCTTAAAGGCCATATGGAAGGGCCCCGTGTTTACCCCTGACTACTCCTGCAAGGAGGTCTTCGACCTGGTGAACAAGGAGCGGGCCAAGCAGGGCCTGCCTCCCTATAAGGCCAACTCGGTAATCAACGAGGCCTCCGATGTGCGGGCCAAGGAGCTGGCGCAGTACTTCTCTCACACCCGGCCTGATGGCTCCAATTTTAACACCGCCCTGGATAGCTACAGCATCCGCTATATGGCTGCCGGCGAGAACATTGCTGAAGGCCAGCGCAGCCCGGAAGAGGTTGTAACAGACTGGATGAACTCCCCTGGCCATCGGGCCAATATTCTGTCCAGCAATTTTGATTACATTGGAATTGGCCACTACAAGAACGGTTGGGTGCAAATGTTTGTAGGCCGCAGCAATCTTACCGAAGATGGCGCTTTTGATAATGCAGGCAAGCCTACTGCTACCCCCAAGCCTACCGCCACGCCTACCCCTAAGCCCACGGCAACGCCTACCCCCAAGCCCACGGCTACCCCAACGCCCAAGCCCACTTCTTCCCCTGACCCCACGCCCTCTGTTCCCAGTACTCCCACGCCAAAGCCGGAGTTCAGTGACATGCCCTCGAACCAGGACTTTGTAAAGGCCATAAACTGGGCGGTTGAGAACGGGGTTACCACTGGCACTGGTGGTGGGAAGTTCTCTCCGGACAAGGGCTGCACCCGGGCCCAAATTGTTACTTTCCTGTGGCGGGCTGTTGGCCGGCCAGATGGGCCGATTAGCGGCGCTTTTACCGATATGCCCACCAATTCAGACTTCCAAAAGGCCATTAGCTGGGCAGCTGCCAATGGCGTGACCACTGGCACCGGTGGGGGCAAGTTCTCCCCGGATAAGGGCTGTACCCGGGCCCAGATTGTTACCTTCCTGTGGCGGGCGGCTGGCCGGCCAGATGTGCAGGTGAGCACCGCTTTCAGCGACATGCCTGCCAATGCCGATTTCCAGAAAGCCATTAGCTGGGCGGTAGCCAAGGGCATTACCAAGGGTACAGGCAGCGGGAAATTCTCGCCCAACGCCACCTGTACCCGGGCACAGGCGGTTACCTTCCTCTACCGCGCTCAAATCTAACATATGAATATAAAAAGGGACGGCTCCCAGGAGCTGTCCCTTTCTGTCTTTGGCCCCGGCCTGTATAATGGGGCTTAGGCCTTTTTCCTGAATCTATTATAGCACTTTTTTCCCAAACATTCAAGTCTTGTATTGTGCCCCGCACTCGTGGTATCATGAGTCTCGCCAAATACATGGGCCATCCCTTTTAGGGGCTGGGCTTACAGAATGGAGGGGCTGGATTGACAGAAAATGAGCAGGCTCTGGAACGGCGGCACCTGGAGCAGGTGGAAGGAGTCATTACAAAAAATCTGCACAGTCTATATGAGGAGCGGGAACAGCTAAAGGAGCAGGTGCTGGAGGCGCGCAGGGATATGTGGGAGAACAGCCCCCGCCAAATCCGGGATTTTGACGACGTGCTCCAAATAGCCGACCAGGGCGGCCAGGTGAGCGCCGCGGAAAAACGTTTTGGAGAAAACCAGCGGGAGATTGCCCGGCAGGAAAAAATGAGGAACTCTCCCTTTTTTGGCCGGCTGGACTACCGGGAGCCTGGCGGAGAGCGAAAGGTGTATATCGGCATTTACGGCCTGCGGGGAGAGGGCTCCCGCAGGATGCTGGTTGTGGACTGGCGGGCTCCGGTTTCCTCGATGTTTTACAGCTTTGACACCGGCGAGGCCTGGTTTGACGCCCCTAATGGCCGGCGGGAGGTGGATATTACCCTGAAACGGCAGTATAAAATACAAGACGGCAAGCTGGTTTTAATGTACGACACCAACTCTTCTATGTACGACGGCATACTGGGGCAGGTCTTAGCCCAAAACACAGATCACAACTTAAAGGTGATTGTGGGCAGCATTCAAAAAGAGCAAAACGCCGCTATTCGAGGAGATACCAGGCATTCCTGCCTTATTTGCGGCCTGGCGGGCAGCGGGAAGACCAGCGTGGGCCTTCACCGCTTGGCCTATATCCTTTACCACGACCGGGACCGGGTGAAGGCGGAGAACATCCTAATGGTTTCCAACAACGGCATTTTTAGCTCCTACATTTCCCAAATCCTTCCAGAGCTGGGGGAAGACCCAGGAGAAAGCCTGGTGTTCCACGACCTGCTGGACACAGTGGGCCGGGAGTATGAGCTGGAGGATTATTATGAACAGCTGAAGGCTGTGGAGTATGGCCAGGCAAAGGCGCGGAGAAAATGGCTGCGGGTAAAATATGCCCCGGATTTCCTGGAGTATTGCACCGCCTATTTCGCCAATTTTCCATTTAAGCTGCCGGAGCTCCGGTATGGAGAGGAGCCTATCCTTTCGCCGGAGGCTTTTCAGGCTAAGTGGGAAAAAATGCGGTTTTCCGCCTTTCGGCCTGGTTACGAACTGGTAAAGAAGATGGTTCGGGAGGCCATTGACGATTACTTTTTTGCCCATCGGGAGGATATCTGCCGGGATATAGAAAGGAAAAGCCCGGTGTTCCTCAGCGAAAAAGAGACGCGCTCTCTGTATCAGAAAACCCGGCGGGAATATGTGGAAGAAGCCTTTGCGGAAATCCACCGGCTAAACCGGCTGGACCCGGAGGCCCAGGCAGTAGAGGTGCTGGGAAATTATCTGGAGGCGCTGGGGGAGGAAAACGACGGGGCCATAGAGCTTGCCAAGGCTTTCCGGCGGCGAAAGCTGTGGTATGAGGATGGCCTGCTCTGCCTGCTGATCCGCCTATTGATGGGGGAGGTGCCAACCCGCCCGGAGATACTGCATATTGTTTTGGACGAGGCCCAGGACTATAGCCCGCTGCAGCTTACCATCTTAAAGCTTTTGTACCCGAAAAGCAGCTTTACAATTTTAGCAGATGTTTTCCAGGCTGTGGGCGGCCTGACCGCAACCACGGACTACGGCCTGTTTGGCCGGGTATTTGGCCCTGGGCTTCGGGAAACCCGGCTGGAAAAGTGCTATCGTTCCTCCAGCGAGATCAATGCCCTGGCTTTCCAGCTGCTGAGCCGGGAGTACCCGGATATGGGGAAAACATATTCCTATTTCCAGCGGCACACCCAAAAGCCCCAATGGGTGGTCTCTTCCCGCCCGGCCCAAGCTGTGCCGCCCCTGCTGGGCAGGCTGGGGCAGTACGGCTCCCTGGGGGTAATTACTGGGGACGAGGACCAGGCCAGGGAGGTAAAGGCCTGCTTGGGGGACCAGGGGCAATTGATTGTATCTTCTGGGGAAAAGCTTACCGGGCGGGTGGCGGTGCTGCCGCTGCTGCTGGCCAAGGGTTTGGAATTTGACGGGGTGATTCTGGTTAATCTGGCGTATTCCAGCAAGGAGGATGAAAATTTCCGGCGCAGGCTGTATTTGGGGTGTACCAGGGCCCTGCACCGGCTCTATTTGGTAGAGCCAGAGGAACCCTCGGAAGAGCTGGAGGACTGCCGGCCCTATTGGGAGATTGTGAGGGAGCAGGGAGCCCAGTCTCCCTTGCTATGAAAAGCAGGGAAAGCTTTCCCCCTTTTCCATTGCCTTTTGAAAATATCTTTGGTAAAATAGATGCAAAAAGGGGCCTTGGGCCCCTAAAATCCACAGGAGGCTTTCCTTATGAAAATGACATTCCGCTGGTATGGCCCTGACAGCGACTCCATTACCCTCCAGCAGATCAAACAGATTCCCGGCATGACCGGCCTAATGGGGGTTCTGGACAGCAAAGCGGCAGGAGAGGTTTGGGAGGAGGGGGAAATTGGCGCTTATATGGACCAGGTCCAGGCAGCCGGCCTGGAGTGCCAGGTGATTGAGTCTGTCAATGTTCACGAGGATATTAAGCTGGGCCTGCCCTCCCGAGACCGGTATATAGAGAACTATTGCGCCACCATCCAAAACCTAGCCCGGCATGGAGTGAAAGTGATTGTCTATAACTTTATGCCTGTCTTTGACTGGCTTCGCACAGACCTGGCCCGGCTGATTCCAGAGGATGGCTCCAACAGCCTGTATTTTGATGAGGCCCAGCTGGGGGATATGGGCCCGGCAGAGCTGGTGCGCAGCACCATGGAGCACACCAACGGCTTTACCCTGCCTGGCTGGGAACCCGCCCGCCTGGCAGAGCTAGAGGACACCTTGGCCCAGTACCGCTGTGTAACCAATGAGGATCTGCTGGCCAATTATCGGTATTTCCTAGATGGCATTATTCCCACCTGCGAGGCCGAGGGCGTGGTAATGGCCGTGCATCCAGACGACCCCGCTTGGCCTATTTTCGGCCTGCCCCGCATTGCCCACAGCCAAGAGGGCTTTGACCAGATACTTGCCCTGCGGGATTCCCCCAGCAACGCCCTGTGCCTGTGTACCGGCTCGCTGGCCTCTGACCCGGCCAATGATATACCTGCTATGATCCGCCATTTTGGGGGCATGGGCCGCGTTGCCTGCCTTCATGTGCGCAATGTAAAGCACCTGGGCCACCGCAGGTTTCGGGAGGCAGCCCATCTCAGCGCTGCCGGCGATTTGGACATGTTCCAGATTATGCAGGCCATTTATGATACCTGCCCCCATGCCTATATCCGCCCAGACCACGGCAGGATGATTTGGGGGGAGCAGGGCCGGCCTGGCTACGGCCTGTACGACCGGGCCCTGGGCGCGGCCTACCTAAACGGGCTGTGGGAGGCCATTGAAAAAACAGGGAGGGAGCAGGCATGAAGCTGTGTTTGGAGAGCTTGAAAAATCCTGCCCCATGGCAGGCGGCGGGCATTGCCCTGCCGGAATTTGACCTGGAGGCCATGAGGGAGGCCACTGCCCGGGCCCCGGTTTGGGTGCATTTGGGTGCGGGGAACATTTTTCGGGGTTTCATTGCCCGGCTGCAGCAGGACCTGCTGAACCAGGGCCTGGCTTTCCAGGGCATTGTGGCTGGGGAGGCCTTTGATCCCGAGATTATTGAACGGGTTTATACCCCTTTTCAAAACCTGTCTCTTATGGTGTCCTTGCTGGCGGATGGCACTATGGAGCGGGAGGTGGTGGCCTCGGTTGCCCAGAGCCTGCGGGCGGGAAAGGCCTTTCATCAGGATATGGAAAGGCTGGAGGAAATTTTCCGCAGCCCCACCCTCCAGCTGGTTAGCCTGACCATTACCGAAAAGGGATACGCCCTAAGGGGCTTGGAAGGGGACTACCTCCCCGGGGTTCTGGCCGATTTGGAAACCGGGCCGGCGGGCTGTACCCATGGGATGGGAATTCTTGCCGGCCTGCTGTACCAGCGGTTTTTGGCTGGGGGCGCGCCCTTGGCTGTGGTCAGTATGGACAACTGCTCCCGGAATGGAGAGAAACTTCGGGAAAGCGTGACCGCTATGGGAAGGGGCTGGCTGGAAAGGGGCCTTGCGCCCCAGGCTTTTGTGGATTGGCTGGAGGATGAGAGCCAGGTTTCTTTTCCTTGGACCATGATTGATAAAATTACCCCCCGCCCGGCCCAAGAGGTGGCAAACGCTTTGGCCGCCGCTGGCCTGGAGGGGATGGAGCCGGTTGTTACCGGAAAAAACACCTATATTGCCCCCTTTGTCAATGGGGAACAGCCCCAATACCTGGTGGTGGAGGATCGTTTTCCCAATGGCCGGCCTCCTTTGGAGCGGGCCGGGGTTTACATGACAGACCGGGAGACAGTGAGCCTTACCGAGGCCATGAAGGTGACGGTCTGCCTGAACCCCCTGCACACGGCCCTGGCGGTGTTTGGCTGCCTGCTGGGCTGCCCAAGCATTGCGGCGGAGATGGAGGACCGGGAGCTGAGGGCCCTGGCAGAGGGAATTGGCTGGCGGGAGGGCCTGCCGGCGGTGAAAAGCCCTGGCATTATCCAGCCAGAGGATTTTTTGGCAGAGGTGCTGGAAAAGCGCCTGCCCAATCCCTTTTTGCCGGATACCCCCCAGCGAATTGCCACCGACACCAGCCAAAAGGTGGCGATCCGCTTTGGAGAGACAATCAAGCGCCGCCAGGCCGAGGAGCTGACCTGTATCCCCCTGGCCATAGCCGGATGGCTGCGGTACCTTTTGGGGGTGGACGACCAGGGGGAGCCTATGGCCTGCAGCAGCGACCCCATGCTGGAAACCCTGCGGGAGAAGCTGGCGGGGGTAAAGCTAGGATTGCCGGAAACCGCCGGAGACCAGGTGCTTGCCCCTATCCTTTCCAATCAGGCCCTGTTCGGGCTGGATCTGTGCCAGAGAGGGCTTGCGCCTAAAATTGGGGAGATGCTCCGGCAGATGCTGGCCGGCCCGGGAGGGGTGCGGGCTACACTGAAGGCGTACCTGGCAAACGACTAGGGCGGCTCACCAGACCCCTCTTGGCTGTTTGAAAACTTTACACGCTTCATTATAAAAAGATGCCGGCAAACTCCTTGCCGGCATCTCTTTTTTGATTATTTAGCCCTTTGCCTCATACCAGGTTCTGCCCGCGCCTGCCTCTGCAACCATGGGCACAGAGAGCCTTACCGCGGCCTCCATCTCCTCCTTTAGCACTTGCTTTACCAGCTCCTGCTCCTCCTCTGGGCACTCCACAATCAGTTCATCGTGAACCTGAAGGATCATCTGGGCCTGGAGGCCCTCCCGCTGTAAGCGGCTGCTTACTCGGATCATGGCGATTTTAATGATGTCCGCCGCCGCGCCTTGAATGGGCATGTTCCTGGCCACCCGCTCCCCAAAGGAGCGCATATTAAAATTGCTGCTTTTCAGCTCTGGCAAATACCGCCTGCGGCCGAACATGGTTTGGGCGTAGCCCCTTTCTTTGGCCTCTTGGGCCACCTGCTTCATATAGCTGTCTACGCCTGCATAGTTGCGCAGGTATTCCTTAATGTATTCATCTGCCTCCCGCCGGCTGACCCCAATATCTTTGGAAAGGGAAAAGGCCCCAATTCCGTACACAATGCCAAAGTTGACCGCTTTGGCCCGGCCCCTTAGCTCGCTGGTGATCAGCTCTTGGGGCATACCGAACACCCTGGCGGCGGTGGAGGCATGGATGTCGTGGCCCTGGAGGAAGTCCTCCTGCATGGCGCTGTCGTTGGCCACGTGGGCCAGCACCCGCAGCTCGATCTGGCTGTAGTCTGCGTCTACCAGCACGCCGGTTTCGGCGGCAAAAAACTTTCGCAGCTCCCGGCCAATAGCAGTGCGTACCGGGATGTTCTGCAGGTTGGGCTCTGTGCTTGAGATACGGCCGGTGCGGGTTTCTGTTTGGTTAAAATTGGAATGAATGCGGCCGTCAGGGCCGATCACCTTTAATAGGCCGTCGCAGTAGGTGGACTTTAGCTTGGCCACGGTGCGGTATTTTAGGATATCCTCCACCACCGGGTTCTGATACCGCAGGTCCTCCAGCACTTCGGCGCTGGTGGACCAGCCGCTTTTGGTTTTTTTTCCGTGGGGGAGCCCTAGTTTTTCGAAAAGGGCCTCTCCCAGCTGCTTGGGGGAATTGATATTGAACTCGTAGCCCACCTGCTGGATAATGGAATCGTGGAGCCTGGTAACCTCCTGCTCCATCTGCCTGCCATATTCCTCAATGCTATTGCGGTCTACATAAAAGCCCACATGCTCCATTTGAGCCAGCACAAGGGCCAGGGGGATCTCTATGGTTTCCAGCAGCTCCCGCTGGCCGTTTCCGTCTATCTCCTTTTGCAGAGCCTGGCAGAGGCCGGGAAGGGCGGCGGCGGAGTTCAGCAGCTTGTCCTCAAAGTCGGGAACAGGCACTTGGTACTCGGCGGCCAGGCGCTCTACATCGTAGCCAGTGGCAGAGGGGTTCAGCAGGTAGCCGGCCAAGGCTGTGTCCATGGCCACGGCCTCCATGCGGCAGCCCAGAGAGAGGGCCAGCCGGTGCAGGGGCTTAACATTGTGGGTATACTTCCGGATAAGAGGATTGGGGAAAAAGGCCCGGAGAAAGGCGGGGTCGGGTTCTACCACCCAAAGCTCCTCTTTGTGGGCGAAAACCAGGGCAGAAAGGGTTCCGTCCTTTTTCCACTGGCAGCAAAACCAGGCGTTTCCCTGGTCCTCCAGCCGGGGCAGCATGGCGGCTCCGTCGGCCAGGCGGTTCAGCTGGGGCCTGCCGGCAGCGGGGGCGGCAGGGCTGTTTTCGGCCTGGGGGGCGCTGAGCCCAAATTTTTCCAGCAGAGAAAACAGCTCCAGCCGGACCATGGCTGCCCCGGCTTTCTGGGGATCCCCTGGGGTCTTTACATAATCGGCAATTTCGGTATGAATGGGGGCATCCCGGCGGATAGTGCCCAGCTCGTAGCTAAGAAAGGCGTTTTCCCGGGAGGCCTCCAGCTTTTTTCGGGCCGCGGGCTTTATGGCCGGGTCCTCCAGGTTGGCATAGATGTTTTCCAGAGAGCCATAGGCCTGCACCAGCTCTCCCGCGCCTTTGGGGCCAATGCCCGCCACCCCGGGGATACAGTCGGAGCTATCCCCCTGGATGGCCTTAAGGTCGATCATCTGGTGGGGGGTAACCCCGTATTCCTCCATAATTTTTGCCTCGTCGTACAGGGTAACCTGGGGCTGGCCGAATTTTGTAGAGGCCAGGCGCACAGTGGTAGAGGGGGAGACCAGCTGCAGGCTGTCCCGGTCGCCGGTGGCGATCATGCAGGTGTGGCCGTTTTTCTCGCAGGCGCTGGCCAGGGTGCCCAAAATGTCGTCTGCCTCCCAGCCCTCGCAGGTAACAATGGTGTAGCCCATATCCACCAGCAGCTCCTGGAGCACAGGGAGCTGCTGGGCCAGCTCTTGGGGCATGCCCTTGCGGTTGGATTTATAGCCCGCGTAGCGCTGGTGGCGGAAGGTAGGGGCGCGCATATCAAAGGCAATGGCCACGGCGTCGGGCTGGGTTTCATCGCTGATTTTTTTGAACATGGTGAGAAAACCGTAAATGCCGTTGGTAAAGTCCCCGGCCTTGGTGGAGAGGAGCTTAATGCCGAAGAAGGCGCGGTTCAGGATGCTGTTGCCGTCCAGAACAAGAAGTTTCATAGAAAATTCCTCCTAAAAAGGATTCAAAAAATCGGGAGAGAGCGGGTGTTAAAAAAGAACCCCAGAGAATTCCGTCTCCGGGGTTCCAGCCATGGGAATTGTGGAACAGATAAAGGTTTGTGTTTATTATAGCATAGGAATTTGGAAAAATGCAAGGGGAATTTAGAACATTGGGGACGATGGGATTTTTTAGGCCTGCTTTTTTACAGGGAGGGCCTTCTCTTGGTGTCCCCTTTTGCCTGGTTTTCCCAATACCAGGCAAACCAGCATAACCGCGGGAAAAACCCCTGCGCTGAGCATGCCGGCGCGCAGCCCTGCAAACTCGCTGACCAGGCCTGCCAGAGCTGGCCCCGAGGAACAGCCAATATCGCCGCACACAGCCAGCAGCCCAAACATGGAGGCTCCCCCTTTGGGGAAAATAGCCGCTGTAGAGCTGAGCACGCCAGGCCACATAAGGCTAATGGAAAAACCGCACAGCCCGCAGCACAGCAGGGAGAGCATGGGGCTGGGCAGCAGGGCTGCCCCCAGGTAGCACAGCACGCACAGCGCGGCGGTAAACACCAGGGCTGCCCTTAGGTTTAGCCTGCCGCCCCAAACCCCGTAAATGGTTCGGCCAATGCCCATAAACACCGCGAAAAGGCAGGGACCCAGAATGTCCCCCCACAGCTTTTCCGCGCCCAGGGCCTGCTCGGCAAACAGCGAGCTCCACTGGCTCATGGCCAGCTCCGAGGCGCCGGCGCACAGCATAAGCAGCATGGCCAGCCAAAAGGCTGGGGACCGGCCCAGCCGGCCCAAGGGCGTTTTTTCCTCTGGGGGAATTTCTGGGGCCATTGGTACCCGGGCAAAGGAAAAAATGTTGCAGCAAGGGAGAATTGCCCAGAAAAAGGGGAGAACCCACCACAGCCCCTGGCCAATGAGCCGGACGGCCAGGGTGGTTAACAGCACAACAGCCACCTGGCCCCAGCAATAAAAGGAGTGGAGCAGGCTCATTTTCGCCTCCTTTTCCTCGCTGGGCAGGGAATCGATCAGAGGGCTTACCACCACCTCTATGGCGCCGCCGCCAATGGCGGTGGTCATGGTGGCCAGAACCAGGCCCAGAAAAGGATTGGGCAGGATTTTTGGCAGCAGGCCCAGCATAACCAGGCCAGCGGTACAGCAGATATGGGCGGCTACCATGGCCTTGCGGTAGCCAATGCGGTCTATAAATTTGACACATAGGCCGTCTACAGCGATTTGGGTCACAAAATTGAAGAGAATCAGGGTGGAGATCATGGCGTAGGAAATCCCGAATTCCCGCTGGAAGATGACGAAAAACAGGGGGCTTAGGTTGTTGGCTATGCCCTGGGTTATGTAGCTCCGGTAGCAGGCCATGCGGGTGCCGCGGTAGGAGAGGGTTTCTGTCATTCGGGCAACATCCTTTCTTGGCGCGGGCCTTGGGCCCGGCGCATGGGGTATATTATAGCAGAAGGAAAAAGGCTTTGCAACCATAGGGTATGCGCCGGGCAGAGAGGAGGTGCGGGGCGGGGCTGGCCAGGGCCCTATGCGTTCGGCTAAATCCCGCAAAAACCTGGGTGTTTCCTCTAAATTTTCAAAACCCATTGATTTATCCCCTGCCGGTATGCTATCATTACTTTAAATATATCAGTTTGAGGCAAAGGATGAGGGGCTTTCTATGGATATTTTTTCGGTCTTTACGCTTTTGGGAGGACTTGCTTTTTTCCTCTATGGTATGAACGTGCTCTCGGCCGGCCTGGAAAAAATGGTGGGCGGCAAGCTGGAGGCCGTGCTCCGGTCCATGACCTCCAACCGCTGGAAAGGGTTGGCTTTGGGCGCGGTGATCACCATTGCCATCCAGTCTTCCTCTGCCATGACAGTCATGCTGGTGGGGCTGGTGAACTCCGGCATTATGGAGCTTAGCCAGACAGTGGCGGTTATTATGGGCTCCAGCATGGGCACTACCTTAACCGCCTGGATTCTTAGCGCTACCGGCATTGAAACCGATGTGTTTTGGCTGCGGATGCTAAAGCCGGAGTCCTTTTCTCCCATTGTGGCGCTTATTGGCATTTTGCTGGTTATGGTGGGCAAGGACGGCAAAAAGCGGGACGCGGGCCATGTGCTTATTGGCTTTTCTGTATTGATGACCGGCATGACCTTTATGAGCCAGGCAGTAAGCCCTTTGGCGGAAACCCCCTTTTTTCACGACCTGCTCATGATGTTTGAAAATCCCTTAATGGGCGTGCTGCTGGGCACTGTGGTTACCGGCATTATACAGAGCTCCGCGGCGTCGGTGGGCATACTGCAGTCTTTGGCCATGACCGGCAGCATTACCTTTGGCATGGCGTTCCCCATTATAACCGGCCTAAATATTGGCACCTGCGTAACCGGCCTGCTCTCTGCCATTGGCACCAATAAAAACGCCAAGCGGGTGGTAGCTGTCAGCATCTATTTTAAAGTGATCGGCACTATTATCTGCCTTTCTGTTTTTTATGGCCTTACAGCCCTGTTTCATTTTGATTTTGTAGACCAGCCCATTGGCGTGCTGGGCATTGCCATTGTACATACCCTGTTCAACGTGATTAATACCTTTGTGCTTTTGCCCTTTTCCAAGCAGCTGGAAGACCTGGCTAAGCTTACCATACGGGAAACCAGCACCAAAGAGGAGCTGCTGGACCAGCGGCTGATGCTTTCCCCCTCGTTTGCCATTGCGGAGTGCCATGCCCTGGCGGTAAAAATGGCCCATACTGCCCGGGATTCTATGCTAAGCGCCATTCAGATGATTTGGGATTACGACGCGAAAACCGCCGCGGCCATCAATGAGCAGGAGGAAGAGATTGACCTGTACGAGGACACCCTGGGCACCTTTTTGGTGAAGCTGAGCAGCAAGGAGCTTTCCCGCACAGACAGCAACGAGGCCGCGGAGCTCCTCCATGCCATTGGGGATTTTGAGCGCATTGGGGACCATGCGGTAAATATTCTTCGGGTGGCCCAGGAGATACACGACAAGCAGCTCCGCTTTTCCGATAAGGCCCAGATAGAGCTGGAGGTGATTACCCAGGCCATCCAGGACATTTTGAACCTGACGGTGGAGGCCTTTGAAAAAGAGGACACCCAGCTGGCCAGCCAGGTAGAGCCCCTGGAACAGGTGGTGGACGGCCTGAAGTCTGAGCTGAAAAACCGGCATATCCGCCGGCTGCAGGAGGGCAGGTGCACCATAGAACTGGGCTTTGTGCTTACCGACCTGCTGACCAACTACGAGCGGGTTTCCGACCATTGCTCCAATGTGGCGGTAACGGTAATACAGATAAAGGAATCGTCTATGGTTGCCCACGGCTATTTAAACGAGGTGAAATCCTCTGGCAGCCCGGAGTTTACCCGGGCCTACGATGCCTATCAGGTGGCCTACCAGCTCCCTGGCTCTGGGGGCATGAAAGCGGAATAGAGAATGGAGAAAGGGCCCCCGGCGCGGGGGCCCTTTTTTGGGAGATAGGCAGGCAGCGGACAGGAGGTGTTTGTTACCTTGGTTCCCCTTGAACGCTTTCGTGCCATGCCCTTGCCTGCCAGAAGAAATCTTCCATGCTGGCAATTCCTTCCCAAGTAATTTTCTCTGTCCAGTTTTCGTGCTGCTGGGAAAAGGCGGAAAATGCTATGGCGTTTTCGTAGTAGCTGGAAAAAGCGGCGTTCTGGTTCATTTTCTGAATACAGCTTGGGGCAGAAAGGTTCCGGAATTCCGGATGCCCCCGCCAGAACCGGGGCCAATCTACCATTATGGGGCTCAAAAATTCCGCTTTGGGGCTGTTTGCTTTTATGTGGCCTAAGTAGGGGATAAAGTAGCGGCTGTAAACTGGGTGGTAGTCTTGAAAGCTTCGGCCAAAGGCAATACCGAGCCCGTTTTGCGCGGGCTCTCCTCTGGCCGCCTCTACCAATGGGCGGCCAAAATAAATGGACCGGTGCTTGTCCATGGTAGCCAGTCCAGTAGAAATGCAGCCACGCAGGGGGATGCCAGCTTTCACAGCTTGGCAGAAGAACTCCATGCATATTTGCAAAAAAGACAGGTAGATATGGTGACCGCCATAAAACAAGCGGGCGGCCTCTGTTTGCGGGCCAAGGAGAAGAGGGTGGGGCTCGCAGAGAGTATCGCGAAGCAGCCAGGGGCCCTTTTGGAACAGGTAACTGACATAAATAATAAAGGTATCGCTGAAGTGGCAGGTACGCACATAGCCGTTTCCGTCTGCCACCAGCTGGCTGTATTTCCAGTCTGGAGACATGGGAACGGGAACGACACTGCCCACATGAGGCGTAGGGCGGCAAAACTGGCTTTCCAGCGGATGGATTAGGTCTAGGAGCTTTTGATAAAGCTCCATAATCACATGGGTTCCGTTGCACTCCACAAAATTGGAAAAGCCTAAAATGTCAAAAAGCGCAATGGAGTATAGCTGTTCTTGTTTCTCTGTACTCTGGATTGCCTCCTCCAGTTCCTTTTCAGAGCTAATGGGGGAGCGCCCTTCCGCGTCTGTATTTTCTTGGTGATTCATCATGCCCTCCTTGCATAGTGCTATGGCAAAAGTATACCATATATAGGAAGGCTTGTCATCCCTTTTGGGCAAAGAGGTAAAGCGATCTTTACAAATTGAAAAGGGGTCCGCTGGTTCTGTACGCTACATGCCTCCGGCCAGCCAGTTTTTTACCTGCTCGTAAAGCTCTGTTACTTTCAGGCCAACCCGGTAACGGCCAGGGTGCTCCGCCACCTCCCGCTGCTGCTGGGGCAGCTCGCCCAATACATCCTGCCCCTGGGCTGCGGGAAGGCAGAGGGCCGGGAACACCATGCACCACCAGTTTTTTCCCTCGCCCTGGCCAATGGTGACCCGCAGGGCCCGGTACCGGCCGGCCGGGAGGGCAAAGTCTTGATACTGGCGGGTGGGGAAATACATTTCTCCCACCTGAGCCTTTACAGGGTATGGAAAACCCTGGGCCTTTACAACCTCTTCCGCGGCTTGGGTGATTCCCTCTAGGTGCAGGCAAACCTGGGCATTGGCCTCTTCCATTGTGGCGGCGTTCTGGCACCACCGGTTGGCCTGTGCCAGTACCGCGTCTCGAACGGCCAGCTTTAGGGCCTGGTCCTCAGAGGAGTCGGAGTTGGCCACCACATGGAGGCGAAGCACATTTTCTGGCAGCTGCTGAGAAACCGCGGCTACCCGGAACCAGCCGGCCAGGGCAGTGAGGAAAAGCCCGCAGGCCAGGGCCCGGGCAAGGTTTTTGGTAGTTGTTTTGGTCATGACAATCCGTCCCTTCGGAAAAAAGTGTGAAGGAAGTATGGGGGATTTTTAAAAACTTATACATGGTATTGCGAAAAGGGGAGGATGTGGTATAATGGAGAGGCGCCTTTTACGGGCAATGATCGGGCTTGGGGCCAGCGGGGACACGCAGCCGGGGCCCTGGTTTCGCCTTGCCCTTGTAACCCTGTTTTTTGTCATTGCGTGGTTTCGTGTGCGGGCGACTTGAACTTATGTATAGAAAGAAACGGTGATACCAATGGAGATTTACACGGAATTTCAGGTAAACCAAAGGCTGCTGGCCCTGGCGGAGGAGGCCGGGGCTCAGGCGGCGGAGGGCTTTGCCGAAATTGAGAGCACCCAGCGCTGGAACCAGCAAAAAATGCTGGCCGCTTTCCAGAAAGCCCGGGTTAGTGAAAGCAGCTTTGCGCCCAGCACTGGCTACGGCTACGACGACCGGAGCCGGGACATGCTGGACCAGGTTTATGCCTACGCCTTTGGGGCTGAGGACGCTTTGGTACGGCACAATTTTGTCAGCGGCACCCATGCCCTTACTGTGGCCCTGTTCGGCGTGCTCCGCCCGGGAGATACCATACTTTGCGCTACCGGCACCCCGTACGACACCATTCAGGGGGTGTTTGGCCTGCCTGGCCGGGAAAAGCCTGGCAGCCTGCGGGATTTTGGGATTGTGTACGAGCAGGTGGATCTGCTGCCCGACGGCACGCCCAATTATCAGGAGCTGGAGCGGGAGATTACCAGCGACTGCAAAATGCTGTATATTCAGCGGTCGAGAGGATACAGCCTGCGCCCCTCTCTCTCGGTAAGGGAGATTGAGCGGCTGGCCCAATTGGCCAAGCGGAAGGCGCCCAACTGTATTGTAATGGTGGACAACTGCTACGGAGAGTTCGCCCAGCGGGAGGAGCCTGTTGCCCATGGCGCGGATTTGATGGCGGGCTCCCTGATTAAAAACCCAGGGGGAGGGATTGCCCCTACCGGCGGGTATATTGCGGGGAGAAGGGACCTGGTGGAGCTCTGCTCTTACCGGCTGACCACCCCTGGCACCGGGCGGGAGCTGGGCTGTACCCTAGGCCACAGCCGGGAGCTGTTTATGGGCGCTTTTCATGCCCCCTTTGTTACAGGGGAGGCTATGAAAACAGCGGTTTTCGCGGCCTCTCTGTTCCGCCGGCTGGGGTACCAGGTTACCCCCACGCCAGAGGAGGCCAGAACAGACATTATCCAGGCCATTCAGCTGGGCAGCCGGGAGGGGCTGGTTGCTTTTTGCCGGGGGATTCAAAAGGCCTCGCCGGTAGATTCCTTTGTTGCCCCTGAGCCCAGCCCAATGCCTGGGTACGACAGCCAGGTAATTATGGCGGCGGGAACTTTCACCCTGGGCTCCTCTATTGAGCTTTCTGCCGACGCTCCTCTGCGGGAGCCCTACGCGGTTTGGATGCAGGGCGGGCTGAACTATCCCTCTGGCCAGCTGGGGGTGCTGTTGGCGGCCAATGAGATGGCCAAAGAGGGCCTGCTGGAGCTTCGGCCATGAGGGCGGTGGTACAGCGGGCCAGAAGCGCTAGGGTTACCATAAACGGGACAGAGAGCCGGGAAATGGGCCAGGGCCTGGTGGTGTTTTTGGGCGTGACCAAAGGGGATGGCGAGGCCCAAGCCAATATTTTGGCGGAGAAGATCGGCGGGCTCCGGGTTTTTTCTGACGAAAACGGCAAGATGAACCGATCCCTAGACCAGGTTGGAGGAAGCATAATGGGAATCTCTAACTTTACTTTGGGCACAGACTGCCGGAAGGGCAGGCGGCCCTCCTTTGACCTGGCGGCAGAACCAGAGGCCGCGAAAGTCCTGTACCAGGGCTTTATCCGCCGCCTGGAGGAGCTGGGCCTGCCAGTGGTAACCGGAGAGTTTGGAGCCGAGATGCAGGTGCTGGTAGAGAATGACGGGCCAATAACACTGATGCTTGATACGGAAAAGATGTAAAGCCCAGGTGGTGTCCGGGCAAAGGCTGAACAGGCGGGCTACAGAACAAAAAAACTTTGCGCAAAGATGCCGGCTGGCCCGGATAAAAGTTTTTCCCAAAGGCGTTCCGAATCCATATTTGACCACAGACTATACTACATGACAAAAAGGAGAAAAACCATGAACCAAGAATTCCTACGCCTCTTCCTGGACAAAACCCATTTTCCTCCTGAGGCCGCGCAATTCCTGGGGGAGGCTGGGGAAAAGCTGGCCGCTCCCAGCCTGGCCTCGCAAATGGACAGCGCCCAGGCCCTTTTCTACAGCAACAATTTTTCCATTGAAAAAACCCAGCCCCTCATCCACCAGATGGCCCATGAGGCTGGTATTAGCCCCTACACCCAGTGGATGCTGTTCCTCATCCACGCGGCCAAGCGGGCCAGGGAGGACTACCTGGCCAAGGGCATTGGGGAGGATGTTTTTTGGGCTACCTTTGAGGATTTAAAGTATAAGGCCCTGGAATGCAAGGAGATCCATGGGGTTTGGGGAACCTTTGTAGCCTTTTGGTATCCCATCTTTTATTCCTGCGATATTGTAAAGCTGGGCCGGCTGGAGTTTGAAAGCGCCACCTTTCATGGCCAACCCTGCCAGGCCTGCGGGGTGAGCCTTTCTCCTGGCGACGCGGTAAAAAATATTCACATCCCATCTAGCGGCGAGCCCTTTGACCTGGAGGCCCGGCTGGATTCTTACCGTCGGGCCCAGGCCTTTTTCCGTGGAGAGCGGGAGGACGGGCGGCTGGTATGCGTGTGCCACTCTTGGCTGCTTTACCCTGGGTATAAGGATGTTCTGCCGGAAAATTCTAACATTAGAAGCTTTATGGATGATTTTACCATACTTGAGGTGGACGAGGGAGAGGGCTTTGACGACGCTTGGCGTGTATTTGGCCCCGATGCCCAAAAGCCCCCCGAGGAGCTGCCAGAGAAAACCTCTATGCAGCGGGCCTTTAAACGGCACTTGCTGAATGGAGGGAAAACCGGCGCCGCTTTGGGTTTGCTGGTTTTTGACGGGGAAAAGCTGGGCCGGTAAATTTTTACTGGCGGCCCTGGCCAAAAGCGGTATGATAAAAAAGGGGCGGCCTAGGCCGTCCCTTTTCTGTACGATTACCGGTTTCCTGCCAGGCTGCTGCTCTCGTCGGTGTCCTGGGTATCGCTGTCGTTGCCAATGCCGTCGTCAGCCAGGTCGCTGTCCAGATTCCCGTTGGAAAAATCGCCGCTGGAGCCGTCAATATCGCTGCCGCTTTCTAGCCCGCTGCTGCTGTTTACGTGCCCGCCATTGTCTGCCCCGGCGGAATTGTCATCGTCTGTAAGCTCAGAGCCTATGGAGTCTACTGCCGACTGTACCCGGCTTACGGTTTCGCTGACATCGTCTGCTATTTTTGAGACAGCCTGCGAAACTGTGCTCTCTACCTTGCCGTCTCCGCAGCCGGTAAGGCACAGGGCCAGGGCGGCGCACAGGGCGAACATCATAAATCGATTCTTCTGCATAGCAATCCCTTTCTTCCTGATACATAGTTTGTGTGAATTCTCAATTGCAAACAGGAAGCTGAAATGTCGGGAAGCTTGCCGTTTGGGTGGCGGGTTTGCCCGTGCTTTTCAGCCTCTTTGACCATAGCCTGCCCAAAAGAAAAGGAAAAATGCAGGGGAAGATTGAAAAAATTTTTTCAAAATGATAGAATACCTTAAGAAACTTGTAAGGCCTGGAGGGTATGATTATGGTGTATACGGTAACGCTGAATCCCGCGCTGGACTGTTTTTTAAATTGCCCTGGCTTTTCCCCGGGCCGGGACAACCGGTATGGGGAGTGCCGCTTTCTTCCAGGAGGCAAAGGGGTAAATGTATCTTTGCTCCTGAACTCTCTGGGAATGCCCTCGGTGGCTTTGGGTATGGCGGCGGGGTTTACCGGCCGGGAGCTGGTAGAGCTGCTGGAGGCGGAGGGTTGCCCGGCGGATTTTGTCTTTCTTTCTGCCGGGCACACCAGGATAAACGTGAAAATTGGGGCCGCGGGCCAGGAGGAAACCGGGCTGAACGGCGGCGGGCCGGCGATGGGCTGGGAGGCCCTTTCCCCTTTGCGAGAGAAGCTTTCCCGCCTGGCGCCTGGGGATATTCTGGTTCTGGCGGGCAGCCTGCCCAGGGGGCTTTCTGCCTTTACCTACGCCCGGCTGATGGAGGGCCTGCCCCTAGGAGTGAAAACAGTGGTGGATACCACTGGCCAAGCGCTGAAGGAGGCAGTGAAAGCCCGCCCCTTTTTGGTAAAGCCCAACCTGGAAGAGCTGGGAGAGCTGTTTGGGGTCCAGCTTAAAAAGGGGGAAGAGGCGCTGCCCTATGCCCAAAAGCTTCTGAAGTGGGGGGCGGAAAACGTGATTGTCTCTATGGGCAGCCAGGGGGCGGTGCTGGCAGGCGCCGGAAAAGAGGTTTTAACCCGGCAGGCTGTGCCGGGCACCCAGGTTTCTCCGGTTGGCGCGGGGGACTCTCTGGTGGCAGGCTTTTTGTACGGCTGGCAGAAAACCGGCAGCCTGGCCCAGGCTCTAGACTGGGGTATGGCGGCGGGCGCTGCCACAGCCTTTCGGGAAGGGATTGCCGATGGAGCCCAAGTGAAGGGATTGTATGAAAAGCTAAGGGCTTTTATCACCACAAATTTCAGTTGACATAGGACAAAAATGAACGTACAATAATATTGTATGGACGAATGCAATGACAGAGCGTTGCTTTTTGCCCATCTTTCCCCACCTGCTTTTTAGACCAAAAGACCTTGTGGAAGGGAATTTAACTTATGAATCAAAACGGAAAAAATCCCGTTGAACAGGAATATCACACCTCTCAGGTGTACAAAACTTTGGCCGGCTCTGGTATACCCGCGGCAGAAAAGCTGGCCAGGGGCCTGGGTAAGGCCGCCGCGGGGGTAGACGCCGCCATTCAGACGGTGGGCCCCGCGGTGCAGTCTGCCGCCCAGAGTTTTCAAGAGGCCCAGCGGCAGAACCGCCAGGCTGCCCCGCAAAATCAGCAGACATGGCAGACCAGGCCCCCTCAGCCTGGCGGGAATAGTTCCACCTACCGCTATCCGGGCAAGACGGTTCAGCCGCCTCCCCAGCAGGTTTACCACCCCGGCGGGCAAAGCGGAAACCCTGGCCGCCCTGGCGGAAATGCTTACCAGCAGCCCCAGCCCCGCCGGCCCCAGGGCGTCACCCCTGTTCCACCGCCCCAAATGCCCCCTATGAAGGTGGTGCATATGGGCAGCCCGGCTAAGTATTACATTACCGGGGTGCTGGCCCTGGTGTACGCTATGAATTTTCAGATGATGGAGCTGCAGGAGTGGGTGGCGTTCGGCATTGTGGTTTTGTTGACCTTCCTATTGTCCGGGGCGATTTTTCGAGGGAAAAAGCAGCTGGTGCCGGTGGAGGAGCCTAAGCCGGAACCCAAGCCCCAGCCCGAGGCCAAAAAGGAGCCGGAGCCGGAGAAAAAATCCGCCACAGGAAACCCGGAGGTGGATAAAATTATTGACGAGGGCCATGAGTACCTGAAAAAACTTCGGGCGGCAAACGACGCCATTCCGGACGAGGCCCTTTCTGCGGACATTGACCGGATGGAACGGGCTTCGGCGGACATATTTAACTATATCTCCGCCCACCCGGAAAAGGCCTCTCAGATCCGGAAATTTATGAACTATTACCTGCCCACTACCCTAAAGCTGCTGAACAGCTATGAGCGGCTTTCCAAGCAGTCGGTAAAGGGAGAGAACATTACCTCTACCATGTTCAATATTGCGGGTATGATGCATACCGTGGCAGATGCCTTTGAAAAGCAGCTGGACTCTCTATTTACGGATGAGGCCATGGATATTTCGGCGGATATTACGGTGTTTGAGAGTATGCTGAAGCAGGAGGGCTTTGTGGAAGAGAAACGGCCCAAGTAGGTCTGGCGGGAGGAAACGATGGAACAGTGTGTAAAAGCCTTTCAGGAGCTGACGATAGACGAGCTCTACGATATCCTCCAGCTGCGCGGCGAAGTCTTTATTTTAGAGCAGAACGCCCCCTGCCGGGAGATTGACGGCAGGGATAAGGAAGCCCTGCATGTGTTTTTCCGGGAGGGCGGCGAAATTTTAGCCTACCTGCGGGTACTGGGCCCGGGGGTTATTTTTCCCGAGGCCAGCTTGGGCCGGGTGATCGCCGTAAGGCGCCGGCAGGGGCTGGGCACGGAGATTACGAAAGCCGGCATTCGGGCAGCGGCTGAGAAGTTTGGGGCGGAAAGGATCCGCGTTGAATCTCAGGCCTATGCGAAGGGGCTGTATGAAAAGCTGGGATTCCGGCAGGTTTCGGAGGAGTTTTTGGAGCATGGCATTCCCCATGTGGAGATGCTGCTGGAAAAGGTTTCCCTTTAGAAGGGACTGAGAACGGCTGGAAGGAAAAGGCCCCGTTAGCTGGAAAGGAAGATGAAATTGGAAATCAGGCGGCTGGTTCCGGAGCCGGCGAGGGCTATCGCCTTTTTTTAACGCGACCCCCTATGACGATGGCATGGAGGCACATAAATGCCACCGCGTGTGCTGGAGCGGCGCCGGCCACCGGGGAGCTGCGGATTTATCCACAGCGGAAAAGCGGCGGGAACCGGCAAAAGGGTATATCCGCAGTGGAAAGCCGGCCGAAAAAGACCTTTGCCAGCCCTGCCGCCATGTAAGAAAACAGTAAGAATTTGTACGCAGTTTTGTATAAAAGCAGGTATAAAATACTCTAGGAAATGAGGTCGTAAGGATGGAAAACGAGATTAAATTGACCCTTGCCCAGGAAGAGCCCCAGATGCCCACGCTAACTCTGGATCCAGAGGCTGCTGAGGCCCCACAGCCCCAGCCAAAGCCTCAGGAGTCCTCGGTGACCACGCTGAATGAAACCATGCTTAGCCCAGAGGAACGCCGGGTGGTGGAGGATTTTTCTCAGAAAATCGACCTGAAAAACAGCACTATGGTTATGCAGTATGGGGCGGCGGCCCAGAAAAAGATTGCATCTTTTTCTGACTCTGCCCTAAACAATGTGCGCACCAAGGACCTGGGGGAGGTGGGCAACCAGATCTCCAGCCTGGTGGTAGAGCTGAAGGGTTTTGATATTGATGAAGAGGAGAAAAGGGGATTTTTTGGCCGCTTTAAGAACACGGGCAACAAAATTGTGGCCATGAAGGCCCGGTATGACAGCGCGGAGGTGAATGTAAATAAAATTGCCTCTGCCCTAGAGTCTCATCAGGTTCAGCTGATGAAAGACGTGGTAATGCTTGACAAGCTCTATGAGATGAACCTGAATTACCACAAAGAGCTCTCCATGTATATTATTGCCGGCAAGAAAAAGCTGGACCAGGAGCGGGCCTCTACCCTGGTGGAAATGCAGAACAAGGCCCGGCTTTCTGGCCTGGCAGAGGACGCCCAGGCGGCCAATGACTTTGCCCAGCAGTGCGATAATTTTGAGAAAAAGCTTCATGACCTAGAGCTCACCCGGATGGTCAGCGTGCAGATGTCCCCCCAGATCCGCCTGGTGCAGAACAACGACAAGCTCATGTGTGACAAGATTCAGTCTACCCTGGTGAACACCATTCCCTTGTGGAAAAGCCAGATGGTTTTGGCCCTGGGCTTGGCCCACTCTGAGCAGGCGGTGCGGGCCCAGCGGGAGGTCAGCGATATGACCAACGAGCTGCTGCGGAAGAATGCTGAAAAGCTGAAGATGAGCACCATTGAGACAGCCCGGGAAAGCGAGCGGGGCGTGGTGGATATGGAAACCCTGCGCATTACAAACCAGTCCCTTATCCAAACCCTGGACGAGGTGGTTCGGATTCAGGACGAGGGCCGGGCCAAACGCCGGGCCGCCGAGGCGGAAATCGGCCGGCTGGAAGGGGAGCTCAAGCAAAAGCTGCTGGATATCCACACCTAAAGGAGGGCATAAGGCCAGCGCCTAACTCCCGGAAAGCCGGGGAAAGGGTTCGTCTGACCCCCCTTCCTTGGTTTTCGCTTTAACGGCACAGTATCTCATGTATAAGGAGGCAGACGGATGAAACGCAAAAAGCACATCTTTGGGGTGGTGTTTATGGCGGTGGCGGTGGCCGCGGCCATTCCCATAGGGATTAACCGTTCTCTGTACACCATGCGGGAGGACGCCGTTGGGGAGTATTACTACGATCAGGCGGGCTACGCCATTTATGAGGGGATTGAAAAGCGTCAGGACGCGGCCCAGAACCTGGTAACCCTGGGGAACCGCTATATAGAAAAAGCGCCAGAGCTGGCAGCGCCCATTGACGAGCTGACATACCGGATAGAGGCCAGCCGGAACGCCATTGACCTGGATGACAGTTTCATAAGGACCGCCACTGCCAATGCGGCAATGGATCAGCCTGCCCGGGCCCTGGCCGCGGCCCTGAACAACACCGGCCTAGAGGAAAAGGACCGGAAGTATCCGGATGAATTGATTGCGAATATGGAATCGGAGCAGGACAAGATACAGCGCAGCAGCTATAATACCGCTGCCAGAAACTACAATGGAAAGCTGGAAAGCCTAAAGCCCCTAGCCTTGCTGAATGCCCTTACCACCTTTGACGAGCCTGGATCGGCTGGGGAAGAGGAAGCCCAGGCGGGCACCGGGGAGACAGGGGCAGAAACCGCTGCCCAGCCGGAAGATTTTGAGGATATGGTAGACCATTTTGCCAACGGAATTGCCAGCCAGGCGGAAGGATTTGCCGAGGGCGCGGCTGGTTGGGCAGAAAGCTTTGCGGACAGCGTAGAGGCTGTAATGGAGGGCCGCTGAGGCCAACCGGAAAGGAGCGCTGAACTTGAACAGAAAACCCGGGCTTTCGGGCCTGATGGCGGTATTGTTGGCCATATTTTTGCTGGGTGGAACCTTGGCTCCCGCCGCGCTGGCAAAAGCCCCAAAGCGGCCGGAAAACAAATATGTGCTGGACTCCGCAGGAGTTTTATCCAGCAGCGTGGAAAAGCACATTATCTCTGGCAATGAACGGCTGTTCCGGGAATACGGGGCAGAGGTGGTGGTGGTTACGGTGGACTTTCTGGACGGGGAGTCCATTGATGACTATGCGGTGGAGCTTTTTAATGACTGGGGCATTGGCTCTAAAGAACGAGACAATGGGATCCTGCTGGTAATGGCCATTGGGGAGGATAATTACTATGCCCTCTCCGGCTCAGGAATAGACGACTACTTTGACGGGGCCATGTTCCGCGCTATGCTGGATGACTACCTGGAGGAAGACTTTGCTGCCGGGGACTACGGCCCAGGGGCAGAGAGCTTTTTTAACGCGGCGGCGGCGGAGCTGGACTCTTACTATGCCTCTTTCAGCCAGGAGGCTGGCCCGGAGAGAGGGGACCGCTATGAGGACTATGAAAGTTCTGACATAAGCTGGAAGGCAAGGGTATTTGGCCAGGTAATCAGCGTGGTGGTCCGGATTGTGATTGTGCTGGTGATTGTGGGGGTTGCGCTGTCGCTTTTCGGCGGATTCCGCGGCGGCAGGGGAGGCCCTCCCGGTGGCGGCGGAGGCGGCAGATTCTGGCAGGGGATGCTCCTTGGCAGCATGATGAACCGCCGGCGGAGCTACTGGAGGCCCCCGCCTCCTCCTGGTCCGGGCTTTGGAAGGCCTCCTATGGGCCCAAGACCTGGCGGATTTGGAAGCGGCGGCCGGGCTGGCTTTGGCGGGGCTGGAAGAACCGGCTTTGGCGGCCGTTCCGGCGGATTCCATGGGGGCGGCGGCACCCATGGCGGCGGCGCGGGCCGGCGATAAGTAAGATAAAAAGGAGCTCCTGGAAACAGGAGCTCCTTTCATGAAAAGGGGCGTTGGGAGACTGGGCTTTTCTCTTGCGGCTCTGCCTCTGCTGCCCCTAAAAAATTATCCACTTGGAAAGGAAGGATCCCTATGTCACCCCTAGCCCAACTTCCGCCGGTTCTGCTGGAATGGTATGACCGCTGCGCCCGCACTCTTCCTTGGCGGTCGGACCCCACCCCATACCATGTATGGGTGTCGGAAATCATGCTGCAGCAAACCCGGGTGGCCGCTGCCATGGAGTATTATCTCCGCTTTCTTCAGGCCCTGCCGGATGTGCAGGCCCTGGCCAGCTGCCCGGAGGACCGGCTGATGAAGCTGTGGCAGGGCCTTGGCTACTACAGCAGGGCCAGAAGCCTGCAGAAGGCTGCCAAGCAGATTGTGGAGGAATTTGCCGGGGAGTTTCCCCAAGAGTTGGAGGCCATTCGTTCTCTGGCCGGGGTGGGGGACTATACTGCCGGGGCCATTGCCTCCATTGCCTTTGGGCAGGCGGCGCCAGCGGTGGACGGCAATGTGCTCCGGGTGGTCAGCCGCCTTACCGATGACCACCGCTCTGTAGGGGAGCCTAAGGTGAAAAGAGAGATTACCGCGGCGGTTCAGAAAGTGATCCCCTTAGACCGTGCCGGTGATTTTAACCAGGCCCTTATGGAGCTGGGGGCTTTGATCTGCCTGCCCAATGGGGACCCTCTGTGCAGCCAGTGCCCAGCCCGGGACTTTTGCCTGGGCCGCCAAGCCGGCACCGCCCGGGCGCTGCCGGTTAAGCCCGCCAAAAAGCCCAGGAAGATTCAGCGGCGGAACGTTTATTTGATTGTTTATCATGACAGGGTGGCAATTCGCCGCCGGCCAAGCCGGGGACTGCTGGCGGGGCTGTGGGAATTTCCTAACGAGCCCGCTCCCTGGCCCTGCCCTGTGGAAGGGCAGCGAGAGCCGGCGGGAGAGGGGAAACATGTATTTACCCATATAGAATGGCGGATGGAGGCGTTTTTAGTGAAAGCCTTTCACTCTAGGCTGCCTGAGGGGTGGGTTTGGGCAGGCAGGGAGGAGCTGGAGAGCGTTTATACCATTCCCAGTGCTTTTGGGGCGTTTTTGCCCACTGTGGAAAGGGAGCTGAACCGGGCCCAAGGCTAAGGTTTTTGGCTTAAAGTTTGTCCTGGCCGGTCATCTTGGTTAGCAGCTGGAGCAGGGTGGCCTTTTCCTGGGCGGTGAGCCCGGCTGTTACATTTTCTCCCCACTGCCCCAAAAAGTCTCGGATAATGGGGATTAGGGAGCTGCCCTTATCCGTAAGGTAAAGCTTGTTCTGCCGCCGGTCCGCCTGGTCGGTTTCCCGGTAAAGGCAGCCTAGCTCCTCCAGGCGTTTGGTGCGCCTGGCAACCGTGCATTTATCCAAATACAGGTGGCTGGCAATGCTGTCTTGGCTGGCGCCGGGGTGGCGGTCTACGTGGAGCATGATAAGGTACATGGCGCCAGTGAAGTCATAATCCTTAAGGCTTTCGGTCATGTACTTTTTGCGGCTGCGGTATAAAAAGGTAAGGGCCCTGCCCAATTCGCGGGTAAAATGGACATGCTCCAGCAGGTTGTCCTTCGGGTTCATGCCGTTGCGCCTCCTCCCTCAGAATACCAGACCCGGCACACATCGGAAAAGGCCCGGCCCCGGCTAAGGCGGGAGGGTACAACGATGTGGTAGAGGTCCTCCAGATCCTCCTTGATTTGGCGGTTTCCGGTAGGGGGAGCCTGTCCTGGAAGGATCATGATGTTATAATCTACCCCGTAGAGCCAAGAGCTTACAGAGGTGGCCTTTGCCCCGCCTTGGAGATAAAAGCCCACCCGCTTTTGCCGGATTTCCCGGTTGGCGGGAGAAGGGGCGTGGCTGGGGGATTCTACCTCGAAAACCACATAGCCGGCGCCGAAATCCTGAGCGGCATGGCCCAGCTGCCGAAGGCAGGCGGTGCCCAAGCCCTGGCCCCGGCAGTGGGGCTGAACGGCAAAATAGTTCAGCAAAGCAGCGGGAGAGCCAGGGTGAAGGATGAAAATGGCGTAGGCGGCCAGCCCTTGAGAATCATAAAAGCCCAAGGCAACCTGGCTTTTGGCCTGGGTGAGAGCCTCCATGCGGTGAAAGGGCATAAGCTCATCCGGAGGGAAATCTCGGGCCAGGCAGAGGGTATAGATGGCTTTCAGCTGGGTGAGGGAAAGTTCTTTTTGTTCCACGGGGATAATCCTTTCGGAAGAGAATTGTTGAACCTAATGCTATCACAATTGGAAGGAGCTGTCAAGGAGTGAGAAGCGTCTAACTAGCTCCCGCCCAATGTTTGTGCGGTGTTGCGCCTTTACTTTTTTTGCCGAAAATGGTATATTATATTGAGTCAATTTTTGAACCCCATTCTAGAGGTGAACTTACCATGTATGGCTCCCTTTTTGGGGCGGTTGCCGCCCTGTTTGTTTTTGCCGTGTTCCAGGCTGCGGGCCTTTTTCTTTCTGCCGCCCTGTTTCCCAGAGAAAGCCCGGGAGTCCAGGCCTTAGCCGGCAGCATGGCCGGCAGCGTTATGATGCAGTGGTTCCCCGCCTTGGCCGCCTTTGCCTTTGGCTTTGACCTGCGGGCCCAGCTGGGGGGAATCCTACTGGCAGCCCTTGCCGCTGTGGGCAGCGGCTGGCTTTTGGGCAAACAGGGCAGGGCGGGCGCTTTGCTTTCTCTTCCCGGCCAGGGGGCCAAGGCCTTTTTCCGGCACAAATCCTTAATAGGGGTAGGCGCGCTGTGGCTCTTTTTTTGCTTTTTGGTGCTCCACTCCTTTCGCTGGGAGGAGGGCAGGGTGTTCAGCAGCCAGGCCACCTATGGCGATATGGCCATGCATCTAAGCTTTATTACCAGCCTGGCCCGGCAGGGGGCCTTTCCCCCCAGTTACTCCCTGCTGCCAGGCACAAGGCTCTCTTACCCCTTTCTTTCCGACAGCATTTCCTCCACCCTGTACCTGGTTGGGGCGCCTCTGCGTTTGGCCTACTGCCTGCCCATGCTGGCTGCCGGGGCCCAGGTGTTTTTTGGGGCCTGGCTTTTGCTGCGGGCCCTTATGGAAGGGCGCGGGCGCTTTGGCCTAGCCTGGATGCTGTTCTTTTTCAATGGAGGCCTGGGGCTGCTGTACTTTTTTGGCAGGGAACGGGGTTTCGCGCAAATTTTTACCGGGTTTTACCAGACGCCTACCAACCTGGTTGAAGAGAACATCCGCTGGGTTAATGTGGTGGTGGACATGCTTTTGCCCCAAAGGGCCACCCTTTTTGGGTGGGCGATTCTGTTTCCCACGCTGTATCTGCTGTATCGAGGGGTCTTTCAGGAGCGCAGGGAGTATTTTCCCTTGGCAGGGGTGCTGGCAGGGGCCATGCCTATGGTGCACACCCATTCCTTTTTGGCTTTGGCCCTGGTGTGCGGGGCCTGGCTAACCGTTTCCTTGTGCCAGGCCCGGGGCATACAGGGCACAGGGGTTCGGGCAGGAAAAATCCTGGTTGCGGCAGGCTTGCTGGTTATGGCGGTGGGAAAGGAGGCGCTGGCAAAAAGGGGGATGGAGGATTCTCCCTGGCTGCTGGTATTTGCCTGCGGGGCCATGGGCCTGTGGGCGGCGTTCCTTTTGGCTATGGCGGCCAAGGAGATTCAGGAAAAAAAGGGAAAAGAGCTGGCAGCGACCTGGGGCCTGCTGCTGGGTATTACCTGCCTGCTGGCTGTACCCCAGCTGTTCACCTGGACCTTCCGCCAGGTTAGCGGGGGCTCTATGGTGCGGGGGCATTTTGCCTGGGTTACCGGCCCAGACAATTACCTGTGGTTCTACCTGAAAAACCTGGGGCTGGCGGCTTTGCTGGCATTGGCAGGCCTGTTGGCTGCCAATGGGGACCGTTTTGCCCGGTACTGCCCGGCTGTGGCCATCTGGTTTCTGGGAGAGTTTGTGGAGTTTCAGCCCAATGATTATGATAACAACAAGCTGTTCTATGTGGCCTGGATTTTTCTTAGCTGCGCGGCGGCAGACGGGCTTTGCCTGGCGCTTTGCCTGGTAAAGGAGAGAAAAGCCCAAATCGCGGGGGCAGGGCTGGCCATGGGCCTGTTCGCCCTGCCGGCGGTGTTTACAATGGGCCGGGAGACGGTAGCCAGCTACGAGCTCTTTGGCGAGGGGGCGCTGTGGCTGTGCCAGTGCCTGGAGGAATCGGCAGAGCCAGAGGCAGTGGTGCTTACAGACCAGCGGCATAACAACGAGGTGGCCTCTTTGGCGGGCCGCAATGTGGTGTGCGGGTCGCCCTCGTACCTGTTTTACCACGGGCTGAATTATACGGGCAGTGAGGCAGCGGCCAGGGAAATGTACCAGGATCCCAAAGGCAATACGGCTCTTTTTGAGGAGTACGGGGTAGACTATATATTGGTCAGTGATTTTGAGCGGAGCTCCTTCCAGGTAGACGAGGGGGGGCTGGAGGAGCTTTTTGGGCTGCCAGTGTATGATGACGGCTCCAGAAAGCTGTATAAAACTGGGCTGGGGCAATAGGGAAAGACGCCTGGCAGTGGAATGAAACGGCCAAAGGGCGGTACAGGATGCTTTGCAGACCCTTTTTGCCAGTGGGTCCGGTTGGTGCTCTCAATTAGAGGAAAGCGAGGAAATTACATGAGCTCCCTATCCAATGTTGGCCAGGTTAAGGCCATTTTGGCCAGGCATAACCTGCAGCTTTTAAAGGGCCTGGGCCAGAACTTTTTGGTGAACCCCTCGGTATGCCCCAGAATGGCGGAGGCCTGCGGGGCCCAGGCCTGCCGGGGCGTAATTGAGATTGGCCCGGGCATTGGCGTGCTCACCTGGGAACTGGCCCAAAGGGCCCAAAAGGTGGTGGCCATTGAGCTGGACCAGCGGCTTTTTCCGGTTCTGGAGGAAACCCTGGCAGGCTTGGATCATGTGGAGCTGGTCCATGGGGACGTTATGAAACTGAACCTTCGCCGGCTGATTCGGGACAGGTTTGGGGGAGGGCCGGTGTGCGTGTGCGCCAATTTGCCGTACTATATTACCACTCCGGTAATTATGGGCCTGCTGGAGGGAGACCTGCCGCTAACCTCCATTACCGTCATGATCCAAAAAGAGACTGCCCAACGCCTGTGCGCGCCTCCAGGGGTGAGGGCCTGCGGGGCGGTAAGCGCGGGCATCCATTACCGCAGCCAGCCGAAGATCTTGTTTGAGGTGAGCAGGGGCAGCTTTTTGCCTCCCCCTAAAGTGGATTCCGCTGTGATCCGCTTTCAGATACGGGAGGAGCCTGCGGTGCAGGTAAAGGACGAGGCCCTTTTGTTCCGAGTGGTCCGCGGGGCCTTTGCCCAGCGGCGGAAAACAGCGGTGAATTCCCTGTGCCATGCCCTGAACCTGGAAAAGGGCCGGGCAGAGGCCTTAATGGCTGGGGCTGGGGTCCGCCAGGGGGCCCGGGCGGAAGAGCTTACGCTTGCCCAGCTGGCAGCTGTGGCCGATGGTTTGTATGAGCTGGAAACAGGGGAGTAGGAAGGCTATGGGGGACAGGCCCTCTATTTTAAGAAAGGATGAGTGGAAATGACGGAGTTGGAACGGAAAATGTACCGCTTTTTACTGCTGGTAGATGGGGCGGCCATCCTGGTGAGTATGGTGGCAGGGCCTTTGCAGCATACGGCTACGGCCATTGGGGCTGCGGCCTCTGCTGGGCTGATCTCTGTGTGCCTGATAGCCTTTGGCCTGTATTTCTGGGTAAAACGGTAAAAGCGAAAGGGGATCCGCCATGCTTCAGTTTGTTTTGGGCCGTGCCGGCAGCGGCAAAACCGAATACCTCCGCCGGGCGCTGGCGGACCGCAGCCTGCAGGGAGACAGCCGGTGCGTGATGATTGTGCCCGAGCAGTACTCCTTTGAGACAGAAAAGGCCATGCTGCGTCTGGCGGGGCCCCAAAGGGCCAACGCCATTGGGGTTTATAGCTTTACCCGCCTGGCAGAAACCGTGTTCCGCCGGGTGGGCGGGGTGGCCGGCAGCCGGCTAAGCGACGGGGGCAGGCGAATTCTGATGTCTGCCGCCATTCAGGCCTGCCAGGACCAGCTGGAGGTTTATGCCGCGGCGGCGGCCTCCGGCAGGATTACCGACCTGATGCTGACCACGGTTAACGAGATGAAGCTCTGTGGTATTTCCCCTGACCAGCTGGAAGAAACCGCCGGCGGCTTGGGCGGCCGGGGTTTGGGGAAAAAGCTTCGGGAATTGGCCCTAATGTATGGTGCTTACGAGGCATTGGTGGCCGCCTCCTACCTGGATTCCCGGGATGACCTGACCCGGCTGGCCCAGGCGCTTCGGGGCAAAAACCTGTTTCGGGGCTGCACAATTGCTGTGGATTCCTTTGAAGGCTTTACAGCCCAAGAGGCCAAGGTGCTGGCCCAGCTGATGATACAGGCGGACAATGTGCTGGTATCCCTGTGTACCGACGGCCTGGCCCAGGACGGGGCAGGGCTTTTTGCCCTGGTAGACAGGACCCGCCGCAGGCTTACCGCTTTGGCGGAGGAAAACGGTGTTAAGCTCCTTCCGCCGGTAAAGCTGACTAGGGCCAGGCGCTTTGAAAACGAGAGCCTAAAGCTGCTGGAGGCCCAGCTCTTTTGCCCGGAAGAGGCGGTGGCCTCTCCAGATTGCCAAGGCATCCGGCTGTTTCGGGCCCGGGATGTGTACGAGGAGTCGGAATATGTTGCCGCCTCCATCCGCCGGCTGGTAAGGGCGGAACCAGGGAAACTGCGATACCGGGATATCTCCATTATCTGCCGGGATCCCCAGCGGTATTTTGGCAGCCTGGACGTGGCCCTGTCCAAATGGGAGATCCCCTGCTTTTTGTCTCAGCCTGTGCGGGTAGACGCCGAGCCGGTGTGCCGGTTTGCCCTGGGGGCCTTTGAGGCGGTGCAGTCTGGCTTTTCTACCGACACCCTAATGGAGCTGCTGAAAACCGGTATTACAGACTTTACCCCCCAGGAGATTTCTGATTTGGAAAACTATGCCTTCCTTTGGCGGCTCACCGGCCAGGACTGGCGGAAGGAGTTCCTCCGCCACCCGAAAGGCTTTGGCAGGGAGATGACCCAGGAGGACAAAAGCTTTTTGGAATCTCTAAACGCCTTGCGGCTCAGGCTAATCACCCCTTTGGAAGCCTTTGCCGGGGATATTCGAGAGGCCACCGGCAAGGGGATGGCCCAGGCTGTGTACCAGATGCTGCTGGATTTTGGTCTGGAAGAGAGCCTGCCGGAATTCTGCCGCCGGCTGGAGCGGGATGGGGAGGACGGCCTGGCCGCCCGGCAACTGCGGGTATGGCAGCTGCTGGTAGAAACCCTAGAGCAGATGTACAGCATTCTGGGGGACAGTCCCATATCAAAGGACCGGTTTTACCGGCTGCTCCGAGAGGTGCTGGGGGCGGAGGACGTCTCTGATATCCCCCAGACTGTAGACCAGGTGAGCTTTGGCACGGCGGAGCAGGTGCGGCAGACTTCTCCCCGGGTGGTCTTTTTGCTGGGAGTAACCCAGGGGGATTTTCCCCTTTCCCCCAAGTCCTCCGGCGCGTTCTCTGACACGGAGCGGCGGGAGCTGATCCAGCTGCGGCTGCCCTTAGGGGATCCCCTGGAGGAAAAGGCCATTGAGGAGCGTTATCTGGCGTATTCTGTGGCCTGCCTGGCCTCACGGGAGCTATTTGTGTCTTGGCCAGCCTCTGTAGCCGGAGAGGATAAAGAGCCAAGCGAGCTGGTAGCCCAGCTGCGGGGGATTTTTCCTGCTCTGAAGCCTGAGGAGGAACTGGGAGAGGAATTCCTGGCCGGGTCCAGGCAGGCGGCTTTTTCCCGAATGGCCGCCCGATGGCGGGAGGAAACGCCCCAGGCCTTGGCCCTAAAGATATTTATGGGGGAGGATAAAGACTATGCCGGCCGAATGACAGCCTTAGAGCGGGCAGCAGGGGAAAGGACCCAGCGCATTGAGGACCCGGCCCTGGCCCAGGCGCTCTATGGCCGGCGGCTGTTCCTCTCTCCCACCCAAATTGAGACCTTTCACAGCTGTCCCTTTAAGTATTTCTGCCGGTATGGGCTAAACGCCCGGGAACGCCGGCCGGCCCAGGTGGACGTGATGCAGTACGGCACCCTAATGCACTATGTGTTTGAGCGGGTGTTCCGTATGCCCCGGGAACAGCGGGAAGAGCTGAGCGCTCAGGAGCTGGAGGAGCTGGTTAGGGGGCATATTGTCCGCTATGCCCAAGAGAACATGGGAGGCATGGAGCTGCTCAGCAGCCGGGAGCGGTACCGGCTGGACCGGATGGCCCAATCCGCTTGTAAGCTGATTGCCCATGCTGAGGAAGAGCTGGCCCAAAGCCGGTTTCAGCCGGAAAGCCTGGAGCTGAAGCTGGGAGGGAAGGTACCCCCTTTGCGGATTGAGACGGGGACAGGCAGCACGGTAACAGTAGGGGGCACCATAGACCGGGTGGACATTTACCGCCGGCCGGATGGAAAAGAGTTTGTGCGGGTGCTGGACTACAAAACCGGGGGCAAGGCCTTTAAGCTGGCGGACGTGCTCTATGGGCTGAATATGCAGATGCTGGTGTATTTGGCGGCTTTGGTGGAATCAGGGGAGCGGCTGCCAGCGGGGATTCTCTATATGCCGGCAGCGGAGCCCCAGGTCACTGTGGAGCGAGGGGCGGCAAAGGCGGAAATTGAGAAAGCCAGCCGCCGCCAGCTGCGGATGAGCGGCCTAGTGCTGGACGACCAGGAGATTATACGGGCTATGGAGGCCGGGGCCAAGGGGGAGTTTATTCCGGCGGCCCTGAAAAAGGATGGCACGGCGGATAGCAGGAGCTCGGTGCTGGAGGCTGGAAGGCTGGAGATGGTAATGGTGTACGCCAAGCGCCTGATTGCCTCTATGGCCCGGAAACTGGAACAGGGCGTGGCGGAGGCAAAGCCCCATATGAAAAACCACAATTCCTGCCAGTACTGCCCCTATGGGCCGGTATGCGGCCAGGAGCTGGGCAGCCGGGATGTGGAGAGCGAGAAGCTGAGCCCGGCAGAGGCGATGGAGAAAATAGAAGGCATTCTGAAAGGAGAGAACAGCAATGGGGAAAGCGGGCAGGCAGGACAGGAGGCGTAAAAAAGGGGTGGCCGGCCGGCTGCTTCTGGCCATTGTAACCGGGATCAATTTGGGGCTGACCCTGGCGCTTTCTCTGCAGCGCCGGCGGGAGGTGCTGCGGGCAGTGGAGGAGGACGGCAGGGTGAAGCTGCTGCTGGAGTCTAAGGCGGCAACCCAGGCGGAAAAGAAAAGCGGCGGGGAGACCTAGGGGCTGGGCTTTTGGTTATGTTAGCACAGTTTAAAAAACGATTTTAAGCGTTTAAGCGCGTTTGCCGTCATCTTTTTTCCAGACGAAAAAGCCGTCCGTTTCTGCCGGACGGCTTTTTTGTTATTTTTGGGGGCAGGGCGTTCGGGGCATGTGGCCTTTACTCTTCTGTTTCTGATTCTACAGCATCAAGGCTTTCATCCTCAATGCTTTCGTTCAGAGTTTCCTCCTCTTCCTCCAAGATATTGGGGTCGCCAGGGTTTGGCTGGTTCCACACCAGCTCCTGGTCCAGGACAAGCTCGTCCCGGTGGTAAATCTTCACCGCGCAGGGGGCGGAAGTGTTCAGGGTGGGGGCATTGTCGAAGAACAGGAACTGACAGTTCAGCCCGGTGTATTCCAGATAGCTCCGCCGCCACTTACCGTCTTCTCCCAGGGTGTACTCCCAGTACCTGGCGTTGGTCTCCCAATCGCCATATTCGTCTGTGCTGTCCAGGCTCTGGAGCAGCTGGCCGTCCTGCCACAGCTCCACCCGCAGGTCCTGGTAGCCATTGGGCGTGAGGATATATATGGACTTTTTCTGCTCGCCGGCAAAGAAGCGGGACACCAGGTACCCCTCGCCCTTTTCCTTCAGGGCCTTTACGGCGTCGAGGCCGGCGGCATACTGCCCGCTGGGCGGGTCTTTCACATCATCCGCCGTGCCGAGCTTAGCCGTTCCCGCCGCGAAATCGATGACAAATACGGCCTCGTACTGAGAGCTGCCGTTTTTGTCGAACAGGGAGGCCACCACGTTCCGGGGGTCGCTGTCCTTCACCGTGCCGCCGATGAGAATATACCGGCTGAAGCCGTTGCCCAGGCTGTAGTCGGTCTCGCCCAGGCCGCCCATGGAGCAGCCATCCGAAAAGCAGGTGTAACAGGCCGGGTTTATATAGGAATCCGGCACGTCTATCTCCACCACAGTACCGGCGGGAGTGGTGCTGGCGGAGACGAGCTTCACTCCACCCATCTCCAGACCGGCGCAGTCCGCGGTACGGCAGTCCACCGAGTTCTTTTTCGCGGTAAAGCTGAAATCAAAGGAAGAGGAATTCAGAGTCCCGCCGTCCTGGTTGGCAATGCCGTTGAAACCCAGGGTGATCTCCAGGGAATCGGCGTCCCGCAGCTCATCCGGCACTCGGAAGGCCCGCTGCATCACATAGCTGCCTTTCCCCGTCCGCTCCCAAAAATAACTGCTCATGTCGCAGAAGCCGCCGGCGTTTTCCTCTGTGAGGACCACGCCGTTGATGGCCACCGAATCGCCTTTGTCGCTCATCAGCCAATCGGCGTCGCAGTCCACCAAAAATTCCAGGCCCGCGTAGACAAAGCTGCCGTCGTAATAGACCTCTTTCAGCTGGGCGGTGACCGGCTTTTCCCACAGGCCCTGGGGCTTCAGCTCGATGACGTTCTTTTCCTTTTCCGGCACCTCTACGGCCATGCCCTGAATGTTTTCCTGGGTATCCACCAGGTTCTGAATCACGCTGCCGCCCATGGGCCGGTTGATCGCCTGGAAGACGCCGCCTATAAAGGGCAGGTTCTCCGCTAGGGCGGGGTTGGCCCCGTTGATTCCCAGCAGGGCGGTGCAGGCCAGGGCCAGGCTGGCTGCGGTACAAAGGGCGCGCCTGGCCCAGGGAGGTATGGCTTTGCGTTTGGGCAGGGTATCGGGCAGCTGGGCGTAAACCTGGCGCAGCCGGGCTTCTACGGTTTGGGGTATGGCTTTCAGCTCCAGCTCTTCCTGCAGCTCTTGTATGGTAATCTGTTTATTTTGCTCCACAGGTATTTCCCTCTCTTTCCAGATAGATTTTTTGCAGCCTTTGCCGGCTACGGGAGAGCCGGGCCTTTATAGTGCCTTCTTTTGTCTCCAGCATTTTTGCGATCTCCTTGATCTTCAGGCCGTCCATATAATGAAGTGTTAAGACCAGCCGGTCGTTTTCCGCCAGCTGGGCCAGGCAGGCTTGGATATCCAGGGTGGAGTCGGTGGGGTGGCTGCCAGGTCCCTCGGTTTCGGGCAGCCGGTCCATGGAGACATAGCGCCTGGATTGCCGCAGGATGTCGCAGCTATTGCAGATGAGGGCCCGGGTGATCCAGGTTTTAAAGTACTTAGGCTGGCGAAGGGTGCACAGCCGGCTGAATGCCTCTACAACCGTTTCGGCCACAGCGTCGGCGGCGTCTTCCTCGTTGTGCAGAATGGCCATGGCAGCCCGGGTTAAAGAGAGCTTGTAGGCATCCATTAGGGCAATAAAGGCATCCTTGTCCCCAGCCTGGGCCTGGCGCACCAGTTTTTCAGTGGAAACAGGCATTTGATCACTCCTTTGCTTTGTAAGAGCTCTTACAGCCATTAGACGGCGGGGAAGGGGGGAAGGTTGCAGGGGGAAGAAAAGCTTTTAAAAGATTATGACAGCCCTTCCTTTGGCAGTGGCTGGCCTTGGCCATTGACAACCGGCCGGCCTTTGTGTATAATAAGATTGGGCGATAAGCCCGTATGTAAAGTGCCCTGCCACTTTAAGCGCAGATGATTTATGACAAGTGCCCTGCCACTTTAAGCGCAGATCATTTATGAAAGGCGCGCCGCGGCCTGAACAGTGGTCCTAATGGTAAAAAGGGGCGATTTTATGTCGCCTCTTTTTGCCGTGTTTATAATTATAATAAATTGTATTTATGAAAGGAATGAGGCAGCTAGTATGGACAAATTAGATTTTTACTGTGTAGACAATAGATACGTCCAGTATCTGAAAAACGCCGAGCAGGAAAAGCGGGGCTTTACCCGTGTGCCCAATATGGACTATACAAATGGGTGCAAGCCAAAATTTTTGTGCGGCGTAGTTTTAAAAATGAATGGAATCAATTATTACTCCCCAGTTACTTCTTATAAAATACAAAAAACAGATAATTTTTTAATTTTAGATTCAAACCAGAAAGTAGTTTCCTCTTTGCGCTTTAATTATATGTTCCCGGTGCCAAGGGAATTGGTATCTCAGAGGTCTATTGATCAGGAGCCTGACCGGGCTTACCGGTCTTTGCTCTCTCAGGAGCTGCGGTACTGCATTAAGAATCAGAAGACCATACAGTGCAGGGCAGAGCGCACCTACCGCCAGGTTTTGCTGGGCAAAAACCCAGGCCTGGTGGTCAATAGCTGCGATTTTCTTTTGCTGGAGCAGGCTTGCCTGGCGTATACGGCGCAAAAAATTGCCTGAGCCAATTCTATTATAAACTGTTTTTGCCGAAAGGAAAAGAGGGGCGGCACTTGACATAGAATCCTTGGAAAGGCTGCTTTTTTCTGACAGGGCAGAAGCCTTTGGCAACCATAATAAATGATTCTGAGAAAGGGATGGATTTTAATGGAAAAGAAACAGCATGTCCTTTGGAAAAAGCATGAGTACGCTTACCCCATGGCTGGGAATTTTGTTCCCTTTTTGGTGAGCTATCTTCATGAGGAAGGAGGGGACCGGCCAGGTGTTTTGGTAATTCCAGGGGGCGGGTACTGCTTTGTAGCCCCCAGCGAGGCCGAGCCTGTGGCAAAACGCTTTTATAAGGCCGGATATCAGGCTTTTGTTCTTACCTACACAGTAAATCCCCTGATGAACGCCCCTTTGGGCCTGCAGCCCCTAAAGGATGCCTCCCGGGCAATGCGCCTTATCCGCATGAACGGGGAGGCGTTTCGGACAATTCCCAGTCAGGTGGCTGTATGCGGCTTTTCTGCCGGGGGGCATCTTGCCGCCAGTTTGGCTGTCCATTGGCAGGACATTCCGGACCTGGACGAGGCCCTAAACGCCTGGACTAACCGACCGGATGGGGCTATTCTCAGCTACCCTGTTATTACTGCCGGCCCCTTTGCCCATAGGGGCTCTTTCCAGGCCCTGCTGGGGGAGAAGCCGGCTTTGGAGGATTTGGAATACATGTCTCTGGAAAAGCAGGTAGGCAAGGAGACGCCGCCCTGTTTCCTGTGGCAGACCGCCACAGACAACGCGGTGCCAGTGGAGAACAGCTATCTTTTTGCCCAGGCATGCCGGGAGCAGGGGGTTCCTTATGCCCACCACGTTTTTACCCAAGGCCAGCACGGCTTAGCTTTGGCAGACGACGCCTGGCTGGAAGGCCGGCATGGAGAATGCTTTACCACCAGGCAGCTGGAAATGCTGGATGAGATGGTGGAAGCCGGGAGGGTGCCGGGATTTTCCGCCGGCGCCCTCGCCCCCTACTTTGCCCCGCCGGAGGATGCCGGGGAGGCATACCGGGCCCAGCTGGAGAAGGACTGCCGCATTGCCAGGGTATGGCCAGACCTGGCCATTGCCTGGCTGGGCAGCCTGTGGGAAGCCGGCACAGAGCCAAACCGCTAAGCCGGCGCCATACCTCAAGCCCCTTGCTTGAAAAATAAAAAAAGCCGTCTTTTTGCCCATAAGCAGCCCCTTTCCGCGTCAAAAATCCTCGGGGAAGATTGGCTTGCGGTTTTTTTCCTTGAAATGGACCCCTTCCAGGCAAAAATTGGTCATTTCCTCTATTTTCAAACAAGCCCTAACCGGGAGAGAGCGGGAATTCCGCTCTCTCTTTTTTTGCAAAGTAAGAAAAAGAAAGCTTTAAGTAAAATATACTTGACTTTTTGAAATAAATGATTTACAATACGGGTGTGGAGGTGATGGCTTGGGGAAAAATCTGAAAATGAAAGCCGCCCGGGCCGCCAAGGGGATGACCCAACAGGAGCTGGCCCAGGCGGTGGGTGTAGCAAGGCAGACAATAGTTGCTATTGAGAAGGGGGACTATAACCCCACGGTACGCCTGTGTGTTGATATCTGCCAGGTATTGGGCACAACTTTAGACGGCCTATTCTGGCCGGAAGAGCTTACGGAAAAACAGGAGGGAAAAGAATGAAGCGGAGATGCTGGTTTGAATGCGGAAAAGATATGGACGAGCGGCAGCAGCTGCTGCGGGGCAAAGTGTTCCAGCACACAGTGGCGCTGCTGTTTGTACTGCTCATGGCCAATGGGCTTGCCAAATCCGCGGGGGTCACCTGGGCAGAGGGCATGTGGGAGAATCTTTTGATAATGTGGGCCGGCATGGCCCTAGCCATGTATGAGTTTATTCTTCGGGGAATTATGTCTGTGGGGAGCAGGCTGAGCAGAATTCTTTTTCCCTTTGAGGGAATCGTGGGGCTGATTCTAACGGTTGGGTGCAGTTATCACATATTCTCCGGCGGCGAGGCGATGATTGCCAATGGGATGTTGACCTCTGCTGGCGGGGAGCTGATTGAGGGCTGTGTCATGCTGTCTATAGGACTGGTGTTTTTGGGCAGGCGGCTGTACGATAAGGGCAGGGAAAATGTGGAAGAGTAAGGGAACTGATTGGCTCGAAATGAAAATAAGGCGTCCCCTTTTTCAGTGAAGGAGACGCCTTGTTTTATTCGGCCTTGTCTGGCGGCTGGCCATGGTGGGCAGGCCACTGACACTCTGTAATTTCCATATGAGAAAACCGGGCGGTAAAGGAGGAATCCTCTGGGCTGCAGGCGTAGATGCCGAAACGGATGGACCCACCGCCCTGCCACATATGGCAGACCCGCATTTGGTTGAACGCTGTCCCGTCTTGAGAGCACTCAATACAGTAGTCATCCTCCCGGCGGCTAAGCCGGTACCACATAGAGGTGACGCTGGCCGGTATGGCTGTAGTGGCCCAGTCGGAGTAACCCATATTGGTAACTACGCTGCCCAGATGCCCAAATGTTTGGTTCTCGTACTCAACCGAGGCCTTCAGCCAATTTTCGCTATCGAGATACATGACGATCCCGCACTGGTCAAAACGGCGGTGGCTGTGGGAAAAGTCGGCTTTTACCACAAAGGAAAAGAATTTTTCCTCGGTCTCTAGCTGGAGCACCGGGGCGTTGTCATTGCGAAAGTGGTAATAGGTACGCTGCCATAGGTCGGTATGTGGGGCGGTGGTAATCTCCACCGAGTCTGAACCAATGGCAAAGGCTTGGGGTTTCCGGGTCCATTGCATTTTATGCAGGTTAAGCGCGGGCTTCATTTGCACACAGTCCTTTCTTAGGGTATATGGCCGGCGAAAAGGAAAAGGGGAAAACCAGGAAGGCTTTAAAGGGCTTCTGGAACAGAGAGTATGTTTTTATTAGACCGCCAGATCGAGAAAAATAGGGCGGGGCAGCTCTGCTTTGGCCTTGCTGGTTAACATAAACTTTTGCTCTGGGGAAAGCTCTCCACATGGAAAAACCTGGCAGGACAAGGGGTTCTCCACATTTTCCACAAGGTTTTCCACATTTCCTGTGGAACGTAATCCGATTTCTGCCGCCCCTGCCCCCCAAAAATTTTACCATCGGGCTATGGGGCAGGCCAAGGCGGACTTTGCCGCCCGAACCTCTGCAAAGCAGCCGCACTGGGCGCACATACCGTTTTGCAGGCTTTCACAGGCCCGGCAAAACCCGAGGCGCCGGGCATATTCCTGGCTGCTGGCCTTTTGCTCTTTGGGAAGGCGGTCAATATATTCATAGATTGATTGGAAGTATTGGCTGTCTAACTCCATAAGGAGGCAGCGCCTGCAAACAGGCGTATGGGGGAGACTTGCACTGCCTTTATGAGATCCTTGGGGAAAAGCGGCGCTGTTTGCCGGGAGCCCTGTGTTTCCCTTCATCTACTTTATGGTAAACGCTGCCACAGAGCAGGGCGGGAGCGTGGCCTGAAAGCCATTGCCTGTAAGTTCCGCCGCCAGGGCGGTTGGCTTTACAATTCCTTCGCTGCCAAAATCGTTATAGGCACTGCAGCCGCCGGTAAGCACCCGGCCCTCTACGGCGTTCCCCTGGCCCAAGCCGGAAAGGACGCAGTCCAGCTCGGCGGAATTTCGGTCGTCCAAGTTGGCTACCGTAATAAGCGCCCCCTCTTTGCTTTCGCTGGCAGAGATATGCAGGTTGGGAACCTGGTACTCTCCCTCGCCGGTAAGGAAGGTTTCCACATAGCTTTCCACATGCTTGGCTCCTTGGTGCCCCTTGTACATTTGGAACACATGATAGGTGGGAGTCAGCAGCATCTTGGGGCCTTCGGTAAGGATTACTGCCTGGAGCACGTTGACCACCTGGGCGATGTTGGCCATAACCACGGTATCGCAGTGATTGTTGAAGATGTTCAGGTTGATGGCCGCCACCAGGGCGTCCCGCATGGTATTTTGCTGGTAGAGGAAGCCAGGGTTTGTGCCCGGCTCTACATCGAACCAGGTGCCCCATTCATCCACACACAGGCCTACCTGGCGGTCTCCCTGGTATTGCCGGACAATCCGGCTGTGGTTTTCAATGAGATCTTCCATACGCAGGGTTTTCCAAAGGGTGGAAAAATACTCGTGGCGGGGGAAGCCTGTGGCCGGGCCCTTATCCTGCCAGCTTTCACTGCGGGGAATGGTGTAGTAGTGCAGGCTCACCCCATCAATAAGGTGCCCGGCCTGCTCCATAATTACCTTTGTCCAGCGGTAGTCCTCTACACTGGCGCCAGAGGCGATTTTAAATATCTTATGGTCCTTGTCATAATTGCGCAGATAGGTGGCGTACTGCCGGCAGAGGTCGGCATAAAACTCTGGCCGCATATTTCCCCCGCAGCCCCAGGCTTCGTTGCCAATGCCCCAATACTTCACGTTCCAGGGGGTATCCTGGCCGTTTCCGCGGCGCTCCTCGGCCATAGGGGACTGGCCCCCCATATTGCAGTACTCTACCCAGTCGGAGAACTCCTGTACTGTGCCGCTGCCCACGTTGCCGGAAATATAGGGCTGGCAGTCCAGCTGGCGGCAGAGCTCCAAGAACTCGTGGGTGCCAAAGGAGTTGTCCTCGGTAACGCCGCCCCAGTTGGTATTGACAATTTTTTTGCGGCTTTCCTTGGGGCCAATGCCGTCTCGCCAGTGGTAGGTATCGGCAAAGCATCCTCCTGGCCAGCGGAGGAGGGGAATGCCCATTGCCTTTAGGGCCTGCACTACATCGGTGCGCATTCCGTTTTTATGGGGGATATCCGAATTTTCTCCCACATAAATGCCGTTGTAAATGCAGCGGCCCAGATGCTCGGAGAAATGGCCATAGATATTGGGATGGATGGCGCCTTGGGAGCGGTTGGCGTTAATAATGGCTTTTGCCATGGATTTCATCCTCTCTAAAAAATAGTGGGTGTGGTGAAAGCGTAAAGTTTCCATTGCCTTTATCGTAAAGATGGGAAAAGAAAGCGTAGCTTAGGGACTTTGCCCTGGCCTGAGGGGGACGGCAAATCGTTTGCCAGGGCCTTATGGTTGGGTGCTTTCGAACAACCTCTCTGGCAGGAAAATATCCTCTTTTGGCACCTTTTCCCACCGGAACACCGGTATCAGTTCTTTTGCCGCCACTGGTTCGGGGCGGTCCAGCTGACCGGCCAGCCAGGCCAACCGGCCAATAATATCCTGGGCCCGGTACCGCTTTTTTAGCCGGTCCAGGCTTACATCCTGTTCCCGCTTGGAGAGCCGCCGCCCATCCCTTGCCAGCACCAGGGGCACATGGCGGAATACCGGTTCCGGCAGGGCGAGAAGCCGGTATAAATACAGCTGCCGGGGCGCCGAGCTTAGCAGGTCCCGGCCCCTGACCACCTCTGTAACCCCCATGGCCCCGTCGTCCGCAACCACTGCCAGCTGGTAGGCAAACACCCCGTCCCACCGGCGGAGGATAAAGTCTCCGCACTCTGTGGCCAGGTCTTGCGCCTGAGGGCCGTAATGGCGGTCGGTAAACAGGATTTTGCCGGAGGCCTTTAGCCGAACAGCCGGAGGCCGGGCCTGGGCCTTTTTCTCAATTTCCTGGGGGCTAAGGTTCCGGCAGGTACCGGGGTAAATGGGGTCGCCGTCTGCGGTATGGGGAGCGCTGGCGGCGTGGAGCTCTGCCCGGCTGCAGAAACAGGGATAGGTTAAGCCCATAGCCGCCAGCCTGTTTAGGCAGCTTTCGTAAAAGTCTCCCCGCCGGGATTGGCGGTAGGGCCCGGCAGGGCCACCTTTTGTGCCGCCCTCGTCCCAATCCAGCCCCAAAAAGGCCAGGTCCTCTTCTACCTGGGCGGCAAAGGCCGGGCTGGTACGCTGGGGGTCCAGATCCTCCTGGCGCAAAATTATCCGCCCGCCCTGAGAGCGGACAGAGAGCCAGGCGATCAGACAGCTAAACAGGTTCCCCAGGTGCATTCGCCCGCTGGGGGTTGGGGCAAAGCGGCCAACCGTTTCCCCCATGGTTTAGGCCTCGATAACCGGCAGGCCTTGGAGATACCGCCTGGCCATGTCCAAAGCATGGGAGGCGGCGCAGTGCCGGTGCCAGTCCCGGCTTTTGGTCCTGCCAATGGGAGAGCGCTTGGCAACCCAGGTGTTTTCCCCGTCGCTAAGGGCTATATAGATGAGGCCCACAGGCTTTTCCAGGGTGCCTCCCTGGGGCCCGGCAATGCCTGTAATGCCAATGCCCAGGCTGCTGCCGCTGACCCGGACAATTCCTTCCGCCATGGCCTGGGCGGTCTCTTGGCTTACCGCGCCAAACTGTTCCAGGGTGGAGCGAGGGACCCCCAGCAGCGCCTCCTTAGCGGAATTGGCGTAGGTGGCCACACCCATGTGGAACACTGCGGAAGAGCCGGAAACATCGGTAATCCGTTTGCTGAGCAGGCCCCCGGTACAGCTTTCGGCAGTGGCAAGGGTTTTGCCTTGGGCAGCCAGCTCCCTGACCACCAGCTCCTCCAGGCTGTCGATATCCACACTGTAGACAAAATTTCCCAGCCTTTGCCGGATTTCATGGATGAGGGGCTGGCAAAGCCTGTCGGCTTCTTCCTGGGTGTGGGCCTTGGCTGTTACCCGGAGATAGCATTCCCCTTCGTTGGCATAGGGGGCAAGGGTGGGGTTTTCCCCGTTCATCAGGTCGTCCATCAGCTGGGCTACCGGAGCCTCTCCCCGGCCGTAGATGTGCACATTGTGAGAGACAATGGTATACTCTTGGCTTTGCTGCAGATAGGGCACAGCGTAATTGTGGAGCATGGGGGCCAGCTCGCTGGGCGGGCCAGGGAGCATGAGAATGGTGCAGCCGTTCTCTGCCTGAAAGGCGCAGCCAGGCGCTGTGCCGTTATCGTTTTGTAGCACGGTGCAGCCCTCTGGGAGCCAGGCCTGCTTGGCCTGGTTTTCGCTGACATGCTTTTCGTTAAAATAATTCTGGATCCGGTCCAGGCTGGGCTGGTGAAGGGCAAGCTTTTTCCCGGCGGCGGCAGCGGTGGTCTCCTTGGTCAGGTCGTCGGCAGTAGGCCCTAGGCCGCCGGTCATAATCAGCAGGTCGCTGCGGGCAATGGCTGTCTCTACAGCTTCCCGCAGGCGCTGGGGATTGTCCCCTACCACAGAGGTGTGGAGCAGGTTGATGCCCAGCTCGGAAAGCGCCTTGGCCACAATGGCGGCATCGGAATTTACCACCGCGCCCAAGAGGAGCTCGGTGCCAACAGATATGATTTCTGCGTTCATACAATCACCTTTCTTTGGGGTATGATTAGGGCTTGCTTGAAAAATCGAAAACCATGTGTTTTTGCCTATAAGCGGTTACTTTCCGCAACGAAAATCCTGGTTAACCGGCAAGGCTGGCTTGCGGTTTTCTTCTTGAAATCTTATGGTCAAAAATCCAGTCATTGTCTCTATTTTCAACCAAGCCCCAGGGCGTGCTTAAAATACCAGTGTTTCCAAAAAACGCGCCACTTCCCGGTTAAACTGCTCTGGGGCTTGGTTGGCAATAAAATGGTTTCCCGGCAGGATGGCCAGCCTTGCATTGGGAATATGGGCCGCGATCTTCTGGGTATGGGCCGTTTTCACCATATCTCTGGTCCCTGCAATGACCAGGGTGGGGGCTTGGATGGCTTGGAGCCGCTGAGGGGGGATATTGGGCTGGTGGACCATTAGCCCCAGCATCTCTGTATTGCGCCTGGCCTTTGCTGATTTTTGGGCAAAGAGCTTTGCGGCCCGGTACCCAATTTCTATGGGCAGCTGTATGCTCCCTTTTATTCCCTTAGAATTCAGGTTGCCGCCGTTTAGAATAAGGGCTTTTACCTTTTCGGGGTATTGGAGGGCAAATTCCATTCCAATATTTGCCCCATCGGAAAAGCCCAGCAGGATGGCGGCCTCTATGCCCAGCCGGTCCATGAGCTTTTTCAAATCCTCCGCAAACTGCCCAATGGTAAAGGGAGCGGCGCCCCTGGGAGACTTGCCATGCCCCCGGGTATCTACGGCAATCACCTGGTACCGCTGGGAAAAGAATTCTATTTGATGCCGGAAATAGCTGCTGTCCTCCCCATTGCCATGCAAAAGGACAAAGGGCGTTCCTTTTCCCTTTTCCTGGTAATATAGGTTTATGTCGATCTCTCTCACCTCTTTCAAAGCGCTTCCCTTTTGCGGGGCCCCGCATGACCCCAATCTATGGTAAGCCTGGGGCGGAATATCAAGATAGAGAAAGGGCTTGTCCGCTGCCTTTTTTCCAAAACGTCCATACTACCCCTGGTCCGTACCCAATTTTTTGATAAAAGGGGTTGCCTCCGCCGGTGATGTAGGCGGCGCTCAAAGGCTTTAGCCGCCTGTACAGCTGGGAAAGGGCCGCGGCGGCCAGTCCTTTGTGCCGGTACGCGGGCACGGTGCAGAGTGGCTCCAGGTAGGCCAGCTTATTTTCCGGCACCCACCACATGCCCGCGTAGCACACATATTCCCCGGCCTGGTTCATTACCGCAATATGATGCTCTGGAGTGGCGTGGGGGGCGCTGCACAAGGCGTAGCCATGCTCATACTCCCCGTTCCAGGGGCCTTCCGTCTCCTCGTGGTCAAAGCCCTTCCAGCAGCATTGGCAGGCCTTGGCCACATCTACACCGCCTATTTCTGTAAAATGAAAGCCCTCTGGCAGGGGATACTCTAAGGGCTCCTCGCAGTTGAAGAAAAAGCTTTCATAGCCGCCCGCCTGGGAATACCCGGCGGCCTCTGCCGCTTGGGCCAGCTGGCGCTGGGTTCCCGTAAGCATCAGCTGCTGCTCCCCGCCTGCCCGGGGCATGTGTTTTTCCGCGTATTCCACCATTTCCGGGGCCAGGGCCTCATAGCCGGGGCGCAGGCTGAAGTATACGTGGCTTACAGGGTTTTCGTGAAAGCAGAAAGCCACAATTTTTTCTTTGTCCTTCCATATCCTGCACCGGTGCAGGTAAGATTTGTCCATCCAATCGGACACCAGGGCGTATTCCCAAAAAGGCGCGGCCACGCCGGTTTGCCAGTGGGGGGTATAAATATCCAGCATAAACTGGTACACATCCACATGATCCCTTAAAACGCTGAACTGCTTGGTAGTGATGCCGTACATAAGGCGCTCCTTTCGGCTGTGAAGAATGTGGGCAAAAGTGGATGGAAACCTTGGCAGATTGCCAAGAAGAATTTTGCTATAATCTGCTTACACCACATAAAGGAGGAAATAACCATGGGAATTGGAAACAGCCTGCATGGTGCAAGACAGAAAAAATGGATTTCCCAGGAGACCCTGCCGGATATCCGGCAGGCAAAAAGGCTGGCCGCGCGCTATGGCTTGAGCCTGGATGTGCTGACTGGGTTTGACGGGGATGCGCGGGAAAATCCAAGAGGCGCTGGATGCTTTCCTGGCGCGGAAAGGCATTTTGGCGGGGCTTTGGGCACAAGGGGGGAGGTATGGCGGAATACGCTGGGGAAACCTGAGACGCCGCCTTTTTCCGTCTTAATACCCGTTGATATGAACCGCGCGCAGGTTTTTCAGTGCCTCCTCTAGCAGGGGCTGGCCGTCCATGGCCAGCTCGCCCCGCTCCACCATCTCTAGGGTGGGCTTGGTGCGGGGATGCTTGGGGGTGAAAATGGTGCAGCAGTCCTCAAAGGGCTCAATGGAGGTGTTAAAGGTATCAATCTTTCGGGCGATTTTTACGATTTCCGCCTTATCGCTGCCAATGAGGGGGCGGAATACGGGCATATCCGCCACGGCATCGGTGCAGGCAATTGCCTGAAGGGTCTGGCTTGCCACCTGGCCCAGGCTCTCCCCTGTGATCAGGCAGAGGCAGCCCTCGTCTCTTGCAACGCGCTGGGCTGCCCGGAGCATGTACCGCCGGAGGATAATAGTACCCAGGTCCTCTGGGCAGCGGTCTCGGATCTCCTCTTGCAGGCGGGTAAGCTCTACGGTGATAAGCTTAATCCGGCCGGCATACTGGCTGACCTTTCCCAGCAGGCGTACCACCTTATCGTGGGCCAGCTCGCTGGTATAGGGGGGAGAGGCGAAATGGATGGCGGTGAGCTCTACCCCCCGCTTGGCCATGGTCCAGGCGGCCACCGGGCTATCCAGGCCGCCGCTGATGAGCACTGCCGCCTTGCCCCCGGTGCCCACCGGAATCCCCCCGGCCCCAGGCTTGGCGTTGGCGTGTACAAAAGCGTTTTGCTCCCGTACCTCTACCCGTACCTCTATGTCCGGGTGGTGCACATCTACCCGCAGGCGGGGGAATTGTTCCAGCAGATAGCCGCCTACCTGAGCGGAGATCTCCGGAGACTTGTATGGGAATTTTTTATCGCTGCGCTTGCACTCCACCTTAAAGCTTCGGGCGGCTTCTAGGCTTTCCGCCAGGTACTCCGCCGCCCGCTCCTGTATTTTTGCCAGGTCCTTTTCCGCCGTGCCGGCCCGGGTATAGCTGACCACCCCGAAAACCTTTCCACAGCGCTCCTCGGCCAGATCCATATCCGCAAAATCATCCAGGGGCTCCACATAGATGGTAGACTGGCGAGAGGTAACGGAAAACGCCCCTGCCCCCTGGAGGCGGCGCTTGATGTTTTTGATGAGCACATCCTCAAAGGTTTTGCGGTTCAGGCCCTTTAGGGCGATTTCTCCCAGCTTAAGCAAAATGACTTCTCTCATTATCTGCCTCTCCTCTCCACAAAGTTTACCAGCTCCCGGAGGTTGCGGATGGTCCACTCTGAATCCGGCTGGCTTTCATTCCGGTCGATGAGGAACGATGTAAACCCCAAGGCCCTGGCCCCGTCGGCCTCAGGGGGATAGTCGTCCACATAAATGCTCTCCTCTGCCGTAATACCTTGGGCCTCTAGGGCGGCGTTAAAGATCACTGGGTCAGGCTTCATGGCCCCTACCAAAGAGCTGGCGGTAAAGCTGGTGAAGTAGTCGTGAAGGCCGCAGGCCTCCAGGGTAATCTCCAGGGAGGGGGGGCAGTCGCTGATGACGCCCATTTTATAGCCTTTGCCTCTAAAGTACTCCAGCACGTCCACTGTCTCCGGGTATGGGTGCTTTTTTAAGTACCACAGCTTTTCCATCAGCATATCCGCCCGCTCGGCGGTTTTTTCCGTAATTCCCATATCCTGGAACACATAGAGGAACCATTGGCGGAAGAAGTCCAGCTCGTCCTCTAAGGTTCTGTAGGGCGTAAAGGAGAAATTCCCCTCTTCCACGCGGTGGAAGACATCCATGAAATAGTCGTAGCTGGTATCAAAGGGCTTGCCGCTCCACGCCTCCAGGCAGCGGTTCCGGTAGGTAATCCACTGGGGATCGCCTCGAACCAGGGTGCCGTCCCGGTCGAAAAATATGGCTTTGTATTTCAAAATATCCTCTTTCCTTTCCTCGCCGCTGTAGGGATGGCCAGTAGCCTGCCAAAACAGGCAGGGCTGCCCCTTTTATTTCCCGGCTTCCTTCTGCAAAAGCACAGGCTCCGGCATAACAAAGACCCCGCCCGGCTCCCGGCCACGGATATAGGCTGTACAGAATTTCTCTGGCCCGGCAGGAGCCAAAAGAGCTCCCTGGGCCGTTATGGCATCGCCAACCTGAATGGTGTGATCTTCTGGCAGGTAGATGTTGATCTGCTGGTCCAGCACCACGGTGCTGTTCCAAATCGCCGCGAATTCCTGGCCGTCCCTGGCCCAGCCGCTAAAGATTTCTTCCACTTGGCCGGCTACCTCAAAGCTGCTTTTCTGTACCTTTGCAGGATCCATTATCATCCACGCGTTTACCATATCCCCATAGTTTTTTATGCGGGCTTCCTTGACCTGGCCCTCTACCGTAACAACACAGCCGGCCTCCAGCGTTTCCAGCTCCTCCTTTGGGACGTAAACCCGGATTCCTGCCTTGTCTGTACAGCGGAAAGAGAGATGCTCGTCTGAGATAACTCCGGCTATGCTGTCGCTCAGCTGGCAAGTCTTTCCCTCCGTAATGGCTTACAGGCCAATGCCGCTTTTTCAGATTTTTCCCTTAGAGGCAGGCCTATGAATGGCGGGGAGAAGACACATGGGCCAAGGTTTTTAGGCCCGCCGCCACCCCCGCTGCCAGGGCCGCCAAATCTTCTTCTTGGGTAAAGCGGGACAGGCTTACCCGCAGCGCGGATTCTACCAGGCTTTTTTCCAGCCCCATGGCGGCCAGCACATGGCTGGGCTTTGCCCTGCCGCAGGCGGAGCCAGAGGACACGTAAACCCCCCGCTCCGCCAAAAAGTGCAGCATGGTCTCCCCCCGCACGCCAGGGAGGGAAACGTTGAGGATGTAGGGCAGGGCCTCCTCCGGCGAGTTTAGAACCACGCCGGGAACCGCCAGGAGCTTTTGGCGGAGAAAACCATTTCGCTCCTCCATTTGGGGCAGCAAAGCCCGGGCCTGGGGGGCAAGCTCTACAGCCTTGGCAAAGGCCCCGATAAGGGGCAGGGATTCTGTGCCCGAGCGAAGGCCGCCCTCCTGGCCGCCGCCGTACACCTGGGGCAGAAGCCGGCTGCCCCGCTTGATGTAAAGGGCCCCCACTCCTTTGGGCCCATGGAGCTTGTGGCCGCTTACCGTGCACAGGTCCGCGCCCAGCTTTTGGGGGGTGAAATCCAGCTTACAGAAGGCTTGGACACAGTCGGTATGGAGAAGAGCGGGCGCGCCCTTTCGCCGGATGGCCTGGGCCGCCTCCCGCACTGGCTGAATGGCCCCGGTCTCGTTGTTGACGAGCATGATGCTGACCAATATGGTCTTTTCGTCGATGGCATCGGCCAGAGCTTGGGCAGGCACAACCCCGTTGGGGCCAGGGGAGAGGTACTGTACCTGGAATCCCCGGCGTTCTAGTTCCTTGGCTGGGTTTAAAACAGAATCGTGCTCAATGGCGGTAACAACAATTTTATCTCCCATGCGCCTGCGGGCCCCGGCGGCTCCCAGCAGGGCGAGGTTGTTGGCCTCGGTGCCTCCGGAGGTAAAAAAGATTTCTTCCGGCGCGGCGCCTAAGCGGCGGGCAATGGTCTCCCGGGCAGAATCCAGCTCCTTTTTGGCCAAAAAGCCTTTGGTGTGCAGAGAGGAGGGATTGCCCCAGCACTGGGTCATCAGCCGGAGGGCCTCCTCTGCCGCCTGGGGGAGCACAGGGGTGGTGGCGGAGTTATCCAGGTAGTGTTCGCAATGCAACAGCATTCCCTCCTAGTTGAACTGGTTCATGGCTTGGTCAATTTTACCCTGGACAATGAGCTCTGCTGCCTGGCAGGCCTGGTCTAGGGCGGGGTCCAGTTCCTTGTTCTCGCTGGGGGTAAAGCGGGAGAGCACCCAGTCGGCCAGGCTGTACTGGGGATGGGGCTTTTGGCCTACCCCGATTTTGATGCGGGGGAACTGGTCGGAGCCGGCGAGGTAGATAATGTTTTTCATTCCATTATGCCCGCCATCGCTGCCCTTGCGCCGGACGCGGAGCTTACCGGGGGGGAGGTTGATATCGTCGAAAAGAATCAGGGTGCGTTCTGGGGGGACCTTATAAAACTGCATGGCCTCCAGGACCGACTGGCCGCTTAGGTTCATATAGGTGCCGGGCTTAAGCAAAAGCACGGCCTGGCCAGCCAGCAGGCAATCCCCTGTTAGGCCCTTAAACCTGATCCGCTTAATTTGGGCGCCCTGCTTTTCTCCCAGGCGGTCTAGGGCAAGGAAACCGGCGTTATGCCGGGTGCCCTGGTATTCTCGGCCGGGGTTGCCCAAGCCGGCAATGATGAACTGGCAGGGCCCGGCGGGCGAGGGCCGTTTAAAATTGATCAGCATAAAAAAGCCTCCTAATGCAGGCTGAAAATATCAAGCAAAAGAACAGCGGCATATACCAAACTATTTTAACAGGTTCCAGCTAAATTTGCAAGATGAATCTGTCACGCTGCATAAACCTATGGTATAGAAGAAAAAGGCGGGGCAGAACGGCAAAAGCGGGCAGGGCTTGGTCCTGGATCTGGAAATTTTTCTAGTTGGGCGCTCTGCCGGGGCCTAAAAACCATGGCGGGGCAGAAATAACAAAGAAAAAAAGAAAAATTTTTCAATTTTCTTCCGGTTTCCTATGGAAATTTCCGGATATTCTTGCTATAATTGGCATGTAATCGGAGAGACAAAGATTTTTTTAGCATTCCGGTTGAACATTCATTAGGAGGTTGTTACCAATGAGCCACAAGTATGTATACCTGTTCAGCGAGGGCGACGGTTCTATGCGCGAACTGCTGGGCGGTAAGGGCGCGAACCTGGCCGAGATGACTAAGCTGGGGCTGCCGGTGCCTCAGGGCTTTACCATCAGCACCGAGGCCTGCACCCAGTATTACGAGGACGGCCGGAAGATCAACGACGAGATCCAGGCCCAGATTATGGAGTATGTGGGCAAAATGGAAGAAATTACCGGCAAAAAGTTCGGTGATAAGGAGAACCCCCTGCTGGTTTCCGTCCGCTCCGGCGCCCGGGCCTCTATGCCTGGCATGATGGATACCATCCTGAACCTGGGCCTGAACGAAGAGGTTGTGGAGTATATGGCCAATGCCTCTGGGAACCCCCGCTGGGCTTACGACTGCTACCGCCGCTTTATCCAGATGTACTCTGACGTGGTTATGGAAGTGGGCAAAAAGTACTTTGAAGAGCTCATTGACCAGATGAAGGAGAAGAAGGGCGTTACCCAGGATACCGAGCTGACCGCCGAGGACCTGAAGGACCTGGCCGAGCAGTTTAAGGCCGAATACAAGGAAAAGATCGGCGCGGACTTCCCCACCGACCCCAAGGAGCAGCTGATGGGCGCCGTGAAGGCGGTGTTCCGCTCTTGGGACAACCCCCGGGCCAATGTTTACCGCCGTATGAACGAGATTCCCTACAGCTGGGGCACCGCTGTAAACGTGCAGATGATGGCCTTTGGCAATATGGGCGACGACTGCGGCACCGGCGTGGCCTTTACCCGCGACCCCGCTACCGGCGAGAAAAAGCTGATGGGCGAGTTCCTGACCAATGCCCAGGGCGAAGACGTGGTGGCCGGCGTGCGCACCCCCATGCCCATTGCCCAGATGGAGGAGAAGTTCCCCGAGGCCTTTGAGCAGTTTAAGAAGGTGTGCGCTCTGCTGGAGGGCCACTATCATGATATGCAGGACATGGAGTTTACCGTGGAGCATGGCAAACTGTTTATGCTGCAGACCCGCAACGGCAAGCGTACCGCCACTGCCGCCATTAAGATTGCCTGCGACCTGATTGACGAGGGCATGAAGACCGAGGAAGAGGCCCTGCTGATGATTGATCCTAAGCAGCTGGACGCTTTGCTGCATCCTCAGTTTGACGCGGCTGCTTTGAAAGCCGCCACCCCGGTTGCCTCTGCTTTGGCCGCCTCTCCTGGCGCTGCTTGCGGCAAGATTGTTTTCACCGCTGAGGACGCTGTGGAGCAGGGCGAAAAGGGCGAGAAGGTGGTTCTGGTGCGCCTAGAGACCTCCCCTGAGGACATTGAGGGCATGCACTTCTCCCAGGGCATCCTCACTGTGCGGGGCGGCATGACCAGCCACGCCGCTGTTGTGGCCCGTGGTATGGGCACCTGCTGCGTTTCTGGCTGCGGCGCCATTAAGATGGACGAGGCCAACAAGAAGTTTACCCTGAACGGCCGGGAGTACCACGAGGGCGAGTATATCTCTTTGGACGGCACCACCGGCAACATTTACGGCGAGGCCATCCCCACTGTGCCCGCCTCTACCGAGGGCGGCTACTTTGGCCGGATTATGGAGCTCTCTGACAAGTACCGCACCCTGCAGGTGCGCACCAACGCCGATACCCCCAAGGACGCCCAGCAGGCTGTAGCCTTTGGCGCCGAGGGCATTGGCCTGTGCCGTACCGAGCACATGTTCTTTGACCCTGACCGCATTGCCGCTATTCGGGAGATGATTTGCTCTGACACCGTGGAGCAGCGCAAGGCTGCCCTGGCTAAGCTGGAGCCCATGCAGCAGGGCGACTTTGAAAAGCTGTACGAGGCTCTGGAGGGCAAGCATGTAAACATCCGCTTCCTGGATCCCCCGCTGCACGAGTTTGTGCCCACCGAGGAAAAGGACATTGAGCTGCTGGCCCAGACCCAGGGCAAGAGCGTGGAGGATATTAAGGCCATTATCTCTGGCCTGCACGAGTTTAACCCCATGATGGGCCACCGTGGCTGCCGCCTGGCCGTCACCTATCCCGAAATCGCCGAGATGCAGACCGAGGCTGTTATTAAGGCTGCCATCAACGTGAACAAGGCTCATCCTGATTGGCACATTGTGCCCGAGATCATGATTCCGCTGGTAGGCGAGATTAAAGAGCTGAAGTATGTGAAGAAGACCGTGGTGGAGACCGCTGACCGGATTATTGCCGAGGCGGGCGCCGACCTGAAGTACAAGGTGGGCACCATGATCGAGATTCCCCGTGCCGCCCTTACCGCGGACAAGATTGCCGAGGAGGCCGAGTTCTTCAGCTTTGGCACCAACGACCTGACCCAGATGACCTTCGGCTTCTCCCGTGACGACGCCGGCAAGTTCCTCTCCAGCTACTACGAGAACAAGATCTACGAGAACGATCCCTTTGCCCGCCTGGACCAGGAGGGTGTTGGCCAGCTGGTAAAGCTGGCCGCCGAAAAGGGCAAGGCCGTGCGTCCTGACATTGTGCTGGGCATTTGCGGCGAGAATGGCGGCGACCCCACCACCATTGAGTTCTGCCACAATGTAGGCCTAACCTATGTTTCCTGCTCTCCCTTCCGGGTGCCCATTGCCCGGCTGGCTGCAGCGCAGGCGGCTATTAAACAAAAGTAGGCGTTTGTCTCCTTTGACGCAAACTGAATAGTTCTGTCATATGTATGGTGAGGACGTGCGTTGTCCTCACCATATTCTTTTATCTGGACGGTGGCTTTGTTCTTGCGGCCCTCAACTTGGCCGATAATGGCTTGCTTCGGGCCGGGAGCGAGGTTCAAGTCCCAGCGGAAGTGGGTGTCGTCCAGCGGGGTGATGCGGGAAACGAACTTGTCCAGCAACTTTTCATCAATGCTCGGGCCGGAGAAGTCCAGCATTTCGTTGAGAGCAGATTCGATAGCAGCCATATTGAGAGAGTTGTCGCTTTCTTCCCCAACGGCATTGATTCGTTCCAGTTCCTCGTTCAAGGCGGCGAGGTCGGCTTCGGCCTTTTGGCGCAGGTCTTTGAACTGCTCTTTGGAGATTTCACCGTCGGCGCGCATGGAAATGAGATTGTCCATCCTTTCCTTGGCTCGGGCGATTTTGCCCTGGATGGCGGCAACAGTAGCCTTGTTGTGGCTGGTGTCGGACTGGTAACATTCTTGGAGCAGCCGGTAGGCTTCAAGGACAGCGGATTTTTTGTCTGTCCAGAGGGTTTGAAAAATCATCTTGGCCATCAAGTCCAGTTTCCAGTCGCCGATCATGCGGATATCGCAGTAGCCTTCGGTGTCCAGGCCGTTCTTCTCCCGGAAGGATTTGCTGCCATTGTTCACCTGATTGTAACACTGGTAGCCGTAGACGGTATCGCCGCGCTTGTTGGTGCGCCATTTATTCTTTCGGAAAGTGGAGCCGCATTTACAACGCAGTTTCCGCAGCCAGACATCTTGTGAAGCCCGCTTGCCGTAGGTGCGTTCGCCCTGGTTGACCACCATCTTGGTGGTACGGCTCTTGCGGATTTCTTCGCAGCGCCTAAAAACTTCTTCGGGTATAATGGGTTCAAAATCCCCCTTTATATATAGATAGGAGCTTTCATCGAGATTCTTGATTCGCTTTTGCTCCAGGTAGTTGTTGCTGCACGATTTGTAATAGCACTTGTAGCCCATATAGGTGGCGTTGCGGAGGATACGGCTGATTTTTGACACGCTCCAACTCACATTGCCGTGACCGTCCTTACGCCCTCGGATACAGAGTTCCTTGCAAATTTTCTTCTCGCCATTGCCTTCCAGGTACAAGTCGAAAATCATGCGGACGGTTTCAGCCTGATCCTTATTGATGACATAAGTGTCGCCTACCCGGTCATAGCCGATGATGTTTCCATTGCCATAGAGGACGCCGTTGTCCCGGCTGATTTTCTGTCCAGCGCGGACACGCTCAGAAATCTTGCGGCTTTCTTCTTGGGCAAGGGTCGCCATGATGGTCAAGCGCAGTTCGCCGTCGCCGTCCATTGTCCAGATATTATCCTCAACAAAATAGACCTCCACGCCGTAGTTCTTCAGCTCGCGGGTCATGACCAGTGTGTCCACGGTGTTGCGGGCGAAACGGCACACCTCGCGGGTGACGATTAAGTCAAATGCGCCCTTTTTGGCGTCTTCAATCATTTGCATGAAAGCGGGGCGCTTCTTGGCTTGGGTGCCCGTTATGCCCTCATCAATATACTTCGAGAGAACCGTCCAGTTGGGATGATATCGGGCTTGGTCGTCGTACCACTGCATTTGATTCTCCAGCGCCGCTAACTGCGCTTCATGCTCAGTGGAAACCCGGCCATAAAAAACAGCGTTGCGCTCCCGGTTGCGGTCGAGGATGAAAGTGTTGGGCAGTCTGAAAGCTGTATTTGTCTGATACATAAAAGGATACCTCCTTGATTTTAGTGCTTATATTGTACCGTTAAGTGGGCCTATTGTGAAGTTTGCGAACGCAGGCGTTTCCTGATATTTATATAGGTCTGTTTGTTCACAAGGCCCTTTTCAAAGAGGATTTCAATGAGTAAAATAGCGGCGTATTCATTGTCAATGCGGATGTTATGAGCCATGGCAACCCCCTTGATTTTATAGTCCGCGCCCTGTTATTGATTTCAGGTGGACACTGACCGCCAGAGCGCGGTTCATACCGTCGATGTGCTGCGGTTTCAGATGGCCGATGTACTTTCCCAGCCTATGCTTGTCGATGGTGCGAAGTTGTTCCATCAGAATAACAGAGGGCAGTTCCAAACCGTCCTCTCCGTCAATAAAGTAGTGAGTGGGTAAGCGGGGCTTCACTCCCACTTTGCTGGTAATGGCAGCGATAATGACCGTAGGGCTGAACCGGTTGCCCACGTTGTTCTGGATAATCACCACCGGGCGGTAACCTTCCTGTTCAGAGCCGACACCTTTGCCAAGATTGGCGTAGTACATATCACCACGCGAGTATGTTTTTTTCATGAAAAATGACCTCCTTTACGATTATAGGCAGCACAAACCGCCTATGTAAAGCCAAGCAGCAGAAGTCCTACTGCTTGGCAGAATTTCTATGCTAAAACCCATCAAACGGCTGGCAGCGTACCAGCACCACGGGAATCACACCCCCACATGGTTCTCATGCGACCGCCCCCATTGCCTGCGACGGCTTCACGACCGAAAATCGCTGTCACGCTCGGGCTGTGGCTGGACGGGAGTATCATTGTCCCCATTACCGGTCATCGCCCCACCGGGAGCCGCCCGGTGGCTATAGCTTGGCTGTAGTCGCTCCCCGGCAGTGAAACAACAGAAGTCAGAAAAGTGGTGTCCCTTCGTTGCTTTTCACCGGCAGATCATGGCGCAGCCGCTATGGTGGCTTTTGCTCGTCACAAAGGTAATGGGAAAGTATTTGACGGATGGGTATTCGGTTGTCAAGGATCAAACCCGCTTCAAAAACAGAAACAGGTGGAGATTTTCGGTATCTCCACCTGTTTCCTAACTTAAAGGGCAAAACACAGGGTCTAAATCAAAAATTTTTTCAATTTGGTCAGGGCTGCATAAATTGACTCTTGCACTGTCTGGTATTTGCACCCCTCTATTTTTGCAATCTGTGCGTAGCTCAACCCTCTGAAATAGTAGAGTGTCAGACGTTTCCGCTGCTTTTCGGGGAGCGTGGCAATCGCCCTATGTAGTCTCTCGTTCTCATCGCGCAGCGTGACTACTTCTTCAACCGTTTCCTGTGGCTCAAAGGCCCGAGCGTTTAGAGAAGCCTCTGTCAGCTCAGAGCGCTCATAGTGGTTGTCCACCTCGTTGAGAAAGGAGAGGTCGTCCAGCTCAAACCTGTCCAGCGTATCAAATAGAGCCTTGTCAATTTCTAGCTCCTGACGGACGCCGGTGCTGTCCTTAAAGGCTATATAATAACGGGGCCGGTCAGTCTGAGCACCGACCGAGTAAATCTCATATGGGTTGTCTTTGCTGCGCCGCCGTTTTGGGCGCGGGTCGCTCTTTTTCGGATAGTTCTTATCCAAAACTTGTTCCTCCAATCAATCTGAAATTTTGAAAGTTCAGATTGACCGGGGCGGGCCACGGCAGCGAAGTAGGCTAGTAGACACAAAAATGCACCTGCATAGCGGCGTGGGCTGCTGTACAAGTGCATTTACTTCATAAATTATATGGACTGTCAGTTCAGAATCGAGGAGCAAAAGCCCCTGGGCAGGACGATAGATTTTTTTGGCTGGCCACCTCCATACCAGCGCATAGAAAGCCCTCCAATCCCGAAAACCTGGGTTTGGAGGGCTCTGCATAGCATTTTGCCCCGCCAAAACCAAGTTTTTTTTATTTGGCGGGGTCAGTGCAGGTATTCAGTTCGGAAGTCAGAGAATAATTAGTTCATGATAATTTGAACCTGTATGCCATTATCAAATCTGCCCAAATCTCTATAATGGTTACAGGAGGTGAACCCACAGTGCAGAATGAAGCTGAAATATTCGGAGCGGTTCTGAAAGCGGCACGGCAAGAAGCTGGGCTTACGGTAGAAGCCTTGGCAGAACGGATCGGCGTTAGTGAGAGGTATATATACCGGCTTGAGAACAATGGAAGTACGCCGGGATATGCCCTACTTTACAAGCTGATCCGGGAGTTGGCTATATCGCCGGACTCGCTTTTCTACCCGGAAAAGCCTGCGCAGGATTCCGAGGTGGACGCCTTGGTCCGCAAGCTGGCGACCTGCGACGGGCGGGCCTTGGCGGTGGCAAAGGGAACAATACAACTTCTCATTGACACAATGCCAAAGAAGCCTTAAAAACAGAGGAGCCGATGACCTGTGAGTTCACAGTTTCATCGGCTCTGCGTCTATGCGTCTGGCTCTTTGATGACTACTATCTTTGAATCTTTTGCTTGTATCAAAATTTCCTTTTTACATTTCGGGCAATAGAGCGGGAAGTTCTTTAAGACGGAATCATCCCTTAACTTAACCCGCGTTTTATTGCCGCAAACCGGGCAGTGTACCCACTTCGTTTTCATAACTGAACCAACTCACCTTTTTTCAATCTCAAAATCACATCCGCATCCTGTGCCAATTCCTTGGAGTGCGTCACGATTACCACGCACTTGCCGGATCTATGAGCGCTGTCTTTTAGAATAGTGCTAATCTCAGCAGCAGTATCTTCGTCCAGATTCCCGGTCGGCTCATCGGCCAAGATAACCTGCGCGTCACTGGCAAGGGCGCGGGCGATGGCTACGCGCTGCTGCTGACCACCGGACAACTTCAGAATATTTCGCTTGCTTTCCTCTGCTGTCAACCCCAACTGCTCCAAAATAGGGAGCGGCGGCAGCTTGGAGGTCAGTGCGACATTTTCCATCGGGGCTAGATAGTCAATCAAATTGTAGCTCTGGAAGATGAACGCCACATGACTGCGCCGGTGATCGGCAAGGCCGGTCTTTGAAATGTCCTCACCCTGGTACAAAATCTGACCGCTGGTAGGGATGTCCAGACCACCAAGCAGGGACAGCAGCGTGGTCTTACCGCACCCGGACGGGCCAAGGATGGCGTACATCTTGCCTTGCTCCATCTTCGCATTGATTCCTCGCAGCACGAACTTGTTGTTTTCGTAGGAATACTTGAGGTCTTTTACTTCTAAAATACTCATTCGATTGTCCTCCTTTAGCTCATTTGCGATAAGATATTTTTCGGCTGCATTTTTATCACTGGCAGGGATGCCAGCGTGACAGCGGTTGTGCATATGGCGATTCCCAGCAGGCAGACCCATAGTAAACTGACTGGTGTGACATGGACTTCCACATTATCTGGCGTTACCATATTAGACGTGTCATAGGGAATGTACTGACCAGTGATGTCCAGATACTCAGCCCCATCGTCGGGCAGCTCAATTTCCACTTCCGGCTGGTTCTGCGCTGCCTGTGTGAACAGCAGGTTACTCGTTCCCTGCGCAATCATTCCGCTAGTAAAAAAAGACAGGCCAAAGGCGATTACGGCAATTATCAGCGTTTCCAAAATGTACTGCGCCACAATTTGAACCTTACCCACACCGATGGAGAGCAGTATGCCTGTTTCGTGGGTGCGCTGCTTTATCCACATATTGAGTATCAACGCCAAGATACCAATGCTGACGATTACAATTCCGATAATCAGCCACATTACCATGCTCTGCATAGCAGTCAAGGAGGAGGCCACGGCCTCGTATGCTGTGTTGTCCACTGTCAGCTTGAAGCAACTCCAGTCCAGGTCTAACTTGCGTATTTCTGCGGCTATCGTGTCGATGTTCTTGGGGTCGTCCACTAAAAATTCAACACCGTTGTCATACTGTATGCTGTCGCGCTGCATGATTTCCCGCATGGCCTTGTGGTCGATAATCAGGCGGTTGCGCTTATCCGTAGACGTGGTGTGGAACTCCCCATCGTCCTGGGCCTCGTATATCCCAACGATTTTCAGCGGAACATTGGGATAGCTGCCCTCGTCATAGCAGCACTGCACGGTGATGGTGTCCCCCAACCGCAGGCCATTCAATTCGGCTATGGCCGTACTAATCAGGACAGCATGGTCATCCTCCGGGTTGATGTGCCGGCCCTCCACCAGCTTGAACGCACCGCGCCGAAAGTAGTTGAAATATTCGGAGTTGGTGACAGAGGGCAGTCGGCTGTAATCGCTCCCGGCCCCGAAACTAAAGCCGGTGATAAAGGAGAAGTCTACCGCAAAAACGCTGCCGTCACCCACGCCGTTATAGCCCTGGACACCTGGGACGCTCATGATTTTCTCAATATCCGTATCCGTGATGGGCGTACCTGTGTACCCCACCATCGTGCCGCCAACGCCCTGCTGGTACGTCCAGTTCGGACTGTTTTCGTCCAACTCCAGCTTAATGCTCCCGCCTACGGACTGTCGCAGACTCAATGCAGACTGGTCGGTCGCTGCCAGGATGGAAAGCCCCGTGAGGACGAAGGTGGAAATCATCAGCAGGGTCAGCAGCAGAATCAGCGATTTTCCTCTCTTTCGGGTCGTATATAGAAATGCCCTTTTTATGAAGTTCATGGTGTGTCCTCCTTTAAGACATTTTGGATAGGATTTCTTTAGGCTGAAGCCGCATAACGGGGTAGGTCGCTGCCACTACGTCTGCCGCTATAACCGCCATTTCCGTTGCATACTGTGCCAGTAATTTCCATGGGGATATGGTCACGTTGGCGGTTCCAATCATGCTTTTCAAAACTGCGCCAATCTGCGCTGTCGCCAGACAACTGATTGGGCAGGATATTGCCATTGCCAGCAGCAGGAGCGCGGAAGTTTCAATCAGAAATTGTGCCAGTATGTTTCGCTTGGGAACCCCCATTGCCAGATAGACACCGACCTCATGGGTGCGTCCCCGGATGCGCATGGCCAGTATCAGAAACAGCACCGTGACACCAACCACAATGGCCGCGATTATCAGCACCGTGGTAAGCCGTCCTATAGCCGCAAGCTGTGTAGAGATAGCGTCATACTCTGTGGTGTTCGCTTGCAAGGTGTAATCGCCCTCAATTCGGGCCATGACCACTTCTAGCTCGGCGGGGTCAGTGACAAAGAAATCTACTTGCTCTATGCTGCTCCCCACTGTACCCAGGTCGGTAAATATCGTGTCAGCGTTAAACTCCATGCTGTGGTCACTCTCATAAATACCGACAATTTTTACGGTTGTTGGCGGGTCAGAAAAAGCCAATTCACTGCCAATTTGCAAATCGTTTTCTTCTGCCAGCTCCCGGCTGACCAAGGCCGTATTTTTATCTTCCTTTGAGACGTGCCGCCCCTCTGCCAATGTCAGAACACCATTGGTGAAATTCATGTTCCATGCGGATTCCGTGTTCCCGGAAACCGGGCCGGAAAGCATACCCGATGGATAAATGAAACCGTCAGTGGTTGCCGATGTAGTCCGCTGGGCATTGCAGGCCCTGATTTCGGGATTGCTTGCAATCTGCTGAATATCCTGCGGGGAGATTTCCGAAAATTTCATGGTATAGTCACCGCCGTCCGTGTCAAGTTCCAGCGGCTTTTCCCGCAAGGTAAAGGACGCTCCTACCGTTTCCCTCAACCTGCTGGCCGCGCTTTGCACCGCATTTAGCGCAGAAAAACTCATTGTGATAAAAACCGTGACCAGCAGAAAGAGTAAGAATAGGGTAAGGCTTTTGCCAAGTTTGCGTGTGTCGTACAGGATGGCTCGTCTAAATACGTTCAAAAAAGATACCTCCAATCTGTTTGGGATGGAGGTATCATATCACGTTCATATGGAACGATTATGAAGCAAATGTGGAGCTAATATGGAATTGCTCAAAAGCGGATTTCAAAGGACATCCCGGTTATGTTTTCGGACGGTGCAAAGGTGTAAGGAATATCCAGTGATTTCAGAATTGTTGCAACAAGGTACAACCCTAATCCGTTCCCACCAGCAGTGCGGTCACGGCCATAATCAGGACGGTAAAACGGCTCAAAGATGTGGGCAAGGTGTTCTGGCGGGATGGGCGTACACTCATTTTCCACCATAAGCCGCTGTTCATGGCAGGTAATTGTGATAGTGCCACTAGGCTTTGTGTAGGACACCGCGTTCGCCAGAATATTGGAGATAACTTTTTCAATCATTCCTCGCGGCAAGCATACAGTACAAGGCTCATCCAGCTTTACATTCATGGCAAGCCCTTTGGCTTTTGCAATGATTTGATACGGCTCCATCACCGTGCCAATTACGTCCGATATAAGGAAGTCCGTACATTCCTGATTCCCGGCAAACTCAGCCCTGGAAGCGTCGAGGATCTCTTTTATCATTTGCGCCAGACGGTCAGTCAAATCCTTGCATTTGGCAAGATAAGTGTCCCTGTCTTTGTACTTTCCAACATTAAGAATCATATTTTCCAGCATGGCGCTGACAGCGGTTACCGGCGTTTTCAGCTCGTGGGACGCAGCCCGCAGGAAATTTGTTTTCTGAACGTCAGCGGCCTCTACCTTCTGGATTTCCTGCTCCAAGTCCTGGATGGTTGATAGCAAGGTCTGATACAGGCTGTTGACATTTTCAGCCAGCATACCAATCTCGTCCTGGGTGTCCGTGTCGCAGCGGACATGGGGCGTTAACTCCTGCATTCGCTCCGTTACCGCGCTGATTTGCTTGATTGGCTTGGTAAACATTTTGGAGTAGGCCAGGGCGAACGCGACAGAAATCGCAACGCAGAGGACAGCTGTAAAGGGGAGTATCATCAGCACCGCGCCAACGGCGTCCTCAATGTGCTGGCGGGAAACAATAGCGGTAATGGTTCCGGCTCCGCTTGCAAAGCCCTGCTCCACCCTGAAAAAGTCTGCCCCGCCATATGGGTTCTCGGCCAGGGAAATTTTCACGCCATCCTCCGTGGTATCGGCAATGATGGTAAAGTCTGTTTTGCCATCTGACCGGGGAGGAGCGCCAGTTTCCAGCTTCAACAAATCAATGCTATACGAAAAATCATCGTAGGTGACAGCGGCGTTGGCGTTCCATTTGGCGGCGAAATCCGTAACATAAGTTACCCGCTCGTCAGGTGTGGCTGCTATGATTTTGTCGGCCAGCGTGTTTGCGTCCGTTTCCAGAGATTTTTCCTGCTGGTAGTTGTATGCCCACGGCATAAGAAAGTAAATCAGCGCATGGGAGAGCAGGACGATTACCAGCATGAGCCCCAGCGTGTAGAGAAATGTTTTCGGGAAAATCTTTAGCTTTTTCATGGGCCGACCTCTAGCTTGTACCCGATACCCTTGACGGTTTTAATGCAGTCCAAGTGCAGCTTTTTCCGCAGATTTTTGATGTAGGTGTCCACCAACCGGTCAAGCACATAGGAGTTATCACCCCACACTGCGTCCAGGATTTGTGAGCGGGACAGCACAAGTCCCTGATGTTCCACCAACAGCTTGAGCAGGTCAAGTTCCTTGGCAGTAACTTCCAGTTCACCAGAAGAATCACAGGCAGAGTAACCAGAGAAATTGACAGTTAATTCGCCGCAAGTCCACACGTCTATTTGTTCCTTTGGGTTGCTCCGGCGCAGCAGGGCCGCAACGCGTTTGCCCAAAATCACCATGGAAAAGGGTTTTGTCATGTAGTCATCGGCTTGGCTGTCAAAGCTGGTAACTTGGGTGTATTCGTCCTCCAGAGCTGTCAGCATAAGCACCGGGACTTGGCTGGTCTTGCGGATGGAGTTCAACACCACCAGCCCGGTAACGGTGGGGAGCATGATGTCCAGCACGACCAGGTCTATTTTCTGCGCCGCAAACAGGGTGATGGCTTCGTCCCCGTCAAAGGCGGGGATGGTGGTGTGACCGGCTTCTTGTAGGTATTCGCAGACGGCCTCGTTGGTGTCGATATCGTCTTCAACGATGAGTATGGTTGCCATTGGCGCACCTCCTTTGGCTTAGTGTAACACCGCAATGTGGAGTGTGTATGGAATTTCTGCGGTTTTCACAAGAATTATAGCCACGAACTCGCCAAAAATCAAGTGTGCAAATGTAAATGGGTGCGCCTTACAGCATTTTCCTCGCCTCAGCTTCTGTGGGAAATACGCGAATCCCCCAATCCTCTATCATCCTTACTGTGAATTTTGTCGCTTGTACAATGCGGCAAGGCGTTTGAACTTCCCCAAACAGGAACATTTCTGCCGATCCTACCCCGCTGTTCCAAGCCGGGTTATTGCAGACCTGCCACACCTCGCTCCCCAGCGGAACGGGCAGACGAACTAGCAGCCCTGCTGTATCAGCGGCCCGGTAATCGTCCAGCTCTCTTTTATCGAGATAGTCCATAGCGTTCACCGCAGCAGCGGCATATTGCCGGTGAGCTTATTGACTTTCTTCTTCGCACCGCAGATAGCGACACCGAAATACTGCAAACCGCTCTCGTCCACATGGCCCATCTTATCGATAAATTCATCGTATGTTTTGCAGCCCTGGGCTAAATCGGAGAAGTCCACCACCGTCAAATCCACAAACTCAGGCTGATAAAGCTTTTCTCTTATCGCCCTAATGCTCTCGGCTGATCCCTGCAGAATCGGCACCGGAAATTCGATAATGCCAAGATGTTCATTGCCGCTTTGGTCGGCCACATCCGCGCCCACCACCTCCGGCATTTGCTTTCCCAAAGTAATGCCCATAATGGCCGCAGTGTTGACGATCAGGCCCAGCGGCAGGCTTTCGTCGATCACCATCACGCATTTTTCATTTTGCAAGTCCATCCAAATTGCCCCTTTCTTTGCTGAAAATCTCTCGGTACGCGCCCGGTGTCAGTCCAATAAACCGGTTGAAATAGTTGGTAAAGTGGCTCTGGTCGGAGAACCCGGTCTGCAAAGCTGCCTCCACCGGCGGGACGCCCTGCTCCAGCAGCTTTTTTGCTTCCCCAATGCGGACGTTTTCCAGATAGCTGTACGGCGTAACGCCTTTTGACTTGGTAAAAGCCCGGAGCAGCGCGGACTTGCTCAGTCCGGCACAGTGGCAAATCTGCTCCAAATAGATGTGTTCCGCGTAGTGCTGTTCCATAAAGGCGCAAGCCTGCTCGATTTCCTCCCGGCACTCCGGGATGCAGCTTTCAAAAGGCTGGCCGTATTGCTGGATCAGCAAAGAAATCAAAAACAGCAGATTTTCCTCTTTCCCAAATTCATTGGAGCCTTTCATCACCAGCTCATGGAGCGGGCGCAGATAGCAGGTGACTTCTTCGTCGGCAATCATGCTGCGGGAGAAACCGGGAAGTTCCCGCCTGCCGGTGACTTCTTCGGCCAAGTCCAGCATGACCTCTTTGCCGATGTTGAGGCTGCGGTAGTCCAGCGTTCCCTCATCGCTCTGTACACAGGCGTGATTATCTCCCGGGTTAAACAGCAGGATATCCCCCTTTTTCACCGCGTACTCCTGGTTTTTGCAAGATAGCGCCCGCTGGCCCTCCTCCACAAAGCCAATCACATAGTATTCATGGAAGTGGTTGGGAAAGGGTTGAGCCAGACCCTCAAAACGGTACGCTTCGATGTGCAGGTCGTCGTCATAGACTACCGTGCGCACTTCTTTTTTCATGGTGTCCCTCCTTTCCGGGGCTATTATATCAGCAAATGAGAGGATTTGGCTTGTAAAATATCTTCATTTTTTATAAAAACGCGGTAGCAGTCCGCCCTGCCACCGCGCTTATTTTATGGATTCCAGCCCTTACACACGTCCACCCAGTCTGTATAACCGGAATATTTTTCCAATTCTTCGATAGATAATTCAATCGCGCTGTTGCTGCTGCCGCAGGCAGGGAAGACGGTTGCAAACCGTTTCAGGGATTCATCCAAGTAGACCGTTACGCCCTCGTTGACCGCGAAGGGACAAACACCGCCCACCGCATGGCCGACCAGAGTTTCTGCTTCATCTGGCGAGAGCATTTTAGCCTTTGCGTGAAACCGGGCCTTGTACTTGGAATTGTCGATTTTTGTGTCGCCCGCCGCGACGATCAAAATGGCGTGGCCGTCCACCATGAAATAGAGCGTCTTTGCGATTCGGCAGGGTTCACAGTTAAGGGCCTGCGCCGCCAGCTCCACGGTGGCGCTGGACACTTCAAATTCCCGCACCCGGTCTGCCATGCCAAGTTCTCCGAAATATTCTTTAACTTTTTCGATAGCCATAATGTCCTCCTATACTTGCTGCCAAAGCAACATATTATCCTCAAAAACTGCGCTTACTCTGCCCGTATCCTTCAGCCACGCCAGATAGGAGCGGACGGTGCTGCCTACCAAAACATATTGCTCAAAGTTCATAGAGAGGCCGTAATCGGTGAACAATTTTTGCAGTATCGCTTCAAAGCAGAGCTGTTCCTGGCAAATATCGACGATTTTATCCGCAATCTCCAGCACCTTGTCGATATTATACTGAACAAGTTCGGTGACATCCTCCGCAGCGGCGGCATGGGCCGGAACGAATATTTTTGCCTGTAGGGATTTGACCATTTCCAGCGTTTTCAAATAGGACGCAACATCATAGATAAAACCAATCTGGTACTTGTCCAGTGTTTCCCGGCTGGACAGGCAATCCGCCAGATAGACCACATTGTCAGGCGTCCGAAAGCCCACCATATCGAAGAAATGCCCCGGCAGGGAGATGATTTCAAAGCCCTCTGGTAAAGAATCCGGGGTTAATTCCTGAGCGCTGCTCTCCTGGGCCATGAGGAATTTGTGCCGCAGTTCTTTACACGGATAGCCGCCATACAAAAAGGACGGTTCCCAAATGGGGTGGCGGGTGAAATCGCACTCGATACCCGGCGCATAGATTTTGCACCCGGTCTGGCCCTGCAAATACCTGTTGCCGCCGATGTGGTCGGCGTTGGAATGGGTGTTATAGATGGCGGTAAGCCGCCAGCCGTTCTCATCCAGAATACGCTTCACCTTTTTACCGGCGTCTTTGTCGTTGCCGCTGTCAATCAGGCAAACGTCTTGTTCGTTCAGCTTCACCAGCCCGATTTTTGCCGGGCTTTGGATGTAATAACTCTGTTCTGAAACTTGAATTAGTTCGTACATAATAGGCCCTCCTTAGTGGCTTGGATAGAAAATCGTGTTGTAAACCGCGCACCCGCACTCACCCGGATTCTGGTATGAGTGCGGGATATCCGCACGGAAACGGGCAGCCTGTTTCTCCCCGACATCTACGGTTTTGTCCCCCAGCACCAACCGAAGTTCCCCGTGCAGGACAAAGATGTGCTCCTCCACACCGTCATTATGCTTCTCTGAGGAATGTCTGCACCCTGGATCAAACTCAATATAAAAGGTTTCCACACTCCGCACCGGGTCGTAGGTGAACAGAGGATAGGCTCTCATTTTGCCGCCATCGCCTAGAATTACCGTAGATGGCTCCGGGCTGACAACCGTATATTCTGCCTGGGGAGCCTCCAGAAAATAGGACAGCGGAGCTTTCAGCCCGGTGGCGATCTTCCAGAGGGTCGTCACCGTTGGTACGGACTGCCCCCGCTCGATCTGGCCCAGCATGGGCTTACTCACATTGGTCAGGGCTGAAACTTCATCCAGGGAGAAGGCGCGGGTGGTGCGGAGAGTTTTCAGCTTTTCTCCGATTTTTAGGTTTATGGGTTCTATGGTTACCACCGCCTTGTATGTTTTCACACTTTGCGAATTAATTATAACATACAAGAAGCGAGGATTCAACTACAGAAATGCAAGTATGTACCAGCCGCCGTAAGGCGGCTGTCTGACTAGTAGGCTGGTGTCCCATACCCCAGGATTTCATAATACCCTACGGTGTATCGGTTCTCCTGGCACATATCGCCGGAATTGCCCTCAACAGTGTACACAACACCGTTCTCGACTTTCTCCACAATTCCCACATGGTCAGAATCACCGTCCTGACCGTTTTCATCGTTCCAGTCAAAGAAGATGATATCCCCAGGCCGAGGTTCATAGTTTCTATCCTGCCACAAGCCCCTATCCTTGAACCACTGGACGCCGGTGCCACATCCGGCAAACTTGGGAATAACACCAGCGTCGATATACCCGCACTCATTGGCACACCAGCTTACAAAGCAAGCGCACCACTCCACGCGGGAGCCAAAGCCATACCACGACCAGTAAGGCTGACCGCCCACATTGCCGAGCTGGGAGAGCGCCACCGTAACGATTTCTCCGTCGCCGGTGCCGATACCGTAAAGTACCGCGCTCCACATACTGCAATTGCCCTCTGCCAAAAGTTCGGCGAGCTGTCTGCGCTGGTCAGCATTAAAATTAAAATAGTCGGCCATTTCGTCGGCGGTCTTGTGGCTTACATGGATATAAAGCTTCGTCCGGGTAGTGGTAGTAGTGGTCTGGATGATATGGCCGTCCCCATCGTCGGTTTCCGTTACCACGGTGTCCGTAGCTGTTTCCGAGCGGGAAGATATCTCGTTCATCTGCCAGAAGATATCTTTCAGAAGTGCTTTCTTAGAATCGTCCATAGAGGTCACCTCTTGGCCGTTATCCGGGTCGGTGGTGGTCTTGACCGCATACACGGCCAGCACCTCGGGCCACACGGCGCGGGAGCCGGACATCTCCAGCACATCATGCCGGGTTCCGGATTTAATTTCCTCCAACTTTTGCTCATAGTCCTGATTGATTTCCTGCACCGCCGTCCGCATGGTCTGGCCTGTGCCGGTGTCCTCACCGGAAAAGAATATCCCGAAGCAGGAACCGACTATCAAGCCAATCAAGCAGATGACGATGACTACAACAACGGCAACCCAGCCTCCAGCGGCCAGGGCGCTAATTAAAGCCTTTGTCGCGGCGATTATGGCCTTTACCGCCGAAACGGTAGCCCTGACTGCCGCTTTTATCGCGGTGACAGTAGCTTTCGCCGCAACCCGCGCCGCCTGTGCCGCCCGTTGGGATGCTTTCGCCGCAGCTTGGGCAGTGCGCTGAGTGGCCTTTGCAGCCTGCTGGCTGGTCTTGATGGTAGTTCTAGCAGTTGTCTCCGCTGTTTTCACCGACCGCCGCGCCGACTTAAAAGTGCCTTTTGCCGCCTGCTTGACACCCTTTTTGCTACTGCCCATGGTCTTGACAGCCCCTTTTGTGGGGCGGGGAGAGTGGGTGTTGTTTTGCTTTTTCAGCGGGTCGGTCATGCGCTCGCGCTGAAAATGTGATTTTGCCTGAGAGATATTCTCCTTGGCAGAGATAACCGCCTTTTTCCCTTGCTGATGGAACTGGTGGCCTGTTTCGTGCAGCACGGTTTCCGCACCCTCTGAAACACGGTCAGCGGCGTACTCGCTGGGCGAATCCTCCGCAGAATGAGCGCTATTTTCTGCCTTGCGTTTTGTGCGGATATACGCGTCCTTCATGCGCTGGGCGGCGGTGGAGGACTTATCGATGGCCTTGACCGTGCTTTTCACCACGTCCCGCGTCTTGATGTCAGGCATTGCCGCCCACCTCCGGGGCCGAGGCGGTTTTCTTCGCTACGATTACCATTCTGCCGTTGTTGCGGCTATATTCGCAGGTGGAGAGCGTAATCAGCTTGTCACCGTATTCGGCGGTAACGCCAGTGTCGTACAGAGCAAGTTCTTTGCACTTAGTTACAAAATTGTTGAAATCTTCGGGTTTATCACCGTTGACAAAGAGGAAATACGGGAAACCCTCATTGGAATAGGCTACCGTTTTGAAAGCTACAACAACCTCATACTCGCCAAAGCCATCCATCGTGTCAAAATGAATTGTCTTATGCTCCTTGTAAAAAACCTCGCTTTCATATTTGCAGAGGTCGGCAAACATGGAGCCGTCGTTCATGTGGTGCCCATAGATGGTGATATTGTCTGACACGCCCAGCTCGCAATTCTCCTGCACATAGGGAACGCCGTAATTGCTGTACTCCTTATCAAAGCTGTGCTTCAAATAGAAGTCAGGGCTGTCCGGGGACTGCATGACCGGGTAATTGATGTTTGTACCGTCAATGCGAAGCCAGCCCACAAAATCACTGTTTTTCTCAAGGATAGCCGCATATTTTTCGGTGGCGGTGATTTCCGGCACAGGCTCATCAGCAGAGGGCTTATCCTCTGGCCGAGAAGCCCCACCGTCCGGCTGAATATCCAACTTAGGCTTCTCTACCACAAGTTTTGCCAAAGTTTCAAACGCCTGCGCACTCTGCCGACTGTCCTTGATTTCACGGCACACCATAATGCCCGAAAAAAGCAAAAGAGCGGCGAAAAGCGCCGCCCCCACAATCAAAATTTTCTGCTTTTTACTCACGACTTTCACCTCCAAACACCCCTTCACCGGGTTTTGTAGTCATAAGCTGGTACAGCTTGGTATCTTTTGGAAAACGGTTGACAAACGGCACCAGCGCAGAGCCGTACTTGATAAGCCCGCACCCGGCGTCGGCGTTGGTGATATAGCTCATCTGCTCGCCGGAAATATTCAGCAGCCGCGCCAGCTTTTCACGGTCGCTTGCCGCCTGATTCAGCATGACGATAAACTCCGAGTTAGAAAGCATGGTGCTGGCCTGCACGGAATCCAGCAGATACTCCACATTCTGCGTGATGGCTGTGGGATATGCGTTGCGTTTCCGAAACTGCCGCCATGCGGAGTTGAAAAATGCGCCGCTGTATTCGTTTTCAAACACAACATGAAACTCGTCAATAAAGACGTGGGTGCGCTTGCCTTTCTTCCAGTTTAGCGTAACACGGTTCAAAATAGTGTCGGTGATTACCAGCAGGCCCGTAGGTTTGAGCTGCGTCCCCAGGTCGTGGATGTCAAACACCAGCACCCGCTTATCCAAGTCTACGGTGCTGGCATGACCGAACACATCCAGGGAGCCAGTAGTAAACAGTTCCAGGGACAGTGCAATCTCCTTGGCCTTTTCCTCCGGCTGCTGCAACAGTTTCTCCCGCAGAGTGCAGAGGGTGGGGGCAATGCCATTATAAATGGCTTCTTGGTAGACAGCAGCGGTGCAGCGGTCAATGATGGATTTGTGCTGGGGGCCAACGCTGCTTTTGTCTATCTGCTCGATCAGCGACATGATAAACTGCGATTTCACCACAATGGGGTTGTTCTCGCCGTAGCCCTCCACCATATACATGGCGTTCAGCCGGTCTTTGCCGCCAGCAGCCACGCGGATCACACTGCCGGTTGCGCGGCCCATGGCCTGCACCAGCGGTGCAAATTCGCCCTCGGGGTCGCAAATTAAGATGTCATCTTCGGTATTCAGAATGAGGAAAGTGATAAGTTCCTTTGCGGAGAAAGACTTACCAGAACCGGGTACGCCCAGCAGAAACGCCGACTGGTTCAGCAGATTTTCCTTGTTGCACATGATAAGGTTATGGGAAATCGCATTTTCTCCAAAATAAATGCCGCCTTTGTCCTGAATCTCCTGCACCTTAAAGGGCATGAAAACTGCCAAACTTTCGGTGGTAAGAGTACGGAAAGCGTTGATTTTTCTTGTCCCAATAGGCAGCACGGTATTCAGCCCATCAAGCTGCTGGAATTTCAGTGCCGCAAGCTGGCACATATGCTTACGGGCCACCGCCAAGACAGCCTCGGTGTCGCTGTCAAGCTGTTCCTTGGTATCGGCGGTCAGCACCATCGTGATAACTGCGAACATCATACGCTGGTCGCGAGTGGTAAGGTCATCCAGAAACTCCTTGGCCTCTTTGCGCTGGAGTTCCATATCATAGGGCACAACGGCGGAAAAATTGTTGTTGGCGTTCTGCCTGCGCTGCCAGTTGGTGATGTTGGTTTCCACCCCTAGCAGGCGATTCTCCACCTCGCGCACAGCTTCGTCCGTAGGGACGGGCAGAACATCAATAGACAACATCATGTTACGATTAAAGTCGGTCAGCTCCGTCACCATGATATCCTTGATATAGCTGGCGTAATCTTTCAGAAAAATAACCCGGCAGAACTTCTCGCCGAGTTTCAAGTGATCGCTGTTCTTTTCGATGGAATCCGGGCAGATATAATCGCGGAAGTCGTGGCCTTTCTTCATCATGTCATGCGCGTCAAAATGAAAAGCCGCTTCTTCCCCGGCGCGGTAGAAGTCGTGGAGGACGCGTAGCCGCTCCGTGGCGTTCATTTCTACGCACTTAGAGCCAAGGGCCGCAAAGTGGGATATAAGGTCAGCGCCTACGCGGGAAAAGTAGGTGCGGGCCTCCTCGATATCCTTTTTGGCAACGGTAATAGTGATATATTTCTCCTGCATGATACCGTTTGCGCCGGTGGCCTTGTCCAGCAGCATTTGATTGTACTCCTTGCGGTAAACGTCCCGCTCGTCGCCGCGCATGGGCATAAGAATGGACTGCTCAAAATTGGCCTTGTTCAGCCTGCGGTTATTGATGGTGAGCTTGGCAGTTGCACCAGAATCCAGGCTGTTCAGCAGCTCAGAATAGGATAGGAACATGGATTCCTTGTCCTCCCGGCTGGCCACCTGATAATTTATATCGGTAAACTGATAGGCTTTGGAAAACTTGTTGCCCACCAGAAAAATACCGTCGCTCCAAATGCGGCGGATGGGGATGACGTCTTGCACCTTGCGGGGGACGGTGTAGCGTTCCTTGTCCTGCTTTAACATAGATTGAATGGTCTTAATGCTCACTTATTTTCCTCCTTTGTCAGAGTATCTTTTAGCGCTTCGTAGTAGATGTTATTTGCTTCAAACCGTATCTGCCGGGGTTCCAACAACTCCGATTTGAGCCAAGCCCAAATAAATTGCTCGGCGGTCATGCCGTGATAGGTGATGAATCCCAGCGCGGCAAAGGGAGCCGCCCCAAGAATACACATCCATGACACGGTTTCTGTACCCATATAGGGCTTGAGTAAGAAATACAGCCCCACGGCAACCCCGATTGCCAGGATTGAAAAAATGAACTGACGCATACTCAGGCCGAAAAACATGGATTCGGTGTAGTTGCGGATTTCACGGTTAATTTTGACTTCCATATTGACCTACCTCTCCTGTTCCTTTGACGGTTTTGCTTTCGGCTGAAGCTGGGTAGGGCTTTCGCCGCTCTCCGGGCGAACGAAGTCCAACCGTCCGGCAGCGTAGATGGCGTTATCGTTGAGCTGGCGCTGCCACGCCTGTTCGCTGGGCGACCAGTGAAAGCCGTTCCGTTTTAACGCGGTGCGCTGTTCCTCGGCAGGCTTCTCATCAAAGAGAAGTTGCAGCCGGTTATTATCCGTATTCACTACGGCCTCGCCACCGTCAAACTTCCAGCCCACATAGCCCAACTCCTGGCTCGCGGAAAGCTGCTCGATCCGCTGTTTCAAGCGGCGAATTTCCGCATTGTTATTGGACAGCTCATAGGACGGGAACGGCGCGGTTACCCAGGAATAGCCGGTGCGCACGGATTCATCCATACGCTCGGCGGTTTCCTCCGATACACCGGGGCACCCATGGGCTGTGCTGTTCTTGCGATAAAAGCCAGACTTCATAAACTCCTGCCGTTTCTGGCAGGCTTCCAGTTTTGCGGTCAATTTCTCGACGGCCTGGGGGTCGTCGCTGCTGATTGCATGATTGTAACTCATAAAAAACTTCCTTTCTTTATAATCCCATCATTTCCCGCACCACGCGGTCGGCCATCTTGACTGCGCCCACGAGGACGAGCATATTAAATACCAGTTCCCCGATATAGCTCCACACCATAGAAACCGCCGCAGCGTCCGGGTCTACCACCGGCGGCGTGGACGCGAACAGGGAGAAGATAATGCAGGCCAGCACGATGATCGCCCCCTCCAGGCAAACGGCAGCGTAGCTCTTAATAAAGCTCTTGCCTACATTCTGCGACGGCTCCCCGGCGAACGTGGAGAGTGGCACCGGCGCGATAGCGGTGTAAAGATATAGCTTGAAAAACCTTCCGTAGACGGTCATAATCATTACGAAAGACAATACGGTAATGAACAGACCGCCGATCAGGGTCACCGCCCATAGCGGGATGGATTCAAAGAAACCGCAGTCCTCCACGGCAGTCACGATTTCGTCCGGCAGTATCGTCCGTGAAGCAGCCCCAAAACCGGCAGCACCCATAATAGTGTCTATCATCCCCTGGACGATTCGGAATAGCGCCATCATCAGCTCCAATCCGTAAGTGATAAGCCCTTTTGCCAAAGCAAAGCGGATAAACAGCTTTAATGCGTGCTCCGGCTTTTTGACCTCCACAAAGCTGCCGCAGGTTTTCATCACTCCCACCACAAAGAACAGCACCAACAGCGCCAGCCCTATGGCCTGCACCGCGCCGTGGATATTGACGATGACATTCCATATCGTACCGCCCTTGAAGGTTTCCGGCGACTGTGTGATTAACTGCCAAATCTCGGCCAGCTTGCTGTTCCAGGTTTCCAAGGCGTTTTCGAGATTTTGTACAACCCAATTATCTGACAAAAGATTTCCTCCTTTCGCTCACATAGGGTCGGGCCGTCCGGCGCGGCCCGCCCGTATGCTGCATATTCTGTCTATCTGCTGTCCCGGTCGGGAGAAGTGCGGATCACACCGTACACATCATCTACAAAGTAACGCCCGGCAAAGGGATTGAACATCGCATGGCATTTTGTGCCGTTGTATTCCGCCAGATAATCATTGTTGCCCAGCTTCTTAATGATGGTTGCCTCGCCGAGAACATGGGTTTCGCCCTGCTTCAAAGAGTGGATATAGCACTCGCATTTTTCCATAGTGATCTCCCTCCATTTAGCCCGTGATAAGGGTCAGGATTTCTTTCGCAAAGGTTATAACGATACCGCCCGCCAGGGTCAGAAAGCCATTGGAGCGCTGGCTGGGGTCGTGGCTCTGCAAGGAAAGTCCTACCTGCACAATACCCCAGCCCAGCAATATCAGGCCCACGGCGCGGATCAGGCCGAAGATGAAGTCGGACAGGTTGTTCACCACAGTGATGGGGTCGCCAGCGGCAAAAGCCGGCACGGAGCAGCCCAGCAGTACGGCCAGAGCCAGCACCATAGAGCAGTAGAAGCGGAAGCCTCTCTTTACCTTACCGGGCATGGGTAACTTAGTAGTGTTCTTAGCAAATTTCTTCATAGTAAAATCCTCCGTTTTTCATCAAAATAGAGCTTCTACGTCCTCGTCAGACAGAAGCTCATAGTCAGTTTCAATTATTTCATTGTCTGCCACTTTTGCGGCAGAATTACCAGCAAAAGATATGCTGGCAATAGCATGGTCGGTCTTGCCGTGTTCATAAGGCATGGCCTTACCGTCAGCAGACAGCACCACGTTAGGGTGCTTTAGAATGTCGTACTTCTCGTCCAAGATAGGCCGCTCCCCACGGATAAACAGCAGTGCATATCGGTTATCCAGCATACGCACCTCAGCGGCGTCCAGCAGTTCGCGACCCGCTAATTGCCAGTTAGTGGAGTAGCTGCCGCTATGCCCTTTGGACTGACCGTAGGTGTTCATGTCGATGGTTTCCTTGCCCAGCAGCTCCGACACATACTTGTGGGTGGACTGCTCATTGCCGCCCAAATATAGGAATTCGTCGCAATTCCCTATGATGGATTCCCACTGTTTTTCAAACAGCGCCTTGAGCTGGGCGATATTTTGCAGGATGATGGACACGCTTATATTCCGCGAACGCATGACCGCCAGAATCTTGTCAAAATCATCAGGAAGTGAAACATTGGGGAACTCGTCCATAAGGAAATGCACCGGCACAGGCAGGCTCCCACCGTACTTGTAATCAGCCAGCCAGAACAGTTGTTGAAAAAGTTGGGTGTATAGGATAGACACTAGGAAATTGAAGCTGGTGTCGTTATCAGGAATGAGCGCAAACAGCGCCACCTTTTTCTCACCCAGGGAGGGCAAGTACAGTTCATCCGTGGCGGTCAGTGCCGCAAGCGAGCGAAGGTTGAATTTCTCCAACCTTGCCGCCAGGGTGATTTGGATGGATTTCAAGGTCTTAGCGCTGCCGGAGTGATAGTCCTTATAATATTTCACCGCGATATGCTCCGGGTCGCGCATTTCCAGCCGTTCAAACAGCTCGTCCAGCGGGGATTGATAGGTGTCGTCGTCCTCCCGCACCTCTGCCGCCCGCAACATTTCCATGACCATGGGGAAGTTTTGCTCGTCGGGTGGCGCTTCGTAGTGAAGATAGAACACCAGCGCCAGCAGGAGCATACTCGCCGCCGTATCCCAAAACGGATCTTGGGATTGGCTACCTTTCGGGGTCGTGGATTTGAAAAGGTTGGTGACAAGGCGCTGTACGTCGTTGTCGTCACGAAGATACACAAATGGATTATAGCAAAAACTCTTTTCCATGTTGAGCAGGTCAAGCACGCGCACCTCATAGCCTTTCTTCTCCAGAAGCGCACCCGCGTCGCGGACGAGTTCGCCTTTTGGATCAAGGACTACAAAACTGGTGTTTGCCTGATACAAATTGGGCTTCGCATAGAAACGTGTTTTGCCTGCGCCGCTGCCACCCACCACAATGGAATTGAGCTGACGGCGATGTCGGCGCACATCCAGCCCCATGCGGACATTCTGCGTGAAAATCTTGTTGTCTGCGTACTGAGCCGCCCGGTACTTCTTGCCAATGGCCGCGGCGTCGCCCCATTTAGCCGAGCCATGTTCCTCACGGCGGCGGTAATTTCTCCGGCTGGAGAAGTACACGCCGAACCCCATTCCATAGCAGCACAGAAAAATAAGGACAGTTTTCAGGCTGTCCCTGCACCATACTATATGAAAAGGTTGGTTTATCGCCGTGGGAAAAGTGGCAATGATTTCCGGAAACCCGCCAGACACAGCCGGGGCTGTGAGCAGCCCCAGCCATATCACCGGGAGAATACCCAGCAGGCAGACAATCAGCCGTACCCGGCGTTCATCGGGCTTCATCGCGGCTCCTGCACTTCTTCACCGGGGCGTCGATGGTTTTCAGCAGCACCTCGTCCACGATATCCGTGGAGCGGTCTTCGCAAATCAAATCGTTGCGCATTTCATTGAGGGCGTTGACGACCACACCATGTTCGTACCTGTTTAGGGTCAGCACCCGCTTTTCTTCTTTTTGCATGATCATCGCTCCTGTTCCTTAGGCTGTTGCGACCGGGCGTCCAATGCGCGGGACATCCGGGCCGAAATGTTTGCGGCAGTGTCGCGAATTTCTGTAAGCGCGGCCCGCTGGGATTGTGTGTCGCCATCCCGGAGAGAATCGGGCAGAGTGGAGAAATCGTAGCTGCTTACGTCCACACTGTATTTTTTGCAGAGCAGATAGGAAGCGCAATAGGCAGAAAATGCGACGTTTTCGCGGGTATAGCTTTCGTCCACAGTAGCAATTTCCGCATGGGCCAGCTCCATGGACACGCTGCGGAAAATATCTGCCGCGCCCATGCTCCGCCGCACAAAAATCATCTGCTGCTCATGGTCGTAGAGCGCACCGGCCCCACCGGGCAGCTCATCCACCGTCTGGATGGGCACGGGCGGATGATAAATCAACGCTTTCAGCAGGAGCCGCTCATCCGTGCTGACTGTCGGCTGGATTTTCAACCGGGCGGTGGTCTGTGAAATGTCAAAGACCTTTTTCACATTGTAGGACGTGCCGATGGTGCCGTCCTCCCGCTGGTACTCGTTGCCCGGTTCCAAGATGGAGAAGCCCTTCTGCTGGCGTTTGATGGAGGCCCCAGCAGCTTTCCATGCTTCAAAATCCTTGATCTGCGTGGCTGCGGGCATTTGCGCCATGATAAGCAGCACATTCGTGACAGAATAGCGGTCGAAGTGCGCCTGCGTGTCCAGATAGACATGGAACTTCCCGCCGTCTGCGCATACATCGGCGGCGGTAGTGTCAGCCAGGTCGTAGACGGCTTGGCGTTCAGCCTGCTTACGTTCCGCCCAGGCGTCCTTGTCAAAGGGCTGCTCGCCGGGGACGGCAGTATCAAAAATATCGTCAAAATTATTCATAGACTACCTCGCTTTTGTCTTTTTCTTCTTACTCTTGGGGGGTGTATGCTGGATGGGCTTCGGCTTGGATGGTGTTGCCAGCTGTTGGCGCTCCTGCCGGATTTCATGCAGCTCCTCCCGAACGGAGGGCTTGCGCTCCATGCCCTTAGAAGTACCCTCTGCGGCTCTGTCGGGCTTCTTGGAGATAGGCGCGGACGGATGGGGCTTTTCCGTCCCCGGTGCAAAAGGGGGTGGGGCAGCGTTTTCCTCCTTCTTCGCCGGAGCGCCCAGCATATCGTCCAAAAGTTTATCGTCCTCGCTCATGGTCTGCTCGGGCGGGGGCGGGGCGGATTCTTTCTCGGCCTTGGATCTCTCGATTTCATGCTTGATGGAGGCGGTATCCACCGTAGCCAGCTTGAACCGCTCCACAATGCGGTTGATTTTAGATGCGTCCTCTGCGCGCACCATCACATCTACCAAGCCGTCAGCAGACGGCTCTCTGCCGCGCAGGGCGCAGTAGACCACGCCGTAGCGCTTGGCCTCGTGCGAAAACTGCTTTAAGTGGCTCTCGCTGATAGTAAAAACTTTCAGCTCCTTGCCACTTTTTAGCATGGCGGTCAGCCGCTGCCGGCCCTTGGTTTTATTCTTGTCCCGATTCTTCAGCACGGCATAGAGCGCAGCGGCAATGTTCTTTGCCATAGAACCGGTGAGTTTCAGGGCAACCTCCGTGCCCTCCAAGCTCATGCGGACAATCTGTTCAGCCGCGTCGCCTGAATTTGTCATCGTGTGTTCTCTCCCCTCTGTCAGATTGCTCGTCCATACGGATAGTTCGAATTTTCTCTCTCATTGCGCCGGAACGGATGGCGATATCATCGCATAGCTTCACCTCCCGTCTGAGTGGGGATAGCTGCTTGGAAATGGAAGATATCTCAGCGCTGATAGTAGAAAATTTTACCGTGTCCGTTTTCACCGTAACAGTGCGCCGCGACCGGTATAGCTCTTTGCGCACACTGGTCAGCGCCTGGATTCTCGTTTCCAAGCCCTCTTTATATGAAACAAGCTGCTGGGCGGTATCAATGCGATTCGCCGCCAGCAGCTTTGCCTCCTGCGATATGGTGTCCAGTTTCAGCAAGTCCTCCCGGAGTAGAAAATGGAGCCGCTTATTGGATTTTGGCTTGCCTTTGGGGAAAATCCCCAGCAGGTAGCAGTAATGAAAATATAGCGCCCGAAACCCGGTGATTTTCTTTGCAGATTTCAGCTTTCCGCTGAAATGATACTGTCGGGGTTTATTAGTGGGTTCAATCAAAGGTCGTGCTGCCCGAGACTGCTCCAAAATGCGCTTGCGAATACCCTCCATGGAATATTCCTCGCCGAAATTGCGCATAAGCCGCACAAAACGCTCCTTGCCCGGTGGCCGCACGGAAATGTCTTTACCGATTTTGATTTCATATCCCTTCTTGCACAAATTTTCAAAAAACTGCCGCTCGGTCATTGATTGCCGTAGGGCTTCATCCACGTCAGCCCGGACGATACCGCGCCAAGTTGGGCGCTGTTCCTGCTCGGCCCGCCACTCGCCGTAGTGCTTGGATTTTCCCGGCTGGGGGTCGGCAATCACGGAAAGCCCATATTCCCGACACAGCGCGTCAGAAGCGGCCTGCATATCCCGGTAATCCTGTGCGGTGCGGTGGTATTTGATTCCGTCCACAAAGGAAACGGTGTTCAGCACAAAGTGGTTGTGCAGATGGCTTTCCTTGTCCAAGTGGGTGGTGACAAGCACCTGATACCTGTCACCCCACAACCGCTGGGCCAGCTTTAGGCCGATTTCATGGGCGATTTCTGGGGTGGCCTCGCCGAGGGCGAAAGACTGGTAGCCGTGGTAGGCTACGGTGCCGTCCTCCTTACCGAAGCGTTTTTTCACGGCTATCATTTCATCACGGGCAGTGCTGGGGTGGCAGTTCACGCCGGAAACAAAACTGCGCAGCACATCTGACTTTTCGTCAACGGCCTGGGTTTTCCCACTGTTAGCGGCGTAGTCGATAACATCTGAAAGTCCTTGTGCCTGCCGCTCTGATAAATCTTTCCGCTCCACAAAAGCAGGGTTACTGGTCTTTTCCGGGTTCTCCACATAGATTACGACCTTGCCCAGCCAGCCCTTGACACGCCAAATGGAAGTGGTCGCCATAGGTTACTCCATGGGCCGGGGCAGGACAACAGCCTCGGTGATTTTCTTTACCGTGGATTCAAACTCCCGCACACTGGCGTCGTACCGCTGCACGTCAAGCACATTTAGCGTATGGGCCTTCTGCGCAATCTGATTGAGGTTGTTGCCTACCCGGTATAGCTCCCTCATCATGGAGAAATAGTCAGGCGGGGGAGCGTCACGCGGGACATTGCCATTGATGAGATGGCGCAGATATGCCTCACGGGACAGGCGGCTCTTGCGGACGCGTTTATTCAGCGATTCTGCTTCTTTGCGGTTGAGCCGCACCTTGATTTCAATATTCCTACTGTTCAAAAACAATCATCCTTTCTGCAAGGGGTTTCAGGGGATTTCCCCTGACAAGCTGCCTTTTGGGGACAAAAGGCGATGCTTGCTGGTATAGTGCAATTCGTTCGCCCCGATGGGCCGAACATCCGGGACACAGACCGAAAAATGAGGTCAGCGCTCATGATCTCGGCTGCGCGGCTTCAATACCGACTTGATATCCACGCCGGTAAAAGCGTCCGCGTCCAGCACATGAACGCCGTTTTTCCATGCTGTTCTGACTAAATCTTCGGCCTCGGCATGGCAGCTCGCTTCAATCTCCACGGTCTTTTGCAGTGTTTCCGTTATAGTGACTTCATACGTTTTCACCGCTCTTTCCTCCTTTCTTTGCGCTTGGTGATGGCGAGGCCGCGCCGGATACAGAGATAATCGTTATAATCCTTGCCCTGGGGCGGGAGCCAGGTCGTGCTGGCAAGGCCATACTGCTTGGCGAGTAACGTCTGAATGGTATAAGCTGCCAACCGTCCGGCAGGGTCATTATTCAATCTCAACACCACCTTGCGGATATGAGGATTATCCGAAAGATACTGTTTAAGCGCGGCGGGCAGGGTGCTGTCCTCCACCCGGTTTCGCGGCTTATACACACCGGCCAGCGACAACAAGTTATCCCGCCGCCAGTCGATACCCTCCATTTTCATAAGCGTACCGAAGGAGAGTAGGTCGATGGCCGATTCAAACAGGTGGAGGGTGTCGCTCTGAACGGTGGCAGGAATCCCAAAGGAGTACCGCTTGTCACTGCCATTGGCGTCGCCGATGAAGTCTGAGCCGATACCGCGCAGATTGGCGTACCGGGCCTTGCCGTCTTTATCCAGTCCAATAAAAACCGCATTGTGGTATGGCTCGCTTTCGTAGAGCTGCCCTGACTGGACACAGGAACTAATCAACTCCTGGTCGATTCCGCGCCCAGCCAGATAATTTTTTACTTGCTCAACGCTCCGACTGGCTTTGGGGAGCAGCAGCACCTTGGGCTTTTCCCGTTTCGTTCTGGACGTGAAAACAGGCGGCTGAACAGCCGCCTGCCCTGTTATCCTCTCCACCGCCTCCAGAAAGGGTACATCTTTCACTTTTATCAGATAGTCCAGCGCCGACGTGCCGCCGATCCCCCGCGAGAACCAGCACCACTTGCCGTTGGAGATTTTCAGGCTGTCATGCTCGCGGGTGCAGTAGGTGCTGCCGCCGAAGTGTACCAGCTCCTCCGGCTCGTAGTTGCGCAGATAGGTGAGTAAGTCCATCTCGCGGGCCTTGGACACGGTTTCGGGTGGAATATATGGCATACTTTTCACCTCCGTTCAAATAAAAATAGCCGGGGGATTTCACGAGGAAACCTCCCGGCTATGTAAATAAAGCGGTTATTTCTTCTGGAACGCTTGATGTTCTTTGTAAAGTTCCTCATACAGATCTGCGGCGCTCCAGAATATATTGTGCGGGGTAATGACGGCTTTCAGCCCGATGGGCGGTATGCCTGCTTTTTTGTATTCGCTCAAAAACTGGTCAAGTCTATCTGCCATATTGGAAAACACCATCATCTCAGAGGGGAACTCCGGCCCGGCATAGTCGATATCTTCCCTGGGAAAGCCGGGTATTCCGGCGAGATATGCCAGCTTTTGGGAGTAATCCGCCTGCTTTATCCGGGAAGTGCGTATGCCGAGATTTTTGCACAGGCTCTCAATATGCGTGGCCTTGAGCGGCTCCACATGGAATAAAAGGATATGTGCGTTATTCGCCATGAAAATTCCCCTACAAATAATCTATCACCTTTGCAATCCAAACTCCCGCTCCACCAAAGCGAGAGTTTCCTCAATACTCCGGCTGTCATCCCGCAAAATCACCCGGAACCCTGAGTGGAGAAACTCGTCATATATAGCGGGAGAGTTGATCCGCTCCAAACACTGCCGGAAGTTTTGAAGCGCCCGCTCCGGCTCGGGTTCCTCCATCATCAGCCGGTAGAGGAACTGCTTTTCCCTGTCGGGCCTCTCAAAAAAGCGCTTCACCGAAACCTCCGGGTCGGCCAGCATGATAAGCACATGGTCATAATCGGAAACCTCCCGCAGTGTTTCCAGGGAGATGTTGGTGTCCACAAATACTGGCTTATCCGTTGCGTCCAGCTTGTCCAGAATTTGCAGCTCAACAATTTCGCACTCTTTTGAGACGCCATTTACCCACGCTTCATACTCATCCGGCGTCCGCCTGACAAAATCGTGCCAGTCCTGCAAGTCCCGGGTGTAGGTCAGGCAGGGAAACTCACGGCTGTCCAAACCGGGCAGCATGGAATCGTGATAATTCTCCTCGCAAGCGATACCATCGTACTTTTCGGCAAGCAGCTTCACCATGGTGGATTTTCCGGCGTAGGCCGTGCCGTTTATAAAAAATACGTTGTGAAATTTCAGTTTTCTCATTCCCTTGTCAGTCCAGATTTTAACAACCACAAACATTATATCGGCTGGCAAGCTCCGTGTCAATCAAAACTCTTTTTCAGAGGGCCTTTATCTTCTTCAAATAAGCCACTGCGTCCGTATGCCCCCTAAAATAGATTTGCAGCCGCTCCATATCGTCCAAGTTGAACCTAAGCCGAAGATACTCGGTCAGAACCTTGTGTTCCTCGGCTGTCAAATGGACTTCCCCACTTCCATTAAGCGCCTGACCAATAAAGGCGTTCTCGTTCTCTATGCCAGAAATTTTATTCCGCAGGGCCATATAATCCTCGTTATTCTCCCGCAAATCCAAGATGATCTCATTCTCAATCTCCGGAAAAGAATCCTCCAAACGTGCCGCCAAATCCATATATGTGTCGCTCATATTGAACCTCCTAGTTTTTCCCTTACTATACCCTGTCAAGATGAAAATATCAAATGTGCGCTCATCTATATCCGTAGTATACGGATATAGACTATTATAATATATCTTCTCCAAGGTTACAATAGTCCAGACAGAATTTCCGGCACAAAGGAGAAGAACATGAAATTGGACTATAGGGCCATCGGCAAGCGCATCAAAATCGAGCGTATAAAAGCCGACCTCACCCAAGAGAGGCTGTCGGAGAAGTCAGGTGTTTCCCCTGCCCACATGAGCAATATCGAAACCGGCTCCACGCGGGTCAGCCTGACGACTATGGTGGCCATCGCCAACGCGCTGGGCGTTACCATGGACGACCTTATGTGCGACAACCTTGTGAAATGCCGTGTCCAGTTTGAACAGGATATCGCGGACACCCTCGCGGACTGCGACGAATTTGAGATTCGCATGATAGCGGACATGGCCCAGGCCCTCAAGGATACGCTTCGCAGGGACGCACACCTGAGAAGCCAATTATAATGCAGCCTATGTAAAGGAGCAAGTTTGCAGCTTGCCCCTTTCTTTATCGCGTATACTCCCTAACCCGAGCTTTTTCTTCTGTTTCTTCCTCCGGCCCATCGTCCATAATGGAGCGGTCTTTCTGATCCATGTTGAGCAGAATATTCAGCTCTTTCAGCCGCGCGGATTTCTGCGCCAACTCATCCTCCTTTGCAAAAGGAGCGTCCATTTCCTCCCTGGCGCTGGCAAGCTGCTTTTCCGTATCGGCCAGTTCATCCCGGACAACAGCCTGCTTCGTGGCAAAGCTATCCAACATATTATCCATGCGGGTTATATTGCCAAAAACGTCCGCGCCCAAGGTAATCGTATGGGTAAGCGCACCCCGCATGGTCATACGGTACTCGTTGCTGGTGCCGTTATAGGCGACCGCAAGAGAAAAGCCCCGGTATTCACCCAGGGCAACAGCGTCAGAATCGGTCATCTTGGTGCAGACATCGAGGATAGCTTTGCCGGCAGTTTCCTTGTCCATAATGGTTTTTCCATCAATAATGATACCCACAAAACCTTCTTCTGGTTTTGGATGGGCCTCCACAAGCTGAATATCCTGCTCATAGCCTGCAATCCGCTCTTTCAGCCGGGTAATGCTCTCCGGGTATTTGCGAAGCACCATATCCTCCATAGCATACTTCTGGCTCAGATAGCTGGCTTTCAGCATATTCAGCTTGCTGACCTCCATATCCAGATTGCATTTCTCAATGATAAGGGGGTTGCCGGTGGCAAGAGCCTTGATTTCAGAATAGCTCAGTGCCGTTTCGTCCACGTCCTCGGCAGCACGAACCGGGGCCTTGCTGGTCATGATCTGCGCGATGAATTTCTGCTTATTCTCCACGAGCTGATACAAATACGCATCAAAGGTATTTTCTGTAACATAACGGTAAATTTCGACCTCCGGGTTCTGATTCCCTTGCCGGACAATGCGGCCAAGGCGCTGGGCTAAGTCGGACGGTCGCCACGGACAATCAACATCATGGAGCGCTATAAGACGGTCTTGTACATTGGTTCCAGCGCCCATTTTCTGCGTACTGCCTATCAGTACCCTTACTTGCCCGGAGCGTACTCTGGCAAAAAGTTCTTTCTTCTTGGCCTCGGTATTGGCGTTGTGAATATAGGCGATTTCTTCCTCCGGGACACCCTTATCCATGAGCTTCTTTTTCAGGTCATCATAGACGTTAAAACTGCCGTCATTTTTAGGAGTAGATAAATCGCAGAATACAAGCTGGGCGCTGCGCTGTTCCCGGGTCTGCTCCCAAATACTGTACACATTCCGGGCACATACAGCGATTTTGCCATTTTCATCATCCGGGGCCATGGGCTGAATGAGCCGCATATCCAGCGCAAGTTTTCTGCCATCGTTTGTTATCCGCAGCATATTGTCGATTTGCGGGTCAACGCCGCCGTTGCGTATGGCTTCGGCACGTTCGGCAAGCCCCTTTATCATCTCCTGCTGGAGCGGCGACGGCTTAATAACTTCCGTGTGAAAATTAGCTTTTGGTACAGGCAGTTTGAGCATATCCGCCGTCTGGATGTCGGCCACCATCTTAAAGGCGCTCATCAGCTCCGGCAGGTTAAAGAACCGGGCGAACCGGGTTTTGGCGCGGTAGCCTGTGCCCTCCGGGGCCAACTCAATACTGGTGATGGTTTCACCGTAGTTTGCCGCCCAATCGTCGAAAAAGCTCATGTCCATCTCCTGCAACAAATCGTACTGCAAGTACCTTTGGATAGTGTATAGCTCCACCATGCTGTTGGAAATGGGTGTGCCCGTGGCGAAAATCACCCCGCGCCCGCCGGTAATTTCATCCAGATACTGACACTTCATAAACAGGTCGCTGGACTTTTGGGCTTCTGTTTGCGCGATACCGGCCACATTGCGCATTTTCGTTAGCAAAAACAAATTTTTGAAAAAATGGCTCTCGTCGATAAACAGCCGGTCAATGCCCAATTCCTCAAAGGCCACCACATCGTCCTTACGGCTCTGGTCGTTCAGCTTCTCCAACCGGGCTTCCAGGGATTTCTTTGTTTTTTCCATCTGCTTGACCGTGTACCGCTCTGCTTTAGCTGCCTTTGCCTCCCGGATCGCCGCGAGGATATCGCGTATCTGCTTTCGTAGCATCCGCTCCTGGCGCTCTCTGGATATGGGTATCTTCTCAAATTGCGAGTGGCCGATGATGATAGCGTCATAGTCACCGGTAGCAATGCGCCCGCAGAATTTGCGGCGATTCTGCCGCTCAAAGTCCTTTTTGGTAGCGACCAGAATGTTGGCAGAGGGATAAAGCTGGAGCCACTCCGCCGCCCACTGCTCGGTGATGTGATTGGGCACCACAACGAGAGATTTCGTACACAGCCCCAGCCGTTTGGATTCCATAGCTGCCGCCACCATCTCAAAGGTCTTGCCCGCGCCCACCTCGTGTGCCAGCAGGGTATTCCCGCCGTACATTACATGGGCGATGGCGTTTATCTGGTGGGGCCGCAGGGTAATTTCCGGGTTCATGCCGGAGAAGCGGATATGCTGGCCGTCGTACTCACGGGGACGGATGGAGTTGAAGGTTTCGTTGTAGATTTTGCAAAGCCGCTCCCGGCGGTCGATGTCTTTCCATATCCACTCCGCAAACTTCGCCTTGATAAGCTCCTGCCTGTCCTGGGCAATGGCGGTTTCCTTTTTGTTCAGGACGCGGCGCTCATCGCCGTTTTCGTCCACCACCTTGTCGAAAATGCGGACGTCTTTTTGATTCAACGTCTGCTCCATAATATGGTAGGCGTTGATACGGCTGGTGCCGTAGATGGTGCGGGCGCGGATGTTGCTGCTGTCAGAATTTTTGTTGGTGATATTCCACTCGTTGGTGGCCTTAGAGTGCAGAATCTTCATGCGCTCCCTGGCGTAGCCGCTGGTGCCGAACAGTTCAAACATAAACTGTTCGTAGACGTCAATGGGAATCCAGTTCGCGCTTATTCTAACGCCGATTTCTCCGGGAGTCAAGTCCTCGGGCTGCACAGCTTCCAAGGCCGTCACATTCCCGGCAAAGAACGGGTCATTCTCAGCCGCTGCTTGCGCTTCCCGCAGCTTTACACGAACATTGCCGGACAGGTACTCACCCACCGTCTGCCAGCCCTGCGCCCAGCTTTCGCCGAACGATTCCAGGTCAAAAGGGCCGGAGTGTGGGTCTTTGAAGATAACGCCTTTCAGAGCCTCCACGATCTGCGGGATATGCTGGTCGCCGCCCATCAGGGATGCCATAAAGCCCAAATCTACACACGCCTTTTCCGCGATAGACACGGCCAGGGCTTCGCTGGCGGTGTCCACATGGGTGACAGCTTCGTGGGGCCGGATGGTGCGCTTGGTGAACATATCCGCCTTGCGCTGGAGATTGCCTTCCTCGTCCAGCACTTCCAAAGAGCAGAGCAGACAGTAGCTGGAATCCTCACTGAAAGCAAGGCTGTTGCCGCGACTGTTTATCAGGCCGTATTTCTTCGTGAAATCATCGTAGAGAGTGTTCAGCTTTTCCTGTTCCTGCCGAATATCCCCGTCCGAGTAACCCTCGGTTTGCAGCTCAATCAGGCGGCGGGTGCAGTCCCGGAGAGCAATCATCCCTCGTATACGGTTCTGCGCGGTCACGGACGCGTCCACCGGGTGCATACGGGAGTTTTCACGGAAGTAGATACTGCCGTCCAAGATGGTATAGCTGAAATTGCGCACATCGGAGTCGGCGGGGATGGAACGGTCTTCCTCGTCAAAATCTTCTACTTCGTAGGCGGTGATTTCCGCATGGAGATTCCGGATAGCTTCATCAAGCTGCTGGGATAAGTCAGCACCCTCAATGGCTTTGCAGGCGCTGTCCATGCCAAAGCGGGTAGATTCCATGACCATCCTGCCCAGCACCATCTCCGGGTGCCGCACAAAATAGCTGTTCATCCGTATGCCGTTTTCATCTACGCCCAAATGCACCCAATCCGGCTCCATATCCACCATGCGGTCGCGCTTTTGCAGGAACAATATGTCGCTGGTGACTTCCGTGCCGGCGTTGCGCTTGAAGGCGTTGTCCGGGAGGCGAATCGCGCCAATAAGGTCAGCACGCTGGGCCAGATACCTGCGGACAGCGCTGTTTTCCTTGTCCATGGTGCCCTTGCTGGTGATGAACGCCACGATACCGCCGGGGCGCACCTTGTCCAGCGCCTTGCCGAAAAAGTAGTCATGAATGAGCCAGTGATTTTTGTCGTACCGCTTATCCAGCACCTTAAAATCGCCAAAGGGCACGTTGCCGATAGCCACATCAAAAAAGCTGTCCGGCATTTGCACTTTCTCAAAGCCGTTCACCACAATGCTGCTGTTTTGGTAGAGCTGTTGGGCGATCCTGCCGGATATGCTGTCGATTTCCACGCCATAGGCTTTTGCCCCGGACATGGATTCCGGCAGCATACCTATGAAATTCCCAATGCCGCATGATGGCTCCAGAATATTCCCTGACTGGAAACCCATCTGTGCCAGCGCCTTATACATGGCGTCCACAATAACCGGCGAAGTATAAAAGGCGGTCAGGCTGCTGGCCCTGGCAGCAGCATACTCGTCCTCGTCCAGCAGGGATTTCAGTTCCAGATACTTACCGTGGCGCTCGTCGAAACAATCGGGCAGACCACCCCAGCCTACATAGCGAGAAAGAATTTCCTGCTCCTCGGGGGTAGCAAGGCGTTCCTCACTCTCTATCTGCTTTAACAGCCGGATAGCGACAACATTGGCGGAATATTTTTCGCTGCGTGTACCGTCACCCAGCGCCATATCAGTAATGTGGAAGTTGTGCCGCTGGTCAGCGGGGATTTCCGGGTGCAGAGTGGAGAAAGTGATACGTTCGCGCCGGGGCTTTGGTGGGGCAAGAGTGATTTTTTCTTCTTCGGCTGGTAGTTCTTCTGGCGCAGGAACATCTGCAACAGGTTCGGGTGCAAAATTGTCTTGGGAAGGTGGGGGAAATACCCTTGGTACTTTCTTCTCGCCAAACAGGGAGAATGTTCCCTCACGAAAAGCGCAAAGATTTTCAAACGCCGTTTTACGCCAGCGATAATCTCTATCATCCTGCGCCGTGGATTCCCAAACCGGCGCCATCATCTGGTAGATTTCCTCTACCTTTTCCGGATTGTCAAGCTGCGGCTGAATGATTTTTACAGCGTCATAAAAGTCGAAGCCAAAAGGAAAAGGCCGTGGCTGTTCCTGCGGTATATTGTCAAAAAATATGCGTATCTGCCGCGCCAGCTCGTGCTTTTCATAGGTGGGGATATACGCCAGTTCGTCCTCCGACATATAGCGCCCTTGGCGAATGAGCGTACTGATACGTTTTTCAACCTTGCTCCAAGACAGCTCCACCTTGTCATAGGGCGTGAACAACCTGTCCTCCCGGGCGTAGGTGATTCCCTTGCTGTCGTGGCTTTCATCAAAACCCAGCCTGCCGAAACCGCCGTCACCGTACTCCTTTTTTAGAAAATCCGCTCTCTCTTTCGGCGTGTGCTCTCCCAAAAAGTAGGAGTAAATGCGGAACTTGCCGTGTTCAATATTCGCGCCGCCAATGAGCAGCTTGTCGATTTCGTCCTCGGTGATAAACTGCTTGAGCGGTTCGTCCGGGGCTTCTGGGGCTGGGAAAACCACCGTTTCCCGCAAAAGACCGTCAAGTTGCCCTAATAACTGCGTCTGCTTATGATGGTGGGAGCGTAGCAGCTCCCGCCCATCCTGCGCAGCCAAAAATCCAAACAGCTCATTGAAAAGGCTTTGGACAGTTTCGTGGTCATCCAGTTTGCCCGCAAGCTGCACCGTCATGTCCGGGTAGCCGGCCCGAGTGTTATAGACCTCCTGCACCGTGGGAAGATAGCCGGATTCTCTGGCTTCATCCGTGAAGTCCTGCACAAGAAACAGGAGCCGCTCTGCAATGAATTTCTTCTCAACCTCATCGGCGCGGTCAATGACAGACTGCGGCACATACCGCCCTAAATCCAGAAGTTCGCGTATGCGTTTTGCCACATCTTCCCAAGTAAGAACTATAGCCGTGCTGCCGGTCGCCGATTTACCAGAGGACAGCCGCAGGCCCTTTTCATCGAACCATAGGGAATAGGGGCGCTCGCCAAGGAAGAAGCCCTTGCCATCCCGCCCATACTCCTTTTGCAGAAATGCGGCGTTTTGCTCCAAAGGATAGTCTTTTGAAAAATAAGCGTAAATGCGTTCCAAGCGGTCCGGCTCATTCCCACCAAGGCATAAGGCGGCGTCAATCACCTGCTGAGAATATTTCAGCCCGGGGAGGACAGGTTCAGATACAGCGGGTTCCTCCGATTGAGGGATACCAAGGTCAAAAAGTGATAACTGCTGGCTTTCCTGATTTTTCAGCGCCTTAATGTCGGTGTTAATATAATACTCTTTCTTATCAACGAGCATGGACACCCATTCCGCCACCAGATTCCACGAAAAAACGGACTCCTTTGTGCGGGTGAGGTAAGCGCCCTCCCACATCAGAAGTCCGTTTTCCTGGGGCTTGTGCCCCAGCCGTATGCCGTCCACCAGAATCTCCGTGTACCGCTCCTGATAGGCCGATTTCAGATATTCGGCCCGCTTGGTCATGTCCGGGTGAACGGAAAAGAAAAGCTCGATCTGGCGCTTCTTGTACCTTAAATCGTCATACTTATTGGACACCAGCGCCATAATGAGCTTTTCATCTAAAAGAGGGGGCAGGTCGCTGTCTTGGTCAGCTAACTGTAAATCAGCTCGTTCAGAACCGTCTCCTCCGCCGACTGCCGGATATTGTTCATCAGGCCCACCCACTTCATCTGGTCGCGGGCTTTCAGTCTCTCCGTCACCCCCAGGGACTTCGCCATCTCCGATGTTATCTGCTCCATCCGGGAGAGGGCTGTCTGCTCCACTTCCATCAGGTGCTGGTTCAGCTTGCCCGAGGTCAGCAGGTTGGTGTACGTCACCCTCCGGTGCTGTTTCAGGAACTTCCGGCGCAGTAACGCGTATTTTCCAAGGCTGATTTCCGGCTCCTGGGGCGGCAGTAGGTTCGGCAGACGGTAGCCGTTCTCCGTCCGGTATGTGATTTCTGTCATGTTCATAACTCCTTTCTGAGTGGGTGTTCTCATCTTTAATGATAGGATACTGCTTTCCCGGAGATTTTTCAAAGGTGCGATTTTGCTTTTGCAGGGCCAGGGCTGTTCGTGCAATCTCCGACAAGCACATCTTGGCGATATCCCCGGTGGCCGTACCCAGGGCATTGAGGGTTGCAGATGTGTTAAAATCACGGACAGCGAGGAAATCTTCGCCGGTGAAATACGCATTAGTATCACAGCCGCAGCGGGACAAGAGCATATATCCAATGCTGTTTTCCAGTGCTGTCCGAAACCGTACCTCCACATTCAGTTCGTCCAGTTCCTCTAAAAAGCTGCCCTCAGTGAAAGCGCCAAGCTCCGCCAGATAATCGGTCATGTTGTCCTGCACGGCGTTTTTTGCGGCAGACAGCAGAGCCGCAGCAAGGTCAGACTTATCTTCCAACTCCCCGAAACTGTTTTCCAGCGTTTCAATAATATCCGGGGCATATTCTTCCATCATCGTCCACAAAGGAACAGGGCGGGAATGTGGTGTTTCATGGGTATCGGAGATGTCAAAATAGTGCTTCAGCCGCGCCCTGCCGCTGTATTCGCCGTCAAAGACTGCAATGCCGGTAGCACCTCGGTTTACCCAACGTCCAAATTGCCGGTTCCAGCGCTCGATTTCAAGCACGGCGATGGCGTCCGGGCGCTGGGCATAGACCAGAAGCTGTTCGTCAAAGGGCAGCTTATAGTTGTAGCTGGCAGCAGTCAAAAACTTCTGCCAGCTTTCCGGGGCCGTAACATCTTTCAGAGTTTTGCGGTACAGTTCCGTAATGAGTTCAAACTTTTTCGCCACCTGATTCACCTCCTAACGCTCGTGGCTTTTCTCTTTTTTCGGCGGGTGCCGCTCTAAATATTCCTTGATGGTAGAATCCACGCCCTCATAGTTCCAGTCCCTTTCCGGGTCGATATCACGGAAAGCGTTGTTCTCCGTTTTATAGGAATCCAGCCGGATGGGAGAGCTGGAAATAAGCGTACCCCAATGGTTCACCATGACCCACTTGCCGATCTGAACCGGGTCGCCCCGGCAGTCATCGTCGTGGCGCACCTCGTACATATAAAGCCCCTTGGGAACGGTATTCCGGTCGATACGGCAGGGAGTGAACAGCAGGGGTTTCCCCAGCACCGTGACCTCCTCGAAAACCTCCTTCATAGCGTCCAAACGATATGGCATATGTTCTCCTTTCTAGCGCTCTACGGCAACCGCCTGCCGCTGGCGGGAAATAGAAAACCCGTAGACTTTGGCGATATCGTCGCCAAGCCTGCGGGTCACACGGGTAATATCCGCGCGGGTCGCGGTGCCGCGATACAGCTTTTCTTTCAGCAGGTCGATTTGGGAATCCCTCACACCGTCTTTGTAGACGCGGTAGAGGTAGTGGTTAGTGCCGTCGTGATGGATGGCCTCGCAGCGCAGGTCGCCCAGCTTGTCAACATACCAGGTGGAGTAGTCGGTGTCGGAATAAAGGCAGTCGCTGATGTTGCCGCTCTTGATTTCCTTATACCCCATGCGCCGCCCGTACCACAAGCCCAAATCACCGATTACGATAATGGGCCGGGAAAGCTGGATATTGAGATTGCTGCGCTCGTCATCCAGATAATCGCCGTTTATTTCATACATAAGGGCAAGGCGTTCATTGTCAGACAAATCGGGATATTCCGATTCCAAAAACTCTTTCCAGTCCTCATAATTGAGGTCATAATTGCTCCAAATAATATGTCTGTTTTCGTTCACCGCTCATCACCCCTTTCAGCTTCTCTGTCCACAGAACGCAGTTCCACCTCTGAATCTTTCCAGCATACATTGCCCCTGGAATACTCCTGCTCTGCCATGATTTTCGCTTCACCGGCGCTGCGGGCCTCCACGGTCACGGTGCCGTATTTTACTTCTTTGAGGGAAACGGTAAAAATCATCTGACATCACCCCAGTCTTTCTGTTTGGAGATGGGAGCTTTGCAGGTATCATCAAGCGGTTTGACCTTACTGCCGTTATGCTCCATAATTTCCGCAAACTCGCAGATATGATAAAGGCCGCTGCCTACCTCCAAGTGGCAATCGTCAATATACCGGCAGGTAAAGTCCCTTGTTTTGCCATCCGGCTGCACAATACGAATTTTATCGTCATCCTGGATACGGAAAATTTCCTTATAATCCGGCGTGATAAATCGTATACCACTCCGGGCGTTCTGCATATGCCTGTCCAGCCACTTCCGCTCATAGCAAAAACAGTAGAAATTGTAGTCGCCTTTGGTGGGATTGCACCGCAAAAGGTACGCATAATTTTCGGTATCCACACGAAAACCGTATTCCGTGGTATAGATCCCCTCAAAGGCACAGTCCGAATACCCCCGGGCATAGTCCTGCATATGCCGGCGGTCTGCAAGCACCGGGCCAAAGCCTTCATCAAAGCGCAGGGCGTTAATGACTTCGTCAAGCTCTGTCTTGAAAGCGTCGATTTTGCGGCTCACAGCAGTATTAAACCAAGAGGTATAAAACTCCTTGCCGCCACTGCCAAAATCGCCGCGCAGATAACCGATGGAGCCGGTCTGCATGGAAAGCTGATGGCTTTGGGCATAGGTGTACTTCCGCTCTTCGGCCCGCAGCGGGCGTATCGTTATATTCATTAGCGTTCACGCTCCTTTTCTTTAGGCGGTTTCTGTTTATGGGGCCGTTCCTCCAGAAATTCTATTTCCTCCTGGGCGCGGGCGACCAAATCTTTCTCAGCGGCAAACTGGTCGCTGAAATAATGGCCCCAATAATAATCCGTGCCGCCCGAGCATTTCCAGGTGACAAACTGTCCCGGCGCTTTCGTGCTTACCCCAAGGACAAACTCGCTCTCGCCAACATGGACGGAGTTTGTAATGATATACCCGGCGTTGATTCGTATATCCATCTACCGTGCCTCCTGTTCTTTGCTTTTTTGCTGTTTCTGCCGATACTCCACCAACCCCAGCCTTGCCCATTCCGGCAGTTGCTCCGGCTCCAATATGCCCAGCACGTCCATGCGCTCAAAGCGGGATTCCTTCCCGGAATACAAGTCCACACAGTAACAGGCCGAGCCGCGGCTATGAGGTGAAGCACCGAAACCGCCGGTGCATAACTTTATCTGCCGGGTCGCCATGCGGTATTCACGGCGCAGCACCTCCGGTTTAATGACGATTACTTTGTCGGTGAGGTCATCATCGTAAGAGAGCGGGGTACAGTCCCTTGCCGTGAGCGGCGCATTGGGAATACCCTGAAACTTCGGCGTAAACAGTTCCATGCGAGTTTTCTCTGCCTGTTCTGCAACGCGCTGGCCGTATATTTTGACAACTTCGGGGTAATCATCGCCGGCAAGCACATCATCGTACCGGGCGAACAGCCCATTTGACGTGCAGAAAGCGCACATATACCGCTGCCCTTCCTGATTCTCCATGTCTTCGCCAAGAACGACCTCACGGTCGCCAATGTGCAGGGAGTGGATAATCGTATAATCACCTGCCTGGCGTACCTCATCATTCATCCTGCGCTACCTCCAAAAGTTCCCGTATAAGCTGCCCTTTCTTCGTTGTGTTCTCCTCCGCCAGCACCTTGTCCTGTACGCACAGCACGGCGCGGATATTGGGGAAGGTGATTCCGGGTATCTCCACCATTTCCTCCGGCGTGATGGTCAGTATGCGGATAGGGGAATACCCTGCCTGGGCGAAAATGCGGAATAACCTCTGCTCAAATCGTTCTCGTTTCACTTGCATACACTCCTTATTGTAATTTTGGTATGTAGAAGGGACGGCATTTTAGCCGCCCCAGGTCGCTACCTTTTCTTATTCCTGGCTCTCAGAAAAAGGAGCGCCCCGACAATGAACACGACCAGCAAGGCCGTGACAATCGTTTTCGGTTCCACTACTCAGCACCTTCCTCTTTTTTCTTCGCCATCACACTGGCAATAAATCCACCACAGCAAGCGGCCATACCCAGCGCGGCCAGCCCCGCCAGCACTTTCCAAAGCAGGGGATGGCTGTCGTCGCCGGTCTTGGGCGTGTCCGGCACGGTGGGAATCAACTTCACGGTCTGACCCTGGTCGTTAATGTCCGCGTGGGCAGCGATTTCCACGCCATCGCGGTAGATAGATTCAAAGGCAACAACCTCTGTTTCCGTCGTAATGCCGTCGGCGTTGAAGATAAAGAACACCGTTGCCTCGCCGTCCGCCGTATCAGGAGTGAATGTTGTTTCAGCATGGATTTCTTTACCGTTTGCAAGGAACGGCTTTCCGGTGGATTTATCCATCAGAATACCGTTGACTGCATACTCCTTGCCGGGGGTCAGGTTCTTATAGGAAATCACATCCGCAAGCATGATCTCTCCCTTCGCTTTCACTTCCTTTTTGTCGTCAACGCTGGCCTGGGTGCCTATCTCCGGCACATGGACAGTGACGGTCTGGCCCTCGTCCTCGATATCCGCATGAACGGCCAGCTCGCGGTCTCCCTGATACAAGCTCTCAAACACCACAAGACTGGTGTCGGTTTTTATCAGCTTCGCGTCAAAGGTGAAGGGGACAACGACCTCGCCAGATGGAGCTTCCGGCACAAAGGTGATTTCAGCGCGAATTTCTTCGTCCCCGGCCAGCAGCGGCTTACCGGTGGTCTTGTCCATAAGAACGCCCTTTACCGTGTATTCCTTGCCGGGAATCAGGTGCTGGTAAGCCACGACATCCTCAATGGTGACGGTTTCTGTGGCAAAAATATCCTTTTCTCCATCCACGGTTGCCGTCGTACCGATTTCAGGGATTTTATCGTTAGTCACAGTGATTTCAACTGTCTTTTCCTCGCCGGTAATCTGCACAGGATAAACTTCCTCATTGGGCAGATACCCCTCCGCAGGAGCCATCTCCACAATGAGCCAATCACCGTAGGGGATACCCTCAAACTGGAACACGCCGTCCTCGCCGGAGGTAGCGGTCAGAATAGCGCTGTCTTCAGTGAACGCCTCCGTATCAGCCCTGAAAAGCCCAAACACCGCGCCAGCAATGGTGTTGCCGGTTTCCCGGTCAACTTTCAGCCCTTTGACAGAACCGGCAATGAGATAGTTCTGGATGGGCTTGCCATCGTTTGCGGCAATCTCCACTACTGCCACGTCCTGACCAGCATATTCAAACACAACCGGGTACTTAGTTTCAGAGAGGACGTAGTGGCTGTCGGTAGCTGTTTCTTTCAGATAGTAACTGCCAAAAGGCAGGTCAGTGGTAAAAATCGCGTGTCCGTCCTCGTTCACGGAAACGGTTTCCAGCAGGCTGTCGGCGGGGATGGTTGAACCGTCAGCGGCGGTCAAATCCTCGCCAGCGTAAAGGCCAAAGCTCACCGCCGTAATCTCGCCGTTCATGCCAATGCCGGTCTGCTCGTCCTGTTCCAAGACCTTATCCAGCGAAACAGCAGCTTTCTGGCGCTCGTTGTAGAAGTCCGCGCCGGTTTCCGTCACCTCGATTTCCTGCCCTGCATACGTCAGCTCCACGGTAGTGGGTTCCGTGTTCAGCACCATGCCCTGGGGCGCGGTGATTTCCCTGACCGTGTACTTGCCGAGGTACAGCGCCTTGCTTGAAGCCATGCCACTCTCATCGGTAGTCACGGTATCGACCACCTCACCGGATTTATACCGCAGAGTACCGTCCAGCGTGTACACATCCTCGGCAGCGCTGATTTCATAGACCGCGCCGGGAAGTCCCTGCACCGCATAAACCGGCTGGTACACGCCGTCCGATTCTGTTACGGACGCGAACACCTCGCCGGTCTTTCCGACCTTTATAACGCCTTTCTGAGCCACATTTTCCTTTGTAACTTTCACGATGTTGACGGCGTTCTCCTGGCTGGCATTATCGGCGGTCACATCAAAATAGACCGGCTCGGCGTTCAGCACATAGCCGTAGGGGGCCTGCACCTCCACCAGAGAGTAGCCGGTACCGTATTCCAAAGTTTCCGGGGTGAGAAGCCAACCCTCGTCATTGGTGTAAAACGTGTCGATGGTGGTGGGAGTGGGGTAGGTGAAGCTCTGCGTAATGAGTGTCCCATCCGGGCGGTAAAGCTGGAATCCCGCGCCCGCATAGGGGATAGCCTTGCCGGTTTCCGCGTCCACCTTTGTTATCTTGATGAAGCTCTTAAAATTGGCGTTATTGGCAAGGTAGCGGTAGGTCTGGCCGTTTTCGGAAATATAAACGTCAAAGTCGGCCAGCAGCTCACGGCCATCCCAGCCCTTGATTTGGTGGACGGTGTAAATGCCGTAGGGCAGCATTTTCGTCTGCGCGAAGCCGTTTTCGTCGCACACAAGGTGGTCGCGCTCGGTATCCTTGGCGGCGTCATAGCTGCCGGAAGATTTCAAGAAAACCTCAAACTCCGCGCCAGCCTCCGGGGTTTCAAGCTGGGTGTCGCCGTTGTCGGTGTGCTTGATGAGGGCGATGTTGCCCTTCTTGACGGTTTCATCTACCGTATCAGCGATAGCGGAGTATTCCACCTCATAATTCTTAGCTTCTGCGCCGATGTGATGGGCGGTTTCATCCAGCAGATAGCCCTCGGAAGGCTCGATCTCCCGCAGGCTCCAGTTATCGCCGCAGGGGTAATACTGCGTAATAAACTGGCCGTCTGCGTCGGTGGTGTAGCTGTCCACCAGCTCATCGCCATTATAAATGCCATAGACGGCCCCGGCCAGAGAAGCGTTACCTTGGGGAGCGCCATTTTCGCTATCCCGCTTGGTGACGGTCAGGCTCCACTTTTTCAGATGGTTGTCGAAAGACTTTTCCGTGACTGTGTTCCACTCCACCGCCGCTGTCTGGCTGGCGGGAATAACATACCGCTCGGGAGTGTCCACTTCCTCCAAGGTGTAGCCGGTGCCGATAAGGACATTCTTGAAATATGCCTTACCGTCTGCGCCCACAACGGCGTATTCGTCTACTGCCAGCCCGGAAAGAGACGTACCATAAAGATGGAACTTCATGCCCTCAGTCAGCCCATCCTCGGCGGTTTTGGTGACGGTCAAATCACCCCGCCGGAGCGTGTTGTTGAATGTGACGGTGGCAGTCTGTCCTGCCACAACCGTTACCTCTTGGCTGTCCTGGGGGTTGTACTCATCGGAACTCTGCTCCGTGACGGTGTAGACGCCGGGCATGAGATTATCAATTTGAATACGGCCACCATCCGCCGTGGTGAAAACATCGTCAACATTCTCGCCTTGGACACGGAAATCCAGGCCGTCCACGTTGCCGTCCTCTGAGGTCTTGACGATTTCAACGGAGCCATAGGAAACTTTTAGCTTCACATAGGCGGCAATGGGGTCGGTGACGGACTGCGTGTAGGTCACGGTGTCCTGCTGGCCACTGCTCGGCCCGAAAGAGCCGTCATCCCATACCACCAGCCCCACGCGCTTGGAATCCTTCTTGCTGGCCTTGATAGTCACCTCGCCGGTGGGAGCGGTGGGGCTGGTGATGGTCAGGGTGTTGCCGCTGGTGGCGAATTTCAGGCCGGCGAAATCCGAAGAAAAATTGTAATTGCCCAACACCTTGTTGGTGTCGTTCAGGGCGGCGGTGTATTGCGTGCCGTCCCATTCCAGCTCTATGGTCGGTGCCTTGCCCTTGCTCTTAGCCATGAAAGACGGCACCTTGCTGTGGTTCTGGACGCTTGTTACCATGCTGTTATACTTGTCCATGATACGAGAACGGAGCGGGTGCCCGGACTTCACGAAATCCAGAACGGCGTTCTTGCCGCCGGTGCTGACATGGCCGAAGTTCTCGTCGCGTTCGCCCACGATGGTTTCCCAAATCAGAAGCTGCGTTGCGTACACATGGGCCAGCTTCTCCGCGCCAGCGGCATTTTGCGATACCCAGTTGGGGTCGATAGTGCCGTTATACCCGTACTGCAAAATGCGGCCAATCAGCGACTTGATGGTGTCCCGGTCGATGGTCTTGTTATAGGCCGAGGGGTAGTTGTCCCAAAAGGTTTCATCCTTGGCGGTGAAGGCTTGGCCGTTGTCGATGGGAACGCCCGGCTCGATACAGTAGGCGATTTTTCCGTCGTAAGAGCCGACCGCGAAGGTGGCGAACATATCATAGGCGTCCATGTGCCAGCCGTTCATGAATTGGAGGTCGTCACGATCCCAATTCGCTTTGTTGGCCTCCGCGTCCCGGGGGAAGCTGACCATATAGATCTCGGAGCGTTCCCCTGCGGCAAAAGCCGTGGTTGCCAGCCCGGAAACGGCCAGCAGGACGGCCATGAACAGGGACAGGGTTCTTTTGAAAAAATTTGCTTTCATTGAGTGCCTCCTTTTTGACACAAAAAAAGACACACCGTTTTAAGGGTGTGTCAGTGTGATTTATTTACTTTTAGGCATAGCCGATATAAATGTTGTAGCTGCCACCGCCAGCCGATTCAGACCAAATCCACACGTCTGTGATGTCTGGATCATTGGCATAACGGTTGAGCCTGCTCTGAATGTCGCTCTCAATATTCTGGCAATAAGCGCCTGCGGGAATTGGATTATCCCAGCAGTCTACCGCTGAGCTTTCTAAAGTCAGGCCCACGCCAGCGGCGTAGCTTTGCGCGTAGCCTACCCAATAGCCGATGTCAAAGGCAGGTTCCTCGACCACCGGCTCCGAGGTTGGCTCTGGCGGCGCTGGTGTTGGGGCTGGCGGCTCCGGCGTGGGAACAGGAGTGGGAACTGGCATCGGCTCCGGCGTGGGTGCCGGGGTAGAAACAGCTTGCACTTTCGGCTGCGGTTTTGGTGTAGAAATTTCTTGTTTTGGTGGTTCGGTGGAGCGAACTGCCGGGGAATCTTCTTTCTGAGCAGCTTGCTTTTCTTTTTCCCTTTCAGCGAGTTTTGGAGTGGATTTTTGGCGCTCAGTGATGGTAACGGGTGCTTTGCTGGAAACAGCAGTCTTTTTACTCTCCGAAGAAGAAGCGGGCCGCTCAACCGCCGAACTTGCAGCGCTTATTACTTGTGTGGAATCGACCCCCGAGGCCTCTGGAATTTGCACATCTGTGCAGCCGGACAACGAAAAAATCATCAGTGCAGCAGCCAAGCATCGTATGTGTTTTTTCATGGAAATTACCTCCTTATGTGCTTATATTGTAAGCAAAAAGGAGTTCCATTTCAAAGGTGCGAATCCGGCATTTACACTTCTCTTTTTTCAGTTAGTACAGCAGGTAAGAGGGGGTGAGGTGTGGAGAGGGGGAGCGCCATAAAACCACAATTTTCATACAGGCATAGCTGCCCCTTGTGAGTGCCTACCGCTCCATTTCCCGCTGGCGCTTGCGGTACATTTCCAGCGCCTTGACGATAGTATCCTCAATTTTCTGCGCGGGCGTCCCCGGCGCAAAATACTTGCTGATACGCTCCTTGGGAATCTTGAATTGCTCCACCTGATTGCCTTTTTCCTCCTGCATGATGGACAGCATGACGTCCTCGTTGAGCTTTCCGGCCTGAGAGAAATCCTTCATCTTGATGGCCTGGGCGTGGGAGGGCGTACAGTCCTCTACCTCGATAAGCTCAAAAAGGGCCGTCTGTTCCTCCGGGGTCAGGTAGGAAAGTTCTACTGCGGGACGGAGCGCCATTTGAGGCTTGTCCTTTTCTTTCAGCACGGAATTGTCTACTAAATCCAGCAGGTCGGGGGTAAGGTTGGTTAGGCAGATATAGCGTTGTATTTGGGTTTTACTGTCGGGGGACTGCGCGGCCAATTCTAAATTTGACCTCGTTCCTAAATTCGGCCCCACTGGGGCCGAATTTTTGGGTCTACCCACTTGTCGCCGCATCGCGTCCAGCTTCATTTTATAGGCAAACGCCTTCTCGCTGGGGAGAATCTGCTCCCTCTGCAAATTGGAATCCACCATGATAATAGTGGCTTCATCGTCCGTCAACTCGCGGACAATGCAGGGTACCGTTTCCAATCCGGCCAACTCACTGGCCTTCTTGCGCCTATGCCCTGCCACCATCTCATACCCGCCCTCCGGCTTGGGACGGACTAAACCGGGAACAAGAACGCCGTACTGCCGCACGCTGTCGGCCATCTCCGTCATGCTCTCGTCCATGCGCACCTTGAAGGGGTGATTAGGAAAATCACTGATTTCACTAAGCGGAATATCCATGACGCTCTCCCGCTTTTCCTCGTCCCGCTGGGCCTGGGTGGTGAACAGGCTATCTACTGAGAGCAGATTTGCTGCGCTGTTTATTGCCAATCTCCGTCACCTCCTTCACCAGACTGCGGTAACTATCAGCGGCGCGGCCCCTGGGTTCATGCCGGAAAATGCTCTTGTCTGCCGTGCTGATTTCTGCAAGCCGAACTGTAGCGGGAATGACTGTCTGCAAGACGGGCAGATATTTCCCGAAGTTCTCCTTGACCGATTTCACGATGTCCTTACGGAAATTGGTGTCGTTGGCCATGGTCAGGAAAGCCCCGCCGATTTTGAGCTTGGGGTTGATGTGCTGTTGGACGTTCTGTACCGTGCCAATCAGCTCGGTCATGTCCTCGGCGGCAAGGTAGTCCGCCTGCACCGGGATAAGCACATAGTCAGCGGCGGACAGAGCGTTGATTACCAGCATACCCAGCGAGGGGCGGCAGTCCAGAAGCACATAATCATACTCGCTTTTGACATCTTCCAGATACTGCCTCAATACAGTTTCCCGGCTGAAGGCGTTGACCAGCCCAATCTCCACCGCCGTTAGGGAACGGTTTGCCGGAACGAAGTCAAAGCCTTCGCCATGGTGCATGATTTCCGGGTGGCCTTCCCTGGGGACATTGGCAACGATATCGTTCATGACGTTGCCCAGGGTCAGGGGAAGGTCGTGGGGTCTGCGTTGGCCCAGCATTTTGGTTAGGTCGCCCTGGGGGTCAACGTCTACAAGCAGAACGCGTTTGCCGTCCATGGCTAGACCAGCGCCCAGGTTGAATACGGTCGTGCTTTTTCCGACGCCGCCTTTCTGATTCGCTACCGCGATTACTTTCGTGTTTGCCATATGGGTTCCTCCTTTCCAATGAATTAGCCGCCTACAATTCAATGGACGGCTATGTAGTGATTATCTCTTGCTATTGCCCTGGGGATATGGTACACTTGTAAGCAAGAAAAAGCTATGTAGGAGGCTCATCCTATGTTTTCCCATATAGACGATCTGAAAGCTGAATTGGATAAGCACCGCCCACTCACTCCCGGAGAAGCGCAGCGGCTTAAAGACGAGTTTCTGGTCGAGTACATCTATAACTCCAATGCCATAGAAGGAAACACTCTGACTTTGCAGGAAACGGCTCTTGTGCTGGAGGGCATCACCATTGACCGCAAACCCTTGAAAGACCATTTAGAGGCGGTAGGGCACAGGGACGCTTTCCACTATGTTGAGAAATTGGTCGAGGAAAAGGTTCCGTTTTCTGAAAGCATTATCAAACAGATACACACGCTGGTCTTGATGGATAGGCCCGAAGATCGCGGGATTTATCGCCGGATTCCAGTCCGAATTATGGGCGCGTACTACACGCCGCCAGAGCCTTATCTGGTGCCGGAGCAGATGGAGAAACTTGTCTCAGAGTTTTCAAACGAAAGGCTGCACCCTGTTGAGAACGCAGCTCTGTTTCATCTGAAATTTGAGGGTATCCATCCCTTTGTGGACGGAAATGGGCGCACGGGCCGTTTGATACTCAATCTGTTCCTCATGCAGAACGGTTATCCACCTATCAACGTGAAGTTTGCAGACCGCAGACGGTATTATGAAGCCTTTGACAGCTACTACCGGGATAATGACCCGGGAGTTATGGTTCAGATGGTTGCTGAATATGTAGAGGAGCGGTTATCTGGCTACCTGGCACTTTACCAGTAAGATGATTTTGAGCATGAGAAAAGGGCGTTCCTAAAAGGTTCACCCTTTTCAAAGTGGGCACTTAATTCTCTCTGCACAATAGGAAGGCAGCCAACTGACTGTCCCAGTGGCTATAAAATGTAGCTGAGGGAGTCTATATAAACCCCTCAGCCATAGGGAAGCCTCTCAACACTGCGCAAGATGATTGTTAAAGTTTTGTGAATTTTTCAGAAAAGTTGCCTTATCCAAGGCAACTTTCTTCCTTTTTAGCGGATATTATGGGAGGAGTATTATTAAATGAAGCTTTACAATATTCAGAATAGAGGGCAGCATATTGATTCTTTAGCAAGAGTGTGTTATAATACAGATGCATTCTTTGAAAACTTAAACGGAAAAGAGGGTGCTGACATGACGGTGGAAAAGGCCAAACTTTTTTGGAAAAAAGATGATCCGGAAAAGAAAATCGAAAGCATACCCTATTCTGAAACGGAAGACTATTATAAATTCTTAAAAAGAAATCACAATGCTGGATATCAACAAATCATTATTTCATCCGAAATGATGATCCAACTCCTTAAAATGCTAGTAATTGATGGATATACTATTGTGAACATTGAATTTGCTGAGCAAGATACCGAATTCGAAGAAAATATTCGTCGGTTGCTATCAAGAATGAAAGACAATCCGGCAATATTCGTGCAGTTGTATGAACAAGTGGAATGTCTAGCCGAACGTTCGTCTATTGAAATTCAGCGGATTTATTTTAAGTGCAGACGGGTTGATGAAAAGGCTGTCCAAATTTTTATACAATCAAATGGAATAATTGGAATTACAAGTAGTTCCTTTTCAGAAGTATCCAGCCAAATTTGCACTAAAGTGGAAAGGTGCCTATTTGGATGAAGAAATTTCTCGTAAAACTTATACTTCCAATTCTTGGCGCCCTAGTTGGCCTTTGGGCCACAAATTCTTTTAATGCCTTTTCATTTGTAACTGTTTTAAACGATGATCAAGCTTTTGATATTTGCATAACAGTATATTTTGCAGCTTCAGAAGCTGCCCTTGAATTGCTTTTTAATTTTGCTTATGGTTATTTCTTTTCATCTTCGATTTCTGCTGTCATTTCACCTCCCGGAGTAAAAGCAGGTATAGATACTGAAACTACAATTGTAATGAAAGACGGGATAGGAGAAGCTGAGATGCATTTGGAAATTCAAGGAAGAAATTTTTGGTTAAGAAAGGCTAAAATAGAAATACCAGCATTAGCAAGTGCTACTATTCAGCCAAATCAGAATATGAGGGGGGTAACAATTAATCAATTCGGAAACTATGTAATAGATATTCCACCCTTGATTGGAAAGAGCCCAGTAATAGATGTGCGGGAAAAATTTAGAATTTTATTGGCAATGGAATCTGATGAAGGTTTCCGAAGAGAAAAAATGTGCCTAACAGTAAAAAAGAAAACCGTATTCGTTAGATTTAAGTCAAATTGTGCGTATGTACAAATGGGGGAATGACTTTTGGCGACAACACGTTGGATTGATAAGAAGACCATTGATTTAAATTCGGCTATAGATTTGCTGGTAGACCAAGTTGCTCCTGATGATAAAAGCGGTGCAATTTGTTGGGAAGACTGGGAAACAAATAAAGCGTTTGACCAAAACCAACAAATCAAATTGAATGCCAGAAACATTACATACAATATGGTTAAATATTCCTTTTCTCAGATTTCGGCAGGAGAAACGCCGATTGAAGATCGTTCTGTTCCCAAATCCGGTTTCATTATAGTTTACAAAGGCGACAAACCGGGAGATTCCATTAATTATATTATTGATGAAAATTCTTCTGCTCAAAAAATCATAAGACGGTTGATGTCCTATAATGGAAAGAGCGAAGTGGAAAGGAATGGATTTGAATTATCTAGCGATTTTTTTGTATGGCTAATTAGTCGAGCTTATAAAAGGAATGGCTTAATTGAAACGGCTAGAGAAGATGGATCACACTATCAACTCGATGCGATAAAAGGATTCCGAGGAGATTCTGAAGACCTTCAGACTACAGTTTCTGTTACTGGGGAGTCGGTGATAAATATTATTAGTACGTTGGCATTCTTACTTGAAAGCAATAATTTAAAGCAAATACAGGTGGATTTGAGTTGTACAGAACATGAAAACATTAATTTGAGATTACAAAGGAAGACAATTCAGGTTGATATGGAGAATTATCAGGGAAAATATGAATCTGATGGAGAAAATGAAAAAAATTGCTAAAATTTGCTTGTTGAGTTACCTAGAAGTACTTCCTATATTGATTCAGGAATATAACGCAGATATCTTAAATGATAACTGGGGGAAAGAGTGCTACAGTAAGTTTCTTGCGGATGTTGCAGAGGATGTAAAAAGGAAGATAGAAGAAAAAATGATAACAACTGATAGTGAAGAAGCTGCTGACTAGTGTGTCTAAATAGGTTTACTGTTTCTTAAGAAAAAGTCTTAATGGCAGTTAGGGTAGATTTGGCTTGGCCAAACAAACAGTTCGTTCTGCTATATAACGTATTTCTAGCGGCCTACGACCGAAAAATAAATTTTGTTCTCCATGGAAATAAGCGCAAAGAAAAATCAGAAAATGTAAGTTGAGTATAGGAAAGCCGCTTGCCATCCCAAGCGGCTTTCCCTATAAAATATACTCAGAGATACACATCCACCGTCAAATCCGTCCACTGCACCTTGCGCACATACCGCCCAATAGCCCTGCGGTACTCATTAGCCTGCTCATGCCCAATATGAAGTGTTATGAACGGCGGGAAAGAATCCTCCGGCTCATAGGCCAGACAGTTCGCCGGATATGGCGCGGTCGTCCACGCAGTCCTGCCGGAGTACCGTTCCACACAGGCTGCCATTAAGAGCAAGTAATTGACTGAAAACAGATGAAAATCTGATAAAAAAGCGGCGCATCTCCTACAAGGCGGTGCGCCGCTTTGCTGTAAAAAGCCGGCTTTCACAAATGAAAAAACAAAGAGCGCAGCCCCTGAAAGGCCACGCTCTTTGTTTATAAATATTCGTTTACAAGTCAATCCAATAGGGGTCAACCCAAACGCCCTTGGTTGCGTTCCAGCGGCGATACTGTCTTTTGCCATTATATGTACGGAATTTCATCACAATCTCATCTGCTAAAGGCATAATGTCCATCATTTTTATTCCTCCATTAATTTAAACCCTATTTCTAAAAAAGGTTGAACGGAACTTCCCTTCATTTCCATTATCTTCCCTGCATTCCCAGCTTCCGGGACAAGGTAAAACTTGCCTTCCTCGTTTTTAAAAATGAAAAAGCATTTTGGAGAAATGTCAGAAACGTCAGTGATTCCCGCATTGGGATTTGTGTAAACATCTTCCAGGGGAGGGTCATACTCTGGCTGAATGACAAAGGTATATGAAAAACAAAAAATCCCAACTGCCAAAGCACAGAGGGTAACTTTCCATGGCCGGCTTAAAGGCTCTACAGTTTTTGTGAGAAAATGGAAACGCTCTAAAATGTTGTTCTGCCTTTTCCGAGCAATTAATCTGGTGACCTGGACAAAAGAGGGAGTATAGCCCAGAGACTCCTTCCCCTTTAGGATACGGACAATAGTGGAAAGGTACTCTGCCCGCTCCTGCCGGCTAAACCCTTCGGTGGCCTTGGTATCGCAGCGTATCTCCAGGATCTGGCTAAGATCCCGTTTCATCAGGTACACCATAGGGTTCCACCAGAAAATGCAGCAGAACAGCTGGATTATAAACTTAACAAGCAGGTCTCGGTTGCAGAAATGAGTATACTCATGCTTGAGAATGTAATACAGCTCGTCTTCTGTATACTTTTCATCGGGCAGATAAATGCGCCTCTTAAATAAGCCCGCACCCATAGGGATATCTATGCTGGGACAAATACACAGGCTGACGGAAGGAGTGCGCCAGGATTCGCTTTTAACGCGCTCCAAAACCCGGTCAGCATATGCATCTTTATTCCCGGCATAGCGCGCCAGCCTACGGCCAACGCTTAGGACTTGCCAAAGAAACTGCAGGATTAAAATTGCTGCAACGGAAAGCCAGACAGCCGTGTAAAGCTCCAGCAGCTCTACCTGAGAACCGCCAATCGGCAACTCGGTTACACGAACATGCCGAACCACCGCACTGTAAACGCCCCGAAGGGGAAAAGGCGCAGTAAAGGAAAACTCAAAAATCAGCATTGCCCGAATACAGCACAAAACATATAAAAACAGAATGGTGCGTATGCCAAGGGTTTTGAGAAAAAAGAACTTTCTGCGCAAAGTATAAATCAGCGCAATGGGTACAGCACTGAACAGAACCGACATGAGAAACGAATAAAACGTTATAATCACTTTGCCTCATCATCCTTTGCGCGGTATTCCTCGATGATTTCTTCCAGCTCGTGAATCAACCCGTTCATTCCTTCTCTGTCGCCGTTTTCGGCCATGGCAACGGCCTCAACCTTTACCATGTCGCTAACACTAACGCCGCTGCGTTTTGCCAGCTGGGTGAAGTATTCCTTTTTTGTAAAGGTCGTTATAAAGCGCCGGGCATACTTGCAGCCCCGCTGCTCCAGGTTGAAGAACTCTACCGCGCCTTTTCCCTCCAACGACCGGATAATGGCCCGCATATAGTTATCGGTCCAGGTTCTGCCGTCATCGTCCCAGTTTTCCAGCATCTCCAGCACGCTGAGGGGCTTCGCCTGTTCCCAAAGGAACATCATCACCTTTTCTTCGGCTTTAGAAAGCACAAATTTCTGCAAAATTCCACCTCCCTTCTATGGTGTACTTTTTTGATTGCATAATCGCACAAGCGAGCGGTAGAATTATAACCGCTGGCCTGAGTTAAATATATACTTCAATTTGGGATTTGTCAAGTGTTTTTTCAAAAATTCTTTGGAGTTTTTGTCAAAAACCCGAAATATTTCTGTTTTAAGGGCATGCATGGGTGAGAGGAGGGGTTCTGGTTGGGTAAGCAGGGCAACCGTCTCCACATGGCTTGTCTGGATATGCTGAATTTTCTCGCTGCTTTTGGTTCGAGAGAATATATCCACGGCCTTTTTCAGTTTTTGCGTTTGCGGGAATATGTTTACGTGCTTCCCTATATCTTTCTTGATCTATAAGAATATGAGGGGTGAAAGGCATAAGCCCTTCTTTTAAACCATCCTCGCGATATCCGGTATAGCGCTTCATCGCAATTCCGTTCACGGCAATATTAGATTCAAAGCATCTGCCGCATGATCAGAGTCATTTCCAAAAATCAATTCATAATAATCAACCGAATCCACCGCCAAAGGTAAAGCGGACGTTCCCGTTGAACGCATGATTTTGACTCTGCTTTCAGAACCTGGAAATGCAAAACCACATTTCTTCACCCCTGTTAACAGAACATAAGAAAGCAACTGATGTGTATCCGTTCTAACACTACGAGTATGGGGCTTGTATTTTGCGTCTATGACTGCAACAGGATTCTGTGTTTCATTGTCACGTATGATGATGTCGGGAATACAGTACGGCATTAAATGAATGCCTCTCTCTGCTTCTGAAATATCACTAACATCTTTTTGGATATACAGCCTTTTCGAATAACTGTCCAAAGAATACTTGCCTCGATCGATCGTTCGCTTGAGGATTATGCGAGTGTAAAATTCAAACAAAGCCTCCATGTTGATCATGTAAGGGCTTGTAAAAACACTTTTTGCAACCGATTGCCCTTCTTCACTTTTATAGCCATAGTATTTTTGGCCATAGATACATCTTGCTTGCTGCAATAGTGGTTTGTAGTACATATAAAGTCCAGATGCATTCGCGCCATTGAAATCGCTGGTTTTGATACGAACGGTTTGAACACGCCGGAATGAATTTATGCAATACGCCACTCGTTTTGACACCTCGGATGTCGCGGGAAAACGCCTACCTATTATTCCTTTACATTTCAGCAAGGTGGCCTTTAAGATTCTATTTTCGATATTGTCCTCAGTAAAATCAATATATTTACAGTAGAATCTGTCATTTCTACCTTTACAAGTATTCATGCGTATATTCTTTTTGATTTCAATCTTCCCTCTGACCTTTGAGGAATAGTTCTCCTCTTGATGGAACATTGTTTTTTTCAAACCTTTTTTGCATAAACCATAGCACGATGTTATAAAGCTTAATGCATATAAAAGTTCTCCATTCTGTTCTATATCCTGTGAAAATTTAATAAGCGGCTGATCATAAAACACATGAAATAGCGCCCTTCCATCAGCCTCCATTTCAGCAATATAGTCATCATACTCATCGTCAGTCATTACCGTTTCTAGCATATGCCACGGCTCCATGCCATATTGCGATGTCACTACGACAATATGTTCTTTTCCGGCTGACTGTAGGTATTGTCCATTTTTGTCATACAGTCTACCTATACCGACATAGCCGCCGCTCCAAAGCCTACCTTGGAATTTGTGAATTCCAAAGTTGTTTTCGGGAGTTGAAAGGTCAATTTTAGACCATATATCCTCCCTGCTGTTCAACATAGACCAGTCACTTAATTGGTGTATTATTACATCCCGTGCCATAACATCACCTTTCTAGGGTTTGTTTGAAAATAGAAGAAATGACAGTTTTTGCCTAGAAGGGGTCCATTTCAAGAAAAAACCGAGAGTTGCACACAAGTCTTCGTTAAAGTTTCCAATTGGCGAGGTTTTTTGACGCGGAAAGGGGCCGCTTATGGGCAAAAAGACAGCTTTTTTGATTTTTCAAACAAGCCCTAATCAGTATCCTATCTTCGTCCTCACTTCTTCAATAAAAGTTCCAACATATTCGTTGTCAATACGCTTTCCCGCTCGGGTCATGTTACCGAATTCCTTTGCATATAGCATGATATTGTCACGAATAAAGCGCACACGCTCACCACGGTCTGTGGCATCTTGAATTTCTGAAGGAGTGTGTTCAATAGCAATCAAATCTTCAATTGTGTCTAAAATTCCATCCTTTACATATTCTCTGAGAATATGGATGATCTGAAAAACGAAGCGTTCCACAAAATCTTCTTCATATCCCTTTTTTCGCTTGCGAAGAAAATATGTATGCCCGAGACGCACGTCACTTTTCTGATACTCATCATTGAAATAACTTTCATTGTCAAATATTGCCTGCACCGCGTCAAATACCAACAATTCAATGGAATTCTCATCTTCATTTTCTGACGCGTTTTGATAACAGCTAATAACCACATTCCTGTCTGCCGGACTATCAACAAAAAGGAATCTTCTACGGATAGCATAATCAATCGATTCTATGGATTTATCCGCGGTATTCATTGTACCGATAATAAACAGATTTTTACCGAGAACAATATCCTTTGTTCTGGATACTGGTGTGCTGACTTTATCTTCAACTTCGTATGGGGTAGAAACTTTGCTGTCACGATACTCCAATCCATAAATCAATTCACCAAATACGGTGGCAATATTGGCTCTGTTTATCTCGTCTATAACAAGGTAGAATTTAGGCGGCTCATCAGGGTTCGCGTTTTCCGCAATTTTAGCAAACTCGGCAATCTTGCCTAAAATTTTATTTACGCTATTATAAGATGGAAGACCACCATCTGCTTTCACTTCGATACCACGGATAAAGTCTTCGTATCCATATGATGGATGAAACTGAACCAGATCCCAACCACCAGTTGCTAACTTCGAAGAAGCGGAAGGATTGGCATAGTCATTCTCGTTCAGCTTATACGCATCTAGTGCAGCAGAAATATCTTCTTGACTGATAAAACGCGCTGTCAATGCATCTGATTCAGGATTTAATTGTTTTAGTACTAACCGCTTGCTCTCAAAAGTTTTAGAAGTGCCAGGAGGGCCTTGAAACACCATTTGGCGAACACCCAAATTCTCCATAATTTGTTGGTAGTCTTTTAAATCCGTCATTTTTACAACTCCGTTTATTTTTATAATTTTTTCCGCGCCATGAGTGGCATTATAAATATCCTCGTATGCATCAATATCAAATGCAGTTTCTCCCGAAACCAGCGCATCAAATTTTTCTTTATCAACCCGAATCCGCGTTCCTTTTTGTGTCCATAATGTACGCAGGTTCATCATTTTTGTTCCGAAATATTCGAATCGTGCTTTTTCTCTTTTAGTCTGAGTAGCTGCGTTGACATTCCTAAGCCCACTGTGCAATGCCTCAAGATAGTTTATTTCCAACTGGATTAAGGCATCCAAATCTCCATATGCCTCGCTATGTCCTTTCACTAAGGAGATGTTCACTTTATAAAGTTTGAGATAATATAGCAGCAACCTATATACGGCACCGTAAATTTCCGCAGGATTATTATCCTTGCAAACATTGTTGACCGTAAACGTATGCAACCTTAATCCGTTTAACGGAAGATATGTGTCGCTTGGTGAACCATCCGTGTATGCAACCTCATACGCGGCAACATCCGCCCTTTCTGCCCACCTGCCAACATTTCCTGGTCGGGTTGAATAATATGCATGAGGATTTCTCCTGTCCCTGCCCCTCACTGCTGTTTCATAATAGAAACTTGGAGCATCATTCAGTTTAACCAAATACGAAGCATAGGCAACAGGAACAGATTTACTCGGAACAGAAGCAACCCCAATATTACATAACAGAGAGTCCATAGCTATATCACAGGGGAAAACACCATTCAGCACAATGGCGTCTATGACACTTTCCAATATTCCTTTATAATCCGAACATCGATTGGCTATAATTTCGGTTTCATAATATCTTACGGTATCTTCTAATGAATATGGTTCAACTCGTTCGCCTGAATTAACCATAACCTTGCGGATATCAGATATACGATTCAGCCCCGATATTCCTATGTTCAGTTTTGATTCAAGAGCCTTCTCGTATGTTTCGATATTTCGACGCAAAATACCCAAGGACGAAAGGTTATTAATAAGCGGGAATATCTGATATACCATTTTTTGCTTAAACTTATCCAGCACAAAATAGGCTGTTCCAGTTCGCTCTACCATAAACATTCCGTGCCCCGGCATATATTTATCTAAAATGCCAGGAATTCCCGGAGCTGCATTTGCGGTTATAAAATCTTTTATACTGTCGAATATGTCTATTATAATTCTTCCAGAATTAGCATTAACAGAGCCATAATATCCTTCAAGCACATTCCGATCAGATTTTAATTCCGCAACATAATCCATTCGTCTTCTCAGCGCGTAATCAAGGTGCCCTGCATGAAAATTGGTACACTCTGTTAAAATGACAACGACATTATCTGGCATACACAATGTAGAACCATCCGAAAGAGGAACCGATTCGTTTCGGAACTCCATTGCATAAATCAGATTTCCAAGCAATGCTCCTGCATCTACTCTTGAAATATCGTCAAAAATTATTGCGTAAAGTTCTTTTGTGCCTCTGGCTTTGTCACAGAGTTTTTTTATGCGTTTCTCAACATAATCTACGGTTATTGTTCCTGCTGCTTTCATATCAATTCCATAAACAATATCCTCATAGGTCATGCTTGGATGAACCTGAATAAATGCGCATTTTTCACTGTTGATGAAATCCTCGATTTTATCCAGATCCGCATAGATGTCTTTGGATTGGAGGCTATCTATATCTAATTTTTCATAGCACAGATAGTACGCGGCAGCCCTAGCAAGAAAAGTTTTACCTGTAGCAGGATTACCTGTGAGCAATAGGTTTTTCATTTAAGTTAATCTCCAATGTTCTCGCTATTTTCTACTGCCAATATGCTCTTAACCAATCTGGCAAGAAAGTATGATACCTTCGGTGGAACGGCATTGCCAATTTGACGGCTTATTGAACGCTTATCGCCATAAAAAACATAATTGTCCGGGAAACTTTGAATTCGCGCCGCTTCTCTTGGTGTTAATGTTCGGTTTTCATCCGGATGGATAAAACGGCCTCCCGCGGGTGTATCAAATCTCGTAGTAATTGTTGAGGCTTGCTCATTCCAACAGAGCCTGCCATATGCGCCACTGTGAACAGAATTGATCTGTTCATTTAATGCTGTATAATTTTCTCCATTTTTTATTTGCCGCATTCGCTCTACAGCAACCTTTGAATGATGTGACCGTGTATGATTTGTGATTGTATGCGCATCACTGGCCAGGTATCTTTCATATGCAGTTTCTGGCTGCGGATTATCAACTATGCCATCTTCACTTGTCATCGAAAGATTTCCTATGGCGTCCCTTACAGTAACTTCAGCAAAATAGGCAGGAATCTCTTTTTTTAAATCCCTTATTGTCTTTTCCCACAAGGCGTCAATATCTGCTCCATCAATGAGAGTTCCTATTATAATCATTCTTTCTCGGCGTTGTGGAATTCCAAATTCCGCGGCATTGATTACTCGGTGATATATATGGTACGGCTTTCCGTTTAGTGCTTCAGAGTCTTGGAATATCCTCTTGATTTCTTCAAAGATTTTTCCTCTTTGCATTGTAGAGATGCCTTTTACATTTTCCATAACAAATACTTTAGGCTTAACCGCTTTTACAACATTAAAGTAATGCTTGAAAAGATAATTTCGCGGGTCATCAATAAAGCCATGCCTAATTCTTGCGCCCGCCATAGAAAAACCCTGGCATGGCGGGCCTCCTATAATAACGTCAGCCATCGTTCCCGCAAACATATCAGAGGTATCTATATTTTTTATATCGTCAACAATCACATCGACTTCCGGATGATTTCGCTGATATGTGTTTGCTATAACAGGGTCATATTCTACCGCTTTCTCTACGCTGAATCCCGCCTGAATAAAGCCAAGAGATAAGCCTCCGCATCCTGCAAATAAATCAATTATCTTCATCCGGGTCAATCCCTCCGCTCGTCCTGTACCTAATAGCAAAATTCTTTATATAGTTGCTTTCGGCTTCAGTTAGTCCATACGCGGCATTTACAAAATCATCTATCGCAAAAATCTCATCCAGGCATTCTCGATGTTTATATTCATACCGCGTTTGCTTTGTGCCTACATACACTTTTGTTTCTTCTAATCGCTGCCGCAAATTATGTGCCAATTCTGTAGCTCCCCACATATCTATTTGCTTTGGCATCATAAAACCATTTAAATCTTTGCTGACGTGCCAACAATCAGACACACTAATCCAGTACCACCAAAAAAGGGTAGAGTTGATCAGGCAATAGCAAAAATCTGCTTCTAGCGGGGTCTGGAAACTGAACACCTTATATTCAGGGTCATCCACCTTTTCTCTATAGGCTTTCATCCAAAACGCTTCTCGACGATTTAAGTAAACCGATTCCGTTCCAGCCCTCGATATGGCGTATACTGGTTGCATTTTTCTGGCATCAGTTATCTTTTTATAGATATCAATATCCAGTTGAGTTCCCAGCTTAGGGATAAAATCCACATTCTCGTACCTATTCTTTACCATTTGAATATGAGCAAAAAGTGCGCTGCGTTCTTGCTTATACCAATACTGATAGTTTCCGGTAAAAACAGTTTTTTCTGTTTTTCTGTCTTTACCGATTAGAATGCATAATTTTTGGTGCACCGAATCAAACAAACAATCCGGCCTGTCGGCATAGCTTAAAATATATTGTTCGGAAACCAGTTCTCCTAATTCTTCTCTGAGTTTTTTCATTCTTGGAGTGGACACATATGAGAGTGGAATAATAAATCCAATTGAACCGGTTTTTTCAAGTTTTTTTGCTGCGTTGAGCAGGATATTGGCATAAATATTCCCATACTTATTGCTAAGTTCAAGCCCGGCTTTAAAATCTTCAACATAAGGCGGATTGCCGACCACAATATGATATTTACCCCCAAAAGAGGCTTCATCGGCAATAAAGTCAAATGATGTAAAACATCTATTCATTATAGCTCCAAGCCCACTGCAATAATTTGCTCCGCAATGCTCTATAATGAACATAAGCATTCTTAATTCTGTAATAATGATTGATTCAACATTCACATCATTACCATAAATGGTAGAGACTACCTTTTGTATAAGACGCTTTGTAATCTTTGTGTTTCTCTTTAGCAAATCAATTTTAATAGCAAGTGCCGCAAGCAGATATTCGCCCGCTCCGCATGTTGGGTCAAACACGGTTTTTCCACAGCAAAATGAACGATACGGTATGTTATCCAGCCCCATGTCACTAATATTGGATGCTGTAAGCTTTCCAAATGCGGCTTTAATACTATTTGTAAGGATAAATCGAACAACATCATTTGGGGTGTAATATACGCCTTTACTTTTTCTTATGCTCTGTTTTTCATTTATCTTGGAAAGGGTTTCTTGAACTTGAGTATATGTACGGTTAGAGGAAGGGGATTCTACACACTGAAAAGCTTCTCTCCTTGCAATGCGTTTCAATTCATCACAAATCAAGTCCACTTCTTTCAAAGAATATGTTTTTTGTATATATAAATAGATAAGGTTCAAGGCTTCATCAACAGCACTATACTTTTCAAGCCTGGCTAAGGATGTATTAATTTTACCCATTGGGAAATGCATCCTTTCGCGCCTGTTCTTCATAATTTTCATCTCGAACAAATTCCATGATATCTCCAACATCGCAATTGAGCGCACCGCATATTCGAAGCAATACATCTGTGTTGACGTTAGCGCCTTTTCCAAGTTTGGCAACAGATGTAGCGCTAATACCGCTCATTTCACGCAAGGTCTTTTTATTTATTCCACGGTCTATTAGTAATTTCCACAATTTTTTGTAACTAAAACACATCCGCTTTACCTCCATGGTTTGTTTGCATTTCTGTTCTTCTTCGCGCCCTCGAATGCTTAAAATCTTTTGTTTTCGATGTGCCTACGGTCTTATTGAAACATTATATCACGAAATTGTGCAAAATTCTATAAAAGTCTGCGAACGCAAAACTAATTTCGCTTGCGCGTTTAGGGCTTGTTTGAAAATAGAGGAAATAGGGGATTTTTAACTGGAAAAGGTCAGCTTCAAGGAAAAAACCGCAAGTAAATACTTGTGTATTACCAGGGGTTTTCGGCACAGAAGATGGCCGCTTCTGGGCAAAAAGACGGCGTTTTCCGTTTTTCAAACAAGCCCAAATTATTGGCGTTTTGCCCAGCTTGGGCATATTCCTATCCACTCACCTCTCGTTTTCTTTAAAGCGGCAACCCCAGAAAACGAAAAATTCCAAGAGCCGGAAGGATACCCCAGCTCTCGGAAATGCCTTATTTTCGAGCCTTTTTCGGTATTCAGTTCTGTGCTTTTGACAGCAGTACCACCGTCTCCACATGGGCTGTGCCCCCAAACATATCGACTGGCTGGGCTTTCTGGGGGCAGTACCCAAGCTCCGCAAAATACCGGAGGTCCCGAGCCAAAGTTGCTGGGTCGCAGGAGATATAGACCACGCGTTGGGGAGCCATGCCGGCAACAATTTGGGTCAGCTCTTTCCCGCAGCCTTTTCGAGGCGGATCCAGCACCACCACCTGCGGGCGTTCCCCTCGCCTGGCCAGCTCTTTGGCGGCCTGGGCGGCATCTGCGCAGAGAAATTCACAGTTTTCTATGCCGTTTCGCCGGGCGTTTTCCCTAGCGTCTTCCACGGCTTGTGGAATAACCTCTACACCAATGAGCCGGCCAGCCCGGCCGGCCATAGAGAGGCCAATGGCGCCGGCGCCGCAATAAAGATCCAGCAGCAGGCCGTCTTTGCTGATATTGGCGTAATCGGCGGCCAGGGCATACAGCCGCTGGGTCTGGCTGTGGTTAACCTGGTAGAAGGAGAGGGGAGAGATGGCGAAATCCAGCCCGCACAGCTGGTCGATAAGAAAGCCCTTGCCCCAAATGGCGCGGCAGCGCTTGCCAAGAGCTACATTGGTTCGCTCCCGGTTGGAGTTGATGACCAGGCTGGCTAAGCCTGGCACAGAGCCGGCCATAATTTCCGCCAGCTCTTTTTCGTGGTGCAGGCCATTGCCATTGACCACCACGCAGACCATGATTTGGCCGGTGGCCTCTGCCTTGCGCAGGTAGAGCCAGCGCATCCGGCCGGTGTGGGTGATCTCGCTATAAACAGGGTCGCCGTATTGTTCCGCCCAGCGCCGGAAAGCTTCTGCAGCCAGGTGGAACTCTGGGGGATGCAGGCGGCATTCCCTGCAGTCCACAATTCTGTGGGAATTCCTGGCAAAAAAGCCCATCACCAGCTGGCCCTGGCCATTGGTACCCAGGGGTAAAAGGGCCTTGTTCCTGTATCCGCACCGGCTCTCGCCAGGCACAATGGGCAGCACAGGCAGGTCCGAGAAGCCCCCAATCCGCTGCAAGGCGTCCCGCACCCGCTGGGTTTTCCACTCCAGCTCTGCCTGGTAGCTGATATGCCGGCTGGTGCAGCCGCCGCACCGGGAAAAGCTGGGGCAATCGGGCTCAACCCGGCAGGGGGCGGGCTCCAGTACCTTTTCCAGCCTGCCAAAGGCATGGGTTTTGGCATTTTTCACGATTTTAACCAAAGCTTTGTCTCCGGGGGCGCCAAAGGGTACAAAGACTGCCTGGCCGTTCCAGTGGCCAACCGCCTCGCCTTGAGAGCCCGTGCCGGTAAAGGTGATTTCTACCACCTGATTCTTTTTTAGGGGCATCGTCAAAACTTCCTCTCTTCTTTTGTTCTGCAATGATTTAATATGATATTATACGAATAAATAAGCTGTTCAAGATGCGAATTGGGTGACAATGTTGTATAATTTTGCCAAAAGTGTAAAAATCATTTTCTGTTTTTGATAAGAAAGAGAGATTTGTTGAAATGTGTCAATAAATTGTTGACTTTGCACAGTGCGATGAGATAAAATATAAGCAGCTTAAAAGGAATACAAGCTTGCGGCGCTGCCGCAATTTCAATACAACTCCTCCCCAAAAGAAGGAAAGGGACCGGTTTTAGCCGGTCCTTTTCCCTTATATAAAAGGGATGGGCTTGGTTAGCCTTCTCCTCCTACCTTTTTCCGAAAGTCCTCCAGCCTGGCCTGGTATGCCGCCTGAATTTCTTCCTCAAAGGCCAGTTCAGCGTCTTTTGCCCCCATGGCGGCCAGCACGGCCTTTGCGAGCCCTGGGTTAAGCAGAAGTACTGGCCCCAGAAGGTAGGTGGCAAACATATTTCCCCTTCGCAGCCCTTCATAGGGGCATATGGGGTTCATGCCGTATCCCTTTTTCACCCGAAACAGCCCTTGGGCATCCAGGTCCTCTTCTGGCCAGGCCACGGTGAACTGGGATTTAAAGCCCATTATCTTTTCTCTTTCTTTGCCAAAATAGCCTAAAAAGGCGCTGTTATGCCGCTGCATCATTTTCCGCTTAATGAATAGGGGCAAAATGCCCAGGCCTGGCAGCCCGGTGCCGTTTTCGTTTGTAATAAAGGTGCTCAGCACCTCCATGGCGTTGCCGGTAAGCAAAAAGGCAGTGCCGCCATCAATAAGCTGCTCCAGCCTGTCCCGATGGGGAAGGAGCTTTTCCGCTACCTTTGCCTGGGTGCGCTCGCTCATTGGGCCCATATAGATTAGGGCGGGGGCCTCTTTGACAAAGAGGGGCTCGTCCTCCAGGGAGGTATCAATCCGCTGGGCCTGAGGCAGGCATTTTTCCAGATACTTTACATTGAACAGGTCCCCGTACAGGTTGCAGAGCTCGGGGAAAAGCACCTCAATTTTCATGGCCTGGGGCCTCCTTTCTCAAAAGCTCCTTTACCTGGTCCTTTACCTGGTTGGCCAGGCCGATGGTGTATACATCGTAAAGGACAAAGACACTGTCTATCCCGGCGGCATTCAGGGCCTGGGCAGCGCTGTGGGTGTTCTGCATATGGGCGGCCCGGTCTGGGCTGACGCCGGCCATAAGCAGGCGCAGGTATACGTCCCAGTGCCTGGCTCCGGCAGCGATTACTTGGGTAACGGAGCTATCGGCTAGAAACTCGAAGTCTGTATCGTAATACCAGGCGGTATTTTCTACAGAATGGGCAGCGTCAAAATAATCGTCTAAAAACAGGATGGCGGCTTTTTTTCCAGGGTAATCTCGAATGTTCTGGAAAGCCCGGGAGCATGCCACAGGATTCTGGCCCTTGGCCAGGTGGAGGATTACCTTTTTGTCGCCTACCGCCTCCTCCATATACCGGGTGGCGCTAATCTCCATGGAATCCATGGCGGCGGCAATATCCTGGGGCTTTACGCCCAGCTCGCAGAGCAGGGCCACGGCGGACAGGGCGTTGTATACGTTGATGGTGCTGTCGTTGGGCAGGGGAAAGAGAAAATCCTCGCCGGCAATTTCCACCAGCATTTGGCGGTTTTCGGCGTCGATTTTCTTACACCGGTAATCCCCCTGGGGAGAATGGAAACCGCACTGGGGGCAGCTGGCCTGGCCAATGTGGTGGTAGCGCAGAAACTCCCACTCTAGGGGAGCCCCGCATTGGGGGCATACCCGCACATCCCGCACGATATTTTCAAATTTTGGCTTGTCTCCAGGCTGGCGGTTGATGGAGAAGTAGGCCCGGGGGCTGTTGGGCTTTAGCCCGGCGCACATCAGGTCGTCGGCGTTAAGCACCAGGCGGGCGCTTTCTGGGACAAAGCGGTTGAGAATGTCTACAATAAACTCGGGATGGGCGTTGCGCTTATAGGAATCCCGAAAGATATTGGTGACCAAAAGCAAATCCGGCTGGATATAGGACATACTTAGGTTTGCGCTGCGCTCGTCCAGCTCGAACACGGCCAGCGGCTTTTTCGGCTTGCCCAGCAGGGTGGAGCTGGCAATTAGGGCAGAGGCCACGCCGGTATCCACATTGGAGCCGGCGCGGTTGCACACATAGTCATAGCCCTGGCGGTCCAGCACGTCCTCCACCATATTGGCCACAGTGGTTTTGCCGTTTGTGCCTGTAATGCCCACAATGGTTTGGGGGCGGGGCATCCGGCCCAGAAAGTCCTTGCATAGGTAGATGGCAACGCCGCCGGGCAGGTTTGTGCCCTTGCGGCCAATGAGGCGCAGGCAGGCCATAGAGAGCTTGGCGGCCAGCAGAGCCAGGTAAAAGCGGGGATTGGGTTTCATTCTGTTTGTAAATCTCCTTTGGCTTAAGGCGGTACCCTGCGGCGTGAATGGGCGCTTAACTTTATGTGCGGCCTGGCGCGCAAACTTGAGGAGCGGTGCTGCCTTATCGTTTCTGTTCTCTATTTTAGCAAAAATTTCCGGCTTTTTCAACCGGTATCTTGACCTTGCCCAAATTTTGCGGTACAATTCATTACAAATAAAAGTAATTTTCTATAGGAGGTATTCCCATGAAAACTCTGCCCGTAGCCGTGCAGGTTTATTCCGTCCGTGAGGACGCGGAAAAGGATTTTGCCGGCACAATGAAAAAAATTAAGGAAATTGGTTACGACGGCGTGGAACTGGCCGGCATGTACGGCCTGAGCCCCGCCCAGATTAAAGCGGCCATTCAGGAGGCTGGGCTAGAGGCGGTTTCCGCCCATGTGCCTTTCCAGGAGCTGGTGGCAGATATGGAGGGCGTGGTCAGCCAGTACCAGGAGATTGGGGTAAAGTACATTGCCATTCCGTACCTGATGGAGGAAGACCGTCCTGGCGGGGAGAAGTTTGGCCGGAATGTGGAGCTTTTTGAGGAGATTGCCAAGGTGTGCAAGGCCCATGGCATACAGACCCTTTATCATAACCACGACTTTGAGTTTATGAAAATGCCCGACGGCCGCTATGCCCTGGATTATATTTATGACACCATCCCTGGGGATCTGCTCCAGACAGAAATTGACACCTGCTGGGTAAATGTGGCTGGGGAAAACCCTGCCGAGTATATTAAAAAGTACACTGGCCGCTCCCCGGTGGTTCACCTGAAGGACTTTTATAAAGAGGGCAAGCCAGGAAATATGTACCAGCTTATTGGCACCCAGGTAGAGGAGCAGGAGAGCCACGGCGTCTTTGAGTTCCGCCCGGTGGGCAGCGGGATGCAGGACTTTCCCTCTATTTTAGAGGCATCGGTGGAGGCTGGGGCCCATTGGGTTGTGGTAGAGCAGGACCAGTCCATTGGCCGTTCCCCCATGGAAGCCATTACCATGAGCCGGGAGTACCTGAAAGGGCTGGGCTGGTAACTGGAAGAACAAAAAGCGGAATGAAAGGCGGACGCCAGGCAGGCGCCCGCTTTTTCTTGATTTTAATGGGGATTTCGACGCTGGGTAAGGGTTTGGGGCTTGAAGCCACTATTATTGCTCACGGGGACTGCGAAGCTTTGGCTTGGGCCAGCCGGCATGGGTGCAAAACGCTTTTTCTTTCTGCGGCCTGCCTTTTCAATCCTGCTTAGGGCCTCCCCTTAAAGTTAAGTATTGCGAGAATCCGCCAAAAGTGGTATAATTATTTAAATTATGCCAAGAATCCGGGGATATAACCCTGGGTAAGGAGCTTTGTTTTGGAAAATAACGAAAAAAATGTTTATGGCGGCGATGTGGTTGCCGGCCGCAACCCTGTGGCAGAGGCGCTTCGGGCCCACCGGCCGATAGACTGTATCTATATGGCCAAGGGCCAGCGGGGCGGTCAGCTGGCTGTGATCTTGGCAAAGGCCAAGGAACTGGGGATCCCTGTAAAGGAGGCGGATTCCCGCAAGCTTGACCACCTGTGCAACGGGGCCAGCCACCAGGGGGTGGCTGCCGTAGCTGCCGCCAGAGAGTATGCCTCTTGGGAGGACATGCTTGCCTTGGCCGAGGCCCGGGGAGAGCCGCCTTTGCTGGTGATTTGCGACGGGCTGGAGGACCCCCACAACCTGGGGGCTGTAATTCGGGCCGCGGAATGCGCCGGCGCTCATGGGGTAATTATCCCTAAAAGGAGAAGCGTGGGCCTCACTTACGCCGTGGGAAAGGCCTCTGCCGGCGCGGTAGAGTACCTGCCTGTGGCCAGAGTGCAGAACCTTACCGCCCTTTTGGAGGAGCTAAAGGCCCGGGGCCTATGGTGCTTTGCGGCGGACATGGATGGTCAGCCCTGGGATCAAACCGACTTTACCGGCCCCGCCGCCATTGTAATTGGCTCGGAGGGCCGGGGGGTAAGCCGGCTGGTGAAGGAGACCTGCGACGGAGTGGTTTCCCTGCCTGTATTGGGCCAGGTAAACTCCCTGAACGCCTCGGTGGCGGCCGGAGTGCTGCTGTACGAGGCGGTGCGCCAAAGGAAGGGCCGGTCTGGAAAATAGCAACACATTGAGTTCTGGCGAAACGCGCCGGAGAGGAGTCCATTGCTTATGTCAGACAAACAGGAATTTACGCTGGAAGAGATTTTGGAAGAACAGCGTATACGGCGGGAGGAAGAGGCCCGGCGGCAAAGGGCATTGGCCCCGGAATATGTAGAGGTGGATCCGGAAACCGGGACAGAGCTGGAGAGCCTGGAACAGGATTTTGACTCCAGCTCCCTAGGGGGGGAGCCTGAATTTGTCCCGCCCGAACAGCCTGCCCAGCCTGAGGAGAGGGAGGCCTCTTTTCCAGAACCACAGGGGGGCGGGCATCAGGAGGAGCGCCCCCAGGAGGAACATCTCCAAGAGGAGCCCCCCCAAGAGGAGCGTTTTCAGGAAGAGCGCTTTCCGGAGGAGAGCCCCCTGGAAAATCAAAAGGGAAAAAAGAAAAAGAAGAAGCGCCGCAGCTTTTTCAGCTGGCGGAAAAAAGTGCCGGAGTTTGATGAAAACGAGGACGACATGTACTACGGCATTCAGCTTAAGCCCATTGACGAATATCGTTTGGATGGCGGGGACGCTCCGCCCCTGGGAGAAGAGGGCTACAAGGCTCTGTTCGATGATTCCAAGGCCATTGACGACGAGGTGGAAGAGAACTTCCAGCGTTTGCAGAAGGAGCGCCGCCGCCGAGTGGCTCAAGCGGTGCAGAGCGCTGGTATGGATGAGAGTCAGATTGCCGACGAGTTCGGTGTGGTGGCGCCTATGCCTGTTACCCCTTATGCGGCGGATCCCTATGCCCGCCAGCACGGCTTGGGGGTAGAGGGGGCGGCGGACCAAGACCAGCTGCAAAAGGCAATGCTTCAAACCTCCAGCGAGACCATGGAGCTGAAGCTGAATGTGCTGAACAGTACCATTGAGCTCCAGAAGGTGCAGGACGGCCAGCCGGTGAGCGAAGAGACAGTGGAGCGTATTCTGCAGTCCGCGCCGGATGAGCCGGCGGATTTTCAGGATTATCCCACTGGCCCCGATCAAGGTCAGGAATACAGCGAGGCCGCCGGGTATCAGGACGCCCTTGGGGGTGTGTACCAGGAGCAGCCGGAATATGCCGGGCAGGAGGCGTATCAGGACCAGGGGTACAGCGAGGCCGCCGGGTATCAGGACGCCCTTGGGGGTGTGTACCAGG
>CAJUSM010000002.1:0-37070 GCA_910588935.1 uncultured Oscillospiraceae bacterium
CCCCGCCAACCATGGTAATTGTCGGCGTAGGGTTCGCCTGGCTCTCTTTTGGTGGAGATAAGCGGGATCGAACCGCTGACCTCTTGAATGCCATTCAAGCGCTCTCCCAGCTGAGCTATACCCCCACATTTGGGTTGCAACCCTCAGTGCTTAATTATAATAACACATCTTTCTGAATTTTGCAACCCCTTTTTTCAAAAAAATTCAAATTTTTTTGAAATATCTTTCTCTTGAACTGCGCCCCCTATACTTTGCCATCCCAACAATAAGTGCATAGCCTGCATTTGTCAATACCCACAGACCTTACCATATCGTCTAAGCGATGGTAGCGTAACGAGGTGAAATTCAGCTTCTTTCCAATAATGTCCACCATTGTTTTGTATTCTTCGGTTTCAGGATTTGCATACTGCGCCAGGTTTTCCGGATTGCTTGTGCCTTCTAGCTCTTTGATAACCCGCCGGGAAATCAAGTCGTCTTGAGACGCGGACCGGGAGAAATTTAGATATTTGCAGCTAAAGAGAGGAGGAGGGCAGGCAGGACGGACATGGACCTCTCTGGCTCCGCTGCGGTAAAGAAAATCGGTGGTTTCCCTCAGCTGGGTACCCCGAACAATGGAATCGTCAATCAGCAGCAGGCTGCGGCCGTCAATTAGGCCATGCACAGGGATCAGCTTCATATGGGCGATAAGATTTCGCTGGCTTTGAATGGTAGGCATGAAAGAACGGGGCCATGTGGGCGTATACTTAATAAACGGACGGGAAAATGGAATGCCTGAGGCGTTCGCATAGCCTACCGCGTGGGCTGTGCCAGAATCAGGCACGCCAGCTACATTATCTGGCGCGGCGCTGGATGAAAAATTATCTCTGCCAGCTAGAAGCGCCCCACAGTTGTACCGCATTTCCTCTACGCTCACCCCTTCATAAGAGGAGGAGGGATAGCCGTAATATACCCAGAGAAAAGTGCAAATTTTCATCTCTTTCCCTGGGGTGACCAGGGTTTTTAGCCCTTCAGGAGTTACTGCCGCTATTTCACCGGGCCCAAGCTCCCGATCCATTGTATAGCCCAAGTTTAGGTAGGCAAAGCTCTCAAAGGAGACGCAATAGCCCCCCGGCTTTTTGCCAATAGAAACCGGAGTTCTGCCCAGTTTGTCCCGGGCAGCCAGTATACCCCGAGAGGTGAGAAGGAGTAAGGTCATTGAGCCCTGAATGGTCTCCTGAGCGTGCTGAATGCCTTCAATAAGATTTCCCTTTTGGTTAATTAAGGCGGCCACTAATTCGGTAGCGTTAATGTCTCCGCCGCTCATCTCCAAAAAATGGGAGTGGCCAGAAGAAAAAAGGTCGTTTACAATCTCCTCGGTATTATTGATCTTGCCCACGGTAACAATAGCGTAAGCCCCATGATGAGAGCGCACAATGAGAGGCTGAGGCTCATAATCAGAAATACTGCCAATGCCCAGCTGCCCCTGCATTTCAGATACATCTTTGTCGAACTTGGTGCGGAACGGGGCGTTCTCAATGTTGTGAATAGCCCGGTCGAAGCCCTTGTCCTTGTCATACACGGCCATACCGGCCCGGCGCGTACCCAAATGAGAGTGGTAGTCCGTGCCAAAGAAGAGGTCAAAAACGCAGTCTTCCTTAGCTGCTACGCCGAAAAATCCGCCCATAAATAAAACCCTGCCTTCCTTGCGTAGAATTCTTTATTAAATTAAGTATAGCACAGGTGAGGCGTAGATGCTATACAAAATATTTTATTTATAAAAAATGCCCAAATGCGCAATATGCGCACTTGGGCTCTTTGTAAACGTTGAAGCAAAGCTTATGCTTGGTCAAACATCTCCTGAATGGCGCTGGCGGTAACAGAGGGAGAGTCAACTTGGAACTCGCTGGTGGTCAGGGTTTCCGAGAGCTCCCCATCTGCGCTGTAGCCCTCCAGCTGGAGCAAAACGCCGGTTTCATTATCCACCCATAGGGTAAAGTCGGTGGTATGCAGCTTTTCAGAGTAGTCTCCGGATAGGGTGCCTTGGATAACAGAGCAGGAGCGGTCAAACAGGGTTTCTTGCCGGGCAATTTCCCAGGCGGAGAAATCTCTCAGGTAGCCAATGGTCAACTCTTGGGGCTCTAGGCTTGCACGAGAGAAGCCCAACGCATTGGGGCTTTGCCGGTAATAATAGGTGTTGATGCCATCGCTGTCTGTCTGAACTCGGGAAGAAGGCTTCACCAAAGCGACAAAGTCAAGATTTTTTCTTTCCTCCGCATCCTCATTAGAGGTATGAATAATCTCCTTTTCCGGCATGCTCCTTTTCCCGGAATCATCGTAGGTAATTATGGCCTCCTGATAGGTTTTTCCATCGTAATAGGAGACCATTTCGTGTTCTGGGAGGGCCTCGCCGCTCCTCGCATTGTTGCCGCCATAGTCTGTCATGCGTTCAAAGGACTGGTTGTCCACCCCGTCAACGCAGTACTCCACTTCGTAATCCACGCCGCTATAAAACTGCGTTATACGGAATTTGCCTTGAAGAACACCATAGAAATCCATGGTGTTAAGCATACGGTCATAGATGAAATCCTGGGTTATCTCGGCTTCCCCCTGTAGCGAAATTACCGCTTCAGGCACAGTTCGAAGGTCTTCATCTGTGAAACCGTTGGTATAGAAGAGCGATTCCGCAGAGGAGAAGTCCAGAGAGGGAGCGTCCCCGTTTTCGGCTAAAGCGCTTTCTTGTTTTTGGTCCGATTCTTTCTTTTGCCGGATGATTTCATCACGCTGCTCTCTGGGCAGGTCTTTCAGTTCTGGGGCGCTGAAATTACCTGATGCAGAAAACCATACGGATCCCAATATGCAGATGGCTACGCTTGCGCAGGTTAGAGCAACTAACTTTTTTTTCATGATTAACACCCTTTCTCGGGATGTGCATAAATTATGCACATCCCGATCTCTTATTCTTTAGTATGTCACCTTAATAGCGTCAGCCCCTAAGTAAGTTGTGTTATTAGTGGAAGATGTGACAGCAAACAGGTTGCTGGTTACTCCTGTCGCATAACCTACATAATTCCAGCCATAGCTCGCTCTATTCTGATCCAAGCGTCCGAACGTAGAGCCAGAAAGTGTGGACAATGTCTCATACTTTGCTTTTGGATCGGTAAAACTTACGTCCCAAAGATAGGCATACAAGGTTATGGATTTGGAGGGGATGTTGCATCTCCAACAATAGCGACTGCCGTAATTCCCATCGATGGGAGTTGAGAGGGTAGACCGACCTTTACGTGCATCTCCATTGTAGTAATTTCCACTTTCAACATAGCTCATGTTAAACCATCCGTAGGACTCACCATCCTTTTTAGGATTTGTAACTCCACTGTTGGGCAGAGCATCGTTATCCATGATTCTCTCTGCGGCGCTGGCAGGAATTATGAGCGCTGAAAGGGCGAAGGCCAAACAAAAGAGTGCACAGAGCGTTTTTCTTGCTGTTGTTCCTTTTTTCATTCTTAACAATCTCCATAGGTTTTAACTTGCGGATTTTTTGCATATAAAGAGGTGAAAAAGCAAAAAACGAAATATAGAAGCTAGTACATTGGTATCACATCCTTCGTTTTATAAAATTATCCTTTGCTGTCATTATAAGTCAAATAAAATGATTTGTCAATTGCTTTTAGGAATCATTTTTAATTTAATTACACAAATCAATTTAATTACAATTTAGAAATATAAATAGTAGTAACTCAAAAGCTCTGGAGGGCTATACCGGCTTATTAAATGAATTGATATTTCCTCAATGTCAATTAATTTATAGCTGAAAGCTTTTCTTTGGTTTTCTTCATTGACTGAAAAGAGCCTAAGTGCGCAATATGCGCACTTAGGCTCTTCGAAAGCGTTGAAGCAGGGTCTATGCCTTGCCGATCATCTCTTGAATGGCGCGGGCAGTTACAAAGGAAGAATTTACTTGGAACTTGTTGGCGGCAGGGGGAGGCCAAAAGCTCTCTGGTCCGTGCTATATCCCCCAGTTGGGGAAAACACTGGGTATGGAGAAAGCTTCTTTGTGTCAGTCCACGATTTCTGCATATTGATCCATCTCGGCAAGAGCGATTTCCAACTCCTCTGGGGAGAGAAAGCCGTTTTGCATACTGCCCCTTAAGTTTTCCTCTATCATCTTCCGTCTCACATTGTCATCAGCGGGGCAAGTAAGATTTGCCTCTTCTGCCATTGTCTGGAACGTATCCCATTCCAAGGTTTCGTTGTTTATTTCATCGTTTACAGGGGTACCGGGTTCATCTGTGTCCTTGTATGCAATATAGGGAACGCTGTTTTCGGGGCGAACCATATGGAGCAGCTTTTTCTGACTGACAAAAACCGGGTTCACAGCGGCCTCATCAGAAAGAGGCATAGCGGTTTCCTCAGGCTCATAAACAGCCTGACGGCCGCTTGTAATGTAGTAATAATCTCCGGCGGTATTACAGCCGCCGCCCATACCGCTTTTTTGAAGGAAAAGGAGATACTCTTTCCCCTCTTCCAGCAAGGGGGCTTCCTCGTAAATCACATAAGAGTTGTTAGGATCGCCCTCCATTCGGACGGTAATGACACTTTGGGATGCCTTGCCTCGGACAATTGTTTCCAGTTGAACTGTGTAATCTGTAAAAACCCGCTCCCCGCTTTCCCCAACTCCCTGAACGCGGAAGGAGGGGGAAATCTCTGTCACCTTACCCAGCGCGACCAGCGAGGAAATCTCCAAAAGCTCTTCTTGGCTATAAACGGGGGAGTAGTAAGAGATGACAGTGTACTCGATATCCTTTTCCGGCTCTGGCACAGCCTCGGAAACAGTGGAGAGAGGCTCCTGGGGCTGAGAAGAGGCTGAAAAAGATGGAAACAAAGCCTTCGCCCCAAATCCAGCGCACAAAACCAGGGCTAAGGCAGCTGTGGCGCCAATCCCTTTGATAAGACCAGATTTCATCGTAAACCCTCCTTAATATTTTTGCCCGATAGAGTAGATGTCGTTGTTCGTAAGGGTACGTTTGAGGATTCCTTGGGGATATACGTTCATTACAGAATCGTACTCACAGTGATCGAATCCTAAAACGTGTCCCGCTTCATGTATAAACACAGTCCATACATCGTATGTGTTCGCTGCCGCTCCGTTGGATAATCCGGCATTTGGATTTAGAGAAATTGAGGCCTTTGTTACCTTTCCAGATGTGGTCTTAGTCACGTGAGAGGCACCAGGTACATCATACCTTTCGTAGTCCTATTTTGTTTTCGTCAGGTTTTTCCGCATTTAAGCGTACCCAAAAGTCGGTGCTGCTGTGTGCGGTAAGGGAGCGCTGCAGGCTATATGAGCTGCATTCCTTGTTCCATTGCCAAAAGGCTTCGTTAAAATGGCTCAGGGTAGTGCTATCAAACTCTTTGTATGGATACATAGTCAGTGTTCCCTCTACATACTATAAATGATAACCATGTGCCTGTGCGGGAACAGATAATAGCGATACCATCATCATAATCACAACAACCATAGATACCATACACATACCTGGGCTCTTGTTTTTACCTTTCGTTTCGAAATACCTTCCTTTTTTGATTTATTGCAAATAATTTAGTAATACAATTGTTACAAGAAAGAGAGGTGAAACCCTTTCTTTGGATATTTCTCCTACATTGCATCACAATTTATTTGTCATATCAATGGCTTTTTACTAAAAAAGGCGAAGCTCAAACAGAAGAGAAAGCAGAGCAGTTTTTACATAGCTATTTTCTCTTTATACTTAAACAATCCTAATGAGCTTTAATATGCGGATTTTTTGCATATAAAGAGAAGAAAAAGAAAAAGGGGGAAATAAAGAAACTAGTACATTGGTATCACACCTCTCGTTTAATTAATTATCCTTTATTGTTATTATAAGAGGAATTCAAGAATTTGTCAATTGTTTCTGCAAAATATTTTTAAATTAATTATATAAATTAATTTGATTACAATTTAGAAATATGTGTTATAGTCCACTTGAAAATCCAGAATGCTATGCCTACTCGCTAAAGGAATCAATATTTCTTCAATATCAATTAATTTGTAGCGGAAAGCTCTTACCGCCTAACCTATGGACGGTTGCCCAAAACCGCCGCGCTAAAAAAGAATGCACAGAAAACCCCGTTTCGCTCCTCAAGAATCAAACAAAATGCAGAAAATGCAAGAAAATAAAAATCGGCTTGCATTTTTTTCTTCAATATATTAGAATATACAGAGTTTGACTTGTGAAAATGAGCAGAGAGATTTAGAACTAATTCATAGGAGATGGAGCCAGATGAAACTTTTATCAATGACCCCTGGAGAGATCAAAGCCATTAAGCAACAGGCGGCCGAACAGTACCGGGATTTTAAGGCCAGGGGCCTTTGTCTCAATATGGCCAGAGGGAAGCCTTGTGTAGAGCAGCTGGATCTGGCCCTGGGGGTGCTGGAAGCCCTCCACGCCCGCAGCGAGTTTGCAAACTCCAACGGCGATGACTGCCGGAACTATGGCGTGTGGAACGGCCTGCCGGAAATGCGGGAGATTTTTGGTCAGCTGCTGGGAGTTCCGGCGGATAATATTATTTTGGGGAATAATTCCAGCCTGCAGATGATGTTTGACACCATTTCTCAAGGGTATACCCACGGCTGCGGGGGTTATACGCCCTGGTGCAAGCAGGGGGATGTAAAGTTTCTTTGCCCTGTGCCTGGCTACGACCGGCATTTTGCGGTAACAGAGTATTTTGGCATTAAGATGATTCCTGTGCCCATGCTGAAAACCGGCCCCGATATGGACATTATTGAGCGCCTTGTTCAGGATCCCAGCGTAAAGGGCTGCTGGTGCGTTCCCAAGTATTCCAATCCCACAGGTATCACATACTCCGATGAAACCGTGCGCCGTTTTGCCAGGCTCCGTCCTGCCGCAAAGGACTTTCGCATTATGTGGGACAATGCTTACTGTGTTCACGATTTAACAGACCAGCCGGATGAGCTGCTGAATATATATGAAGAGTGCGTAAAAGAGGGGACAGAAGATCAGGTGATCATTTTTGCATCTACCTCCAAGATTTCCTTCCCGGGAGCAGGGGTGGCGGCTTTGGCCTCCAGCGCGAAAACCATTGCCAGTTTGAAAACCCGCACCACAGTTCAGACCATTGGCTCTGATAAGCTAAATCAGCTGCGTCATGTGCTGTTTCTTCATGACGCTGAAGGAGTGCGCAGCCTGATGAAAGGGCACCGGAAAATTTTGGCCCCTAAGTTCAATATTGTGCTGGATGCTTTGGAAAATGAGCTGGCGGAGCTGGATGTAGCGCGCTGGAGCCACCCCAAAGGCGGGTATTTTGTAAACCTAGACGTAATGAGCGGCTGTGCCAAACGGGTGGTAGAGCTGTGCCGGGAGGCGGGGGTGGAGCTTACTGACGCTGGGGCTACCTTCCCCTATGGTATGGATCCCAACGATAGCAACATCCGTATTGCCCCTTCTTTTCCGCCAGAGGGAGAGCTGCGCCAGGCCATGGAGCTGCTGTGTATAGCCATAAAGCTTGCGGCCAGTGAAAAGCTGCTTTTCGAGCGGACGTGAGCAGGCAAAATGAGTAAAATGAAAAGTATGAGGGGTGGAGCGCCCTCGTTTTTGGGCAGTCTCCTCTGGCCCCAGCCATTTGGAAAGGCTGTTCGGCACAGAGAATAGCCTTTTGGCTTGGGTTGACCGGCACGAGGCACTATTCCCACGGCACATTTTGAGCCTCAGGATTTTTTGTGGCATGAAGATGGAGATGTCAACCGTTCCGTGTGGATTCTGGCGGGTGAGGATCATGTGGCCAAAGAGGACACCAGTCCCTATGAGGTTGTTGAATTTCCCAGGGGCATATTTTTAGTTGCAACAGCAGTTGAAAACAATATCGATGATCTGAACGAAACAGTAGAGGACATGATGGACTGGATCGGCCAGGGCCAAATGTTTTCCTACGGGGACTTTCCCCCTTAGCGGCATGTGCAATATGCCAAATCTGGAAGGGGAAATTGACAAGGCCTTGGGTATTGCCCAGCAACAGGTGTTTTTGCCCCTAAAGTTTTTCGCAAAGGAAGGGTAGAAGTGAAACTCATCTGCTTTGATATTTTGGATAATGGTGTAAAAGAGTATAACCAGGCCCGAAGTCAGGGGCTTTTTACCCTTTCCCGCAAGGTGAGGCTTATCCTTCTCCAGGAGAGTCAGGTCTGTTTGGTCCACAGTGTGGGAGAAGGGTACTGGACTTTTCCTGGCGGTGGAATAGAGAGAGGGGAGACTCCGGAGCAGGCAGCCTGCCGAGAGGCCAGGGAAGAGGTAGGGGCAGAGCTGGGGGAACTTGTGCCGGTTGCTCAAATTCGGGAATTCCGGCACAAAACAAGGGTTCTGCAGATCACTGATTTTTTTGTTTCCCATGTGCAGAGGCTGGGCCCCCAGCAACTGACAGAGGAGGAGAAAAAACTGGGTACAGAGGTGGAATGGATATCAAAAGCTAAGGTAGGAGCACGGTTGGGTGGTATGGAGGACCAACGATATCATCGGCGTTTTAGCAGCTTGCGTGACCGGGAACTCTGGAGGCGTTTGGATTGCCTCTCTTTGGGTCATGGTGGGCTTTCAAACCGGTACTCATCATAGGTTATCTTTCTATATTATATATAGTATAGAGGAAACCCTCCCTCTTAGCTGTTCCGGTGTGAGATTTTAAACATAAATGGTGAAAGAGGGATCGGCATAAAAAGGAAGGAAGTGGCCTTCCTTTTTCCTTTTCCAGGCAAAGGCTTTGCGGCCATGGGGATTCCAATTTGCAGAATAGGCTTCAAAGCACAGAGGCGGAAAATTTCAGAAAGCTCTTGAATCTCAAGGCGATTTTGTATATAATTGACGTAGATTGGTATTTTGAGCCCCAGCGGTTCAAAAACACTATGAAACCGAAAGGAGTACCAATATGAACTATTCCCATGAAGTGGAAAATATGTGCACGGTGAAGAAGGGCCCCCATCACGGTCCGGCTCCCATCCCTGAGGAGGGCAGATGGGTTAAGGCCTATGAGATCAAAGATATTTCCGGTCTTTCTCACGGCATCGGCTGGTGCGCTCCCCAGCAGGGCGCCTGCAAGTTGACTCTAAATGTAAAAGAGGGAATCGTACAGGAGGCTTTGGTAGAGACTCTGGGCTGCTCCGGTATGACCCATTCCGCCGCCATGGCCGCGGAAATCCTCCCAGGCAAAACCCTTTTGGAGTGTCTGAATACCGACTTGGTCTGCGACGCCATCAATGTGGCTATGCGGGAGATCTTTAAGCAGTTGGCCTATGGCCGCAGCCAGACCGCCTTTTCTGAGGACGGCCTGCCCATCGGCGCGGGGCTGGAAGATCTGGGCAAGGGCCTGCGCTCTCAGGTAGGTACCATGTTTTCCACTGGCGCTAAGGGCGTTCGCTACATGGAGATGGCCGAGGGCTATGTTATCAAAATGGCCCTGGATGAAAATAACGAGGTAATTGGCTACCAGTTTGTCAAGCTGGGCAAAATGCTGGAAGATATTCGCCACGGTGTTTCTCCCGACGAGGCCTACAAGAACAACATCGGCCAGTACGGCAGGTTCGATGGTGCCGCTAAGTACATAGACCCCAGAGAAGAATAATTCCGGACCATACTATTTTAGGAGGACAAGCAAATGGCTAATGACGTCATGTTTGAAGGCAAAGAAAGAAGAATGCCCAAAATTGAGAAGTGCCTCGCCGAGTATGGCCTGGGCAGCCTGGAGGAAGCCCGGGAACTGTGCAAAAGCAAGGGCTTCGACCCCTATGACATTGTAAAGGGCGTTCAGCCCATCGCTTTTGAAAACGCTGGCTGGGCCTACACTTTGGGCTGTGCCGTTGCGATTAAGAAAGAGGTAAAGACCGCCGCCGAGGCCGCCGAGGCTATTGGAATTGGCCTGGAGGCTTTCTGCATTCCCGGCTCTGTGGCCGAGCAGCGCAATGTGGGCTTGGGCCATGGCAATCTGGGCGCTATGCTGCTCCGGGACGAGACCAAGTGTTTTGCGTTCCTGGCCGGCCACGAGTCCTTTGCTGCCGCTGAGGGCGCCATCGGTATCGCCAAAACCGCCAACCGCGCTCGGAAAGAGCCCCTGCGCATCATCCTCAACGGCTTGGGCAAGGATGCTGCCTACATCATCTCCCGTATTAACGGCTTTACCTATGTAAAGACTGACTATGATTTCTTCACTGGCGAGCTGAAAGTAGAAGAGACCAAGCCCTTCTCCGATGGCGAGCGGGCCGCTGTAAAGTGCTACGGCGCCAACGATGTTCTGGAGGGCGTGGCCATTATGAAGCATGAGGGCGTGGACGTCTCTATTACTGGCAACTCCACCAACCCCACCCGTTTCCAGCATCTGGTAGCTGGCACATACAAGAAGTGGGCTTTGGAGAATGACAAAAAGTACTTCTCCGTAGCCTCTGGCGGAGGCACTGGCCGCACCCTGCATCCGGATAATATGGCAGCTGGCCCTGCTTCTTATGGCCTTACCGACTCCATGGGCCGTATGCATGGCGACGCCCAGTTTGCCGGCTCCTCTTCTGTACCTGCCCACGTTGAAATGATGGGGCTGATGGGTATGGGCAACAACCCCATGGTAGGCGCTACGGTAGCCTGCGCGGTGGCTGTTTTCGAGGGCCTGAGCAAATAATCCCCAATAATCCCGTTTTCTGCTTTTCGCAAAAAGCTATAGATTAAGAAAGACCGGCGTGGTTTTGCACCGCGCCGGTCTTTTCTTGGTTCAGAGGGACCTTTTTTATCAAGGAAGGTCGTTGTTTGGAGAGATCGCCCTATTTGTCCAGACCAAACAGACCCAGCAGCCGGTCCCAGAAGCTGGCTTTTTCCTTTGTGGGTTCGGTTGTTTCATTGCTGGCAGTGCTCTGGCTCTGCTCTGGGGCAACTGTTTTCATAATAAATTTTGTGGAGACCTCACCGTTTTCCGGTGTGCCGGAAAAGCTGTCGTATTCTTCCAGCCGCCGCTCCATTTCATCAATGGTATTCCCCAAAGTAGCAAGCTGCTTGGAATCCAGGCTCTCCGTCAGCTTGGAAATCCCCTCTCGGTCGAACCGCCGTAGGCCTTCTTCCAGCTCATCCGCACCGCTGTTCAATTGCGCCGAGCCATCCGCCAATTGTGCCGCGCCTTCTAAAAGGGCTTGAATCCCAGTGGCCAGCTGTTGGGCTCCCCCCGCCAGTTCTCCTATTCCTGCGTTAAGCTGGGCGGCGCCGTCCGCTAGGGCTGCGTTACCATCCCGAAGGCTTCCCGCCCCAGAGCTCAGCTGTCCGGCGCCTGCTGCCAGATTGCCTACACCGTTGGTCAGCCCAGGGAGCTGTTGCCCCAGTTGGGTAATCCCCTGGCTTAGCTGGCCCGCACCAGCGGTTGCGGTGGCTACACCCTGGGTATACTCCTCCACTCCTTTATATAAGTTAGCTGAGCCTTGTTGGAGGGCGGCCGCTCCTTGTCCGGCTTGCTGAATGCCTCCGTTAATGGATGCATAACTGCTGTTCAGCTGGGCAAGGCCTGCCGACAAGCTACCGGCGGTTTGATAGGCCTGGGTGTAAGCGGAGATTAAAGACTGCTGCTGTTCGGCAGGTACACCCGCTGCTTGAAGTAGCGCCCCATAGGCTTCTGGCGAGAGAAGCTGTGCCCCAGCTCCTTGAGCGGCTGCGTTTTCCAGAGAATTGGCGAAAGCCGCGGATCCCGCAGCCAGTTGGCTTTCGGCGCCTAATGCAGAGGCTAAGGCTGACGCCCCTTCGCTGATCTGTTTCGCTCCCGAGGTAAGCTCTGAACTCTTGCCATTCAGATTGTTCAGCCCGGCAGAAAGGGTTTCGCTTCCGCTCTGGAGTTGGGTACAGGCCCCGGCAAAAGCGCTTACTCCGCTTTGCAGGCTGCCCAGCCCGTTAACCAGCTCGTCGGCCCCGGCTTTCAAAGCGCTGGCCCCGTCTCGAGCAGAGATGCTGCCACTGTTCAGGGCATTGGCCCCCGCCTGAAGGGCGGCGGTACCATCGTTCAGCTGCGCCGCGCCGGAATCCAACTGGCCTGCTCCGCTGTGAAGCTGCCCGGCTCCCTCTTGAAGCTGGCCAGTTCCTTTTCGCAGCTGTGCCGCACCGTCAATCAAATCGGACATGGCTTGGGTGAGCTGGTCAAAATCTTTCTGCAGGCTGTCAACCTCTTCCAGCTGGGTTTTTAGGCTGTTATCCTCCTCCAAAGCCCGGGCGTCTGTGGCACAGGCAAGCATAACAGTGGGGGCGGCAAAATCTTTTACGTCTGCTTCAATTATCACCTGATCTATGAGATAATCCTCTAAACTTGCCAGCTCTTCCGGCAACAGGCCTTCTAAACTGCTCTTCACTCCAGGCATGCACAAAAAACCTACGGCTGTGTTGTTGCTGAGTTTTTCTACCCTGCCGTGTTCGGCCTTTATATGGGTGCAGCCTTCTTCCAGGATGGCAGCCACCATAGTGACAAAGGGGGTACATACCTGCCGGTCCTCACCGTCAATGTTTGCAGTGCCGGTTTCGTGGTTGACCAGGTCTATTGTAATATTCAGACGGCCGCTTTTGCCTAGCAGCTCCTGCAAAGGCGCGGTTTTGCCGTCAAGGCTATAGGTGATTTTTGCTGAGACAGGAGCCTGCTGCTGAGTCTCTCCTGTGTAGTAGGCATCGTCCTCGGTTACATTCCAGGTTAAAATTTCCCCGTTTTGGGAAAATCCGCCCTCGCCCTGGGTGCATTGAATGTTTTTCAGACTGCTTTTGTCCTCCGCCCCCTGTAAGCCGTCCTCCCGATGGAGATGGACATTCACACTTTGGCTGACAGCAGAGCCGTCAGGGTTCATAACGGTGTAGATGGTCTCGCTCTTTTCCAAAGGCGCGTTGGCGGCTAGGGCAGGAGCGGCCAGGTTTAGTGCCATAATACCAGCCAATGTCAGGCAAGCTATCTGTTTAATTTGCTTCATAGTTGATTGTACTCCTTTCAGAGATGAGATTAATATCAGATGGAGCAGGTGCTTCCTCTTGCTGGCTTCTTCTGGCCTTTTTTAACCAGCCAATGGTGGTGTGGCCAATCAGCCGGTCCAAGAGCTGCAAAAGACAGGGCAGAATGAAGATAATTACAAACATGCTGACCAGCGCGCCTCGAGAAATCAGCAGGCAGATACTTTTTAGCAGCTCCATGCGGCTGATAGCCGCTACGCCCACTGTGGCGGCAAAAAAGGTTAGGCCGCTGGAAAGGATGCTTTGGCTGCAGTACTGGCAGGCCAGGCGGGCAGACTCCTTTGGGCTGTTCCCTCTGATGCGTTCCTCCCGAAAGCGGGTAGTCACCAAAATGGCATAGTCCACAGTAGCCCCCAACTGAATGGTGCCAATGACAATGCTGGCGATAAAGGGGAGGGTGGAACCGGTAAAATAGGGGATGCCCAGGTTGATGAAAATGGCCGCCTCAATGGAGGCCACCAGCAGCACAGGCAAGGAAAGGCTCCGAAAGCTCAGGGCGATGATTAAAAACACTGCTGCAATAGAGGCGATATTCACATTGGCAAAGTCCTTATCCGCAATTTTTATCAAATCCTTGGTCATAGCGCCTTCGCCGGTAATTACTCCGTTGGGATCTGTGGTTTTTACCAGCTCCTGCATGGTTTCCAGCTGGGTATTGAGCTGGTCGGTGCCAGTATTATAGGCGCTGTTGGCCAAGATCAGCTTATAGCCTCCAGATTGGGCAAGGCTGCTGATTCCCTCTGGCAAAAAACCAGGATCAATGCCTGGGCCAGCGATTTCGTCCACAGAGATCACCTGGGTGATCCCCTCTATCTGCTCCAAGCTGCTGCAGAGCTTTCTGGTTTCTCCCGGGGTAAGCTGGTCATCAACCAGTATAAAGTGGGATGTGGTCATGCCAAAATCGTCTCTCAGTTTTTTGGTGCCTACAATGCCGGTAAGGTCTTGGGGCAGGCTGTCAAACAAGGTATAATAAACGTTTACCTTGCTCTGCGCTAGGGTAAAAGGGATCATAAGAGCCAGAAAGACAGCCAGAATAGGGATAGGATGCTGGGCGGCAAAGCGGCTGACACGGGTAAGCTGAGGAATGAATACCCGGTGGCGGTGGCCCTCCACAGCCCGGTCAAAGGTAAGGATGAGGGCAGGGAGGATGGTTATGGTGCATGCAACGCCCAGCGCTACGCCTTTGGCCATTACAATGCCAATATCTCTGCCCAAGGTTAGCCGCATGGTACACAGGGCCAAAAATCCGGCAATAGTGGTTAAACTGGACGCGGTTATAGAAGTAAATGTGTTGACAATAGCCCTTGTCATGGCCTGCTCCTTGTTTGGAGTCAAGGCTTTTTCTTCCTGATAACGGTGCAGGAGGAAAATAGAGAAATCCATGGTCACGCCTAACTGCAGCACGGTAGAGAGCGCCTGGGTAATATAGCTGATCTGCCCCAAAAAATAGTTGGAGCCAAAATTGTAGAGAATGGGGAAGACCAGGCCCAGAATAAACAGTAAGGGCACCACAGTGCTTTCCATGGCTAAGAACAACACCAGTAAGCTGGCCCCTACGGCGCAGAGGATGTAAAGGGGCATTTCCATATCTACCAGAGACTTGGTGTCTTGGAGGATTACGCTTAACCCGCCCATAAAGCACCTTTCTCGGAGCAGGGATTTCAGCTGCTTTACTGCGCCCATAGTACTCTGGCTGGCAGCCGGCTGGGAAAATCGCACCAGCATCATGGTAGCGTCAGATTCCCCATACATAGCTCTTTGTATAGCCGCGGGGAGCATTTCCTGGGGAATATTGGGCCCGAGAAGGTCGCTGAGCCAGAATACCTGCACCACTCCCGGCACCTGTTCCATTTCCGCTTTCATATCCAACAGCTGAGAGGTGGGCAGCCCTTCCACCGTGACCATGGCGGTAGAGGCCAGATTAAAGTCATCTTCCAGAGAGATTTCTCCTACCATGGAGTCCAGCTCTGGCGGAAGATAGGTGAGGATGTCGTAGTTAATCCTGGTTGCCGCCATGCCTATCAATGAGGGGAGCAGCAGCACAAAGGCCAGAGCAAGCACCAATTTTCGGTGCTTTACAATTCCGCGAGCCATCCGTTCCATCGTTTCCATCACTTTCCTTTCTAAAAGTATCAGCGGGGACAAGAATAATGACTTTTGGTCATTTTTCATTTGTATTATAGCAAGAGTAGAAAGTGTTGTCAATAGATAAATGACTAAAAGTCATAATTTTTTCAAAAAACTGACCGCACCCAGTTCTTTCGGCATTTATAGTGGAAACCAATGTCTGGATGTGGTATAATAATTCCAAACATATTTCCTTTAAAATGGAAAGGAGCTCGTCTATGCAAACCTCTAAGTTTTTTACAGCGGAAACCATTTTTGACAATGTTACCGCCATCACGGGGCTGGCGGGGGAAAAATGCTTTTTGATCCAAGGCAGGGAGAAGGCCCTCCTTATCGACGCCCTTACCGGTGTGGGCAGCCTAAAAGCTTTTGTCCGGGAGCTTACAGACCTGCCTGTCCAGCTGGTAAACACCCATGGTCATGTAGACCACTGTGGGGCAAACTTTGAGTATGGCCAGTGCTGGATCCATCCTGCGGACATTGCCTTGATGTATGAGCATGGCGACCCAGAAATGCGCTGGGGTTTTGCCAGTTCTATGGGCGCTAAATCTGCCCGCCCAGAGGATGTGATCCCGCCTTGCCCAGTGAAGACTTTTCCAGTTTATGATGGCGATATTTTCGACCTAGGGGGTGTAAAGCTGGAGGCCATTGGGGTTCCAGGCCATACCTTTGGTACCATTGTCTTGTTGGACCGGGATAGGCGGATTGTTTACTCTGGAGATGCCTGCAACGCCAACACCCTGCTCTTCCTTCCCGGCAGCACCACCATTGAGGAGTATAAGGAGAGCCTGCTCCACTTCAAGGCGTTTCAGCCAGCCTTTGACGGTATGTTCGGTGGGCATGGTCCTGGCCCTGTGCCCAATACTTTAATCGATGAGGCTCTGCTGCTCTGTGACGAAATTATGGCAGGCACGGATGACCAAGCGCAGGGGGAATCTGTGGGAAGGCCGTGCCTTTACGCCCGAGAAAAGGATCAGTTTTTCCGTCGTAAAGATGGGGGCATTGCAAATATCGCCTATTCCAAAGATATGATTTTCCGGAAGTCATAGACTTTACACCTCCCTTGTATGAATTTTTAGGGATGCAAAGTTGCACAAAATCTCAGCCAGCTCGTTTTGTTTTGCACTATTATCTCTTAATTTGACTGAAATCATTGGAAAAGACTTGACAGACCTTTGTGGACAGCGTATAATAAAATACAAGATCTCGTGCATAATCCTTTTTTGGAAATTTCATATTGGGGTTATGTGGATATCGCCTGCCGGCTATGCCGGCGGAAACTAGGGTTGTTTGCGGGCCCACTTCGGGGTGCCGCCTGACAGCATATTATTTAGCAGAAAGGACGAAGATCATCATGAACAAGACCACAAAGCGCTTGCTGGCACTGTTGCTGGCTGTGTGCATGCTGGCTACTGTGCTTGCCGCCTGCGGCGACAACACTGGTTCCAGCAGCGAGCCCGCCTCCAGCGAGTCCACCCCCGCCGAGGAGAGCAGCTCCCAGGTAAGCAGCGAGACCGGAGAAGTCTCCAGCACTGCCGAGCCTGAAGGCGGCGACGCAAACTGGGCGCCTCCCGCGCCTCCCGAGACCGATGATTACAACGAGATTTCCGAGTACTATTACAATTACAACCTGGGCGAGTTCTACGAGGCCTATCAGACCGCAAGCGCTGAGCTGCTGGACGTAAACAAGCGCTGGGCCCTGATGGCGATTGCTGAGGCCAAGCTGCTGGGCGCTGCCGTTATGATGCCCACCCAGGCCGACGGCGGTTCCTACGCCATCAACCGCATGGCCCCCTCTATGACCACCTATACCTGGGGCCATGACAGCGAGCGCCGCCAGTATGCCCTCATCGCCACTGAGCCCATTAAGGCTGCCGACCGGGACGCCCTGAAGGCTCTGCGCGCTGAGAACCTGGGTACCGGCAATTACCTTGCCGAGGCCAAGAAGTATCTGGAAGGCGCCGGCTACACCTTGGACGACACCTATCGCACCACCTTCAGCAGCCTGCCCCAGAGCTGGGATATGCAGTCCTCTTCCCGTACCGCCGACAGCTATCCCCTGGTGCCCACCATCGACTGCTTGGTGTTCTATAACGCCGAAGACGAAGAGGTTCCCGCACTGGCCACCGAGTGGGATGTTTCCGAAGACGGCCTGACCTGGACCTTCAAGATCCGCGAGGGTGTGAAGTGGGTTGACTCTCAGGGCCGTGAGGTTGCTGACCTGGTTGCCGACGACTGGGTTGCTGGCCTGCAGCACACCTGCGATACCCAGGGCGGCTTGGGCGACCTGTGGATTGGCATCATCAAGAATATTGAGGGCTACCTGAAGGGCGATATCACCGACTTCTCCCAGGTCGGTATTGCCGCTCCCGATGACCACACTGTTGTGTTCACTCTGGAGAAGCCCGTGCCCTACTTTACCTCTATGCTTCACTACAACATCGCTCTGCCTCTGAGCAGGAGCTACTATACCTCTCAGGGCGGTGGCTTTGGTGATGACTACAATACCGAGGATCCTTCTTATGTGTATGGCTCTGATCCCGACCACATTGCTTACTGTGGTCCCTTCCTGATCAGCAATGCTACTGATAAGAACTCTATCACTTATGTTACTAACCCCACATATTGGGATGCCGCCAACACTACCGTAAAGAATATTGTATGGGGCTACAATGACAACAGCGAGGTTACCAAGGCTTACAACGACATGAAGAATGGCGATGTTACCGGCGTTAGCCTGAATGCCTCCACCATGGTTCTGGCACAGGAAGAGAAGGTTGAAGGTAGCGATGAGACTTGGTTCGATGCGTACCATTATGTCACCTCCACCACTCCCACCTCCTTCATGTCCTTCTTCAACGTATACCGTTCTACCTGGGCCGATGTAGACAATCCCAGCGACACCGTTTCTCCCCAGACTGAGGAGGATCAGGCTCGCACCCATATTGCTATGAATAACGTCCACTTCCGCCGGGCTCTGATGATGGCCTGCGACCGTAAGACCTATATGGCCCAGACCAAGGGTGACGAGGTTGCCGAGCTGGCCATTCGTAACTCCTACACTCCCGCTACCTTCACACAGCTCACTGCGGATACCACTGTGGATATCAATGGCACTGCTACCACTTTCCCCGCTGGTACCGATTACGGCACCATCGTGCAGGCTCAGCTGGATGCTGATGGCGTGACCATTACCGTTTACAAAGAGGACAAATCCGCTGACAATGGTGTTGGCACTGGCGACGGCTTTGACGGCTATTACAGCGCAGAAAATGCCATGAAAGAGCTGGAGCTGGCCATTGCCGAGTTGGAGAGCGCTGGGGTTACTGTAGACGAGAGCAATCCCATTCAAATCGACCTGCCCAACCCCACCTATAACCAGACTAGCTCTAACCAGAAGAATGCTTACAAGCAGAGCGTAGAGGCTGCTCTAAAAGGCTATGTAGTGGTTAACCTCACAGAGTGTCTGGATGTTGACCAGTGGCGTTCTTGCGGCTATGACCGCGACTATGGCTACGAGGCCAACTACGATATCTACGATCTGTCCGGTTGGGGCCCTGACTACCGCGACCCCGCCACCTACCTGGAGACTTTCCTGCCCGATTATAACGGCTACATGGCCAAGTGCATCGGCATTTACTAATCCTTACAGCATAGGGTTCCTTTTGGGCTCCCTATGCCGGCGAGCTGAAACAGGCAAGCCAACAAGAACGGGACATTCACGGGTTTCTAGAAACCCGTTCGATATTGAACCAAGGGTTCAATATCATCAGCTTAGCTGATTGCAGGTTCTCTGGCTCTGCGGAATTCGAGGTTTAACAAGATACCGGGTTATCTCGGTTGAGAATAGGCAGCGTTGACTGCGAGCTGAAAAGAGAATGGGGTGGAGCCTGTGGCAGGCTTCATCCCCATCCTCTTATATATTTATAAAAATGAATGAGTTGATGATAATATGACAAAGTATTTACTCAAACGTCTTCTCCGCGGCCTGTTTTCTATAGTAATCGTGGTAACAATTGTCATGGCGATGATTTATACCGCATTGGACCGTCAGCTTATTTTTGCGCAGGACCCAAACTACAGTAAAATGGGCAATAATGATAAAATTTCATATCGCTATCGCAAGTGGCAGGAGTACGGCTACCTAGACTATGTTCCCTATGCGGACTATATTAACCGCCTAGCCCGGGAAGGCGAAATAGACGACGCCACTCGCGACGAGGCGGTTGCCATTGGACGGAAACCTGAAAACGATTCAGAGCTGGTGGCAAAGTACGTAAAACAATTTACAGAGTACTATGAGAGTCAGGGCTTTACTGTGCAGCGGGAAAACGCGCTGGTTGCTGGCCGGGGCAAAAAGTTAGCCAAAGGCGGCCAGCAAATTCTTTTTGCTTATCGAGACAAGCCTCTTATCTCTCGTCTGGTTACCTATTTTACTGGTATGCTCACGGTGGATAACATCCATGCGGTGCCCGAAGAGTATGATATTGGTGAGCGGAGACTAACCTTTACCACCCATGACCCAGCCTATGGGGAGAATACATTCTCTCCGGCAATTATGGGAAACGGTACCAAGCATAAGTACCTTCTTTATTTCAATGACCAGTTTCCCTTTATCCATCAGAATCTGGTTACCCTTAATCTAGGCAAGTCCTATTCGGTAAATTCCGGTATTGATGTTGTGCAAACACTAACCGAGACCCAGGGCTCCTATGTAACCTCAACAGTGCATTTCCCTACTGGTATTGTGGAACAGAGCGCTGATGATCTTCATTCTGCTACCTTTATTCCAGGCTCTCTGGAAACCTCTAAAGTGGTGCAAGACCGGTTTACCGATGACTATACGAATGTAACAACCCATAAAAGCGGTATGTCTCGTATTGGTTACTCTTTTGTAATCGGTATTTTGGCTTCTTTCATGGCGTATCTGTTAGGCGTTCCTCTGGGTGTAATTATGGCCAGGAATAAGGACGGTCTACTGGACAAGCTGGGTACAATCTATATTGTTTTTATTATCGCGGTGCCTTCCCTTGCTTATATTTTTGTGTTTAAGGCCATTGGTGGCTCCTTAGGCCTGCCCACTACCTTTGATGTAAACTCTTCTGGTAAGCTAATGTATCTGCTGCCCATCATTTCGCTAGCGCTGCCCTCGGTGGCAAACCTAATGAAGTGGCTGCGCCGCTATATGATTGACCAGATGAACTCTGACTATGTAAAGTTTGCCCGGTCAGGCGGTATGTCTGAAAATGAAATTTTCTTTAAGCATATCTTTAAGAATGCGGCTATTCCCATTATCCACGGTATCCCCGGCACGGTGCTCTTTGCCATGACCGGTGCAATTATCACCGAGCGAGTGTATGTTGTGCCAGGCGCAGGCGATCTGCTTACCCGGGCCATTGGTATGTACGATAACGGCGTAATTGTCGGCATGACGCTGTTTTATGCGCTGCTTTCCGTAGTGTCCATTATTCTGGGCGATATTCTTATGTCAATTATCGACCCGAGAATTTCGTTTACAAAAGAAAGCAGGTAAGGAGGAGAATGGGATGAAACAAGAATTGACCAACTTAAACGGTTTGGGAATTGACGAAAAGGAGCTTTTTTCCTTTATAACCCATAGCGATGTGGACTCGGAAAAAATTACTGCCCCCCGGTATTCCTACTGGCACTCTGTGTTCCGTGTGTTCTTCAAGAAAAAAATTAATATTATTGTGCTCAGTGTCCTGGCCGTGATTATTATGTTCGCGTTTATTTATCCATCGTTAATTGAGTATGACCGCTACGCGAATATTACCGATGCTTCTGCCAAGCATTTGCTCCCAGCTGCGGCTATGGAAAAGTTCGGGCCCAGCATCCATTGGATTCTGGGTGCGGGCGCTTCTGGCGAACCTACTTTTGACACCATCTGGGTGGGCTCTCAGATCTCCATCTCTTTGGCCCTGATCTGCGCCTTGATTAATATGTCAATTGGTGTTGTGTTAGGCGCGGTATGGGGTTTTTCAAAGAAGTTTGATGTGTTCATGATGGAAGTTTACAATATTGTTGCGAATGTGCCCTATGTATTGCTTATTTCAGTGCTGGTTCTAATCCTTTCTGCCAGCTTTTGGACCATGGTTTTTGCCCTTACGGTTACCGGGTGGATCGGTACGGCTTACTTTATCCGAACCCAGGTTATTATTATTCGAGATAGGGAATATAACCTGGCATCCAAGTGTTTGGGAACCTCAACCTTTCGAATTGCCATACGCAATATTTTGCCCTTTATGACCTCGGTCATCGTAACCCAGGCAGCTACAGAGATACCCTCCTATATCTCTTACGAGGTGTTCCTAGCGTATATTGGCATTGGCCTTTCTGAAATGTCTTTGGGCAGGCTGATCTACGAGGCCCAGGCCGCCATGGTTACCAATGGCTGGCAGTTCGAGTTCTGGAGCCCAGTTGTCGTGGTTTCCATTATCACTGTGGTGTTGTATGTGGTCGGCCAAAATTTGGGCGACGCTTCCGACCCCAGGACACATATGTAAGGGGGCGCGGGATATGGAAAAGAAAAAAGTATTGCTCTCAGTTAAGGATCTAGAGGTTAAGTTCCGCGTGCGCGGACGGGTCCTCACTGCAATCCGCGGTATTTCCCTGGATATTTATGAGAATGAGTCGATTGCTATTGTAGGTGAGAGCGGCTCAGGCAAGTCTGTGTTTACCAAAACCTTTGCCGGAATGCTGGATTCCAATGGCTTCATCGATAAGGGAAACATTATTTATAACGATGAAGAGCTGGCGGATACCCATGTAAGGCTGTTAGGAACTGCAAAGAAGACCATTGAAAATGTGCGGGATCAGCTGGATCAGTACTCTAAATTAGAGCCTGGAGCAGCTACTTTCCGGAAGATGGTAGAGCTGGAAAGCCAGCGCAAGCGGAAAATGTCTGTTAGCGATGAAGAGCAGGCGGAACACGAAGAGAAGCTGAAGGAGTTGGGTTTCCGCCGGGCCGAGGCCTTTAACCTAAAAATGACTTTGGATTCCTCTACAGAAAAGGCGCGTATTAAAGAACTCACCCAAGAAATTAAGGGTCTGGACAATGAAATTAAGCGCCGTACTGCGGAGTTTGAGAAAAAGGTAAAGGATAATCAAGCGGCAGTTAAAAATGATTCTGCTTACAATGCCCGTTTCAATCAGGAAATGGATAGTTTAAAGGCGCAGTACGCAAAGGAAACCGCTGCACCGGTAAGCGAAAAGAGCAAAAAGCGCAATGAGATTCTAGCGAAGGAAGTGTACCTCTCTGTAGGCCGTTATCCCTTCCACAAGCGGATCGCTCTGATTCGTCGGCTGCTCAAAGAGATTAAAAAGGCCATGGAATTGGGAATTGATCCTATGGACGATGCAGTATTTGATAAAGTGGTTTTCCGAGTACGCTACCTGGATGAGACTGCCGAAATGCTGCACGGTACCTGTACCCTAAACTTGGCCAATGTCAAGTATTCCAAGGACTGGGGTCAAATTCGCGGCCGCCGGATTGCCACAGTATTCCAAGACCCAATGACCTCCTTAAACCCCATTATCACCATTGGCAAGCAGATAACTTCTGTAATTCTTAAGCACCAGGATTGCTCTGAAGTAGAGGCCCGTGCCCGCGCTGTGGAACTGATGAAAAAGGTGGGTATTCCCAATGCGGAAGCCCGGTTTGACGATTATCCCTTCCAGTATTCTGGCGGCATGCGCCAAAGAATCGTAATCGCCATCGCTTTATCCTGCCAGCCGAAAATCTTGATCTGTGATGAGCCCACCACAGCCCTGGATGTTACCATTCAGGCTCAGATTATCAAGCTCTTGAAGGACCTGCAAAGGGAGTTTAACTATACCATTGTGTTCATTACCCACGATCTGGGTGTGGTGGCCAATGTGGCCGACCGGGTTGCGGTGCTCTATGCCGGCCAGGTAGTGGAGTTGGGCCAGGTAGAAGAGGTTTTCTACGATCCTCGCCACCCTTATACCTGGGCGCTGCTCTCCAGCCTGCCCCAGCTTGCCCAGCGGAACACCAAGCTTTACTCCATTACTGGTACGCCGCCTTCGCTGTATAACGAGGTAATTGGCGATCCCTTTGCCCCCAGAAATCCCTACTGCCTTAAGCTGGATACCATTTTGGAGCCCCCTATGTTCCCGGTTACAGAAACTCACTTTGCCAAAACCTGGCTGTTGGATCCCCGGGCCCCTAAGATAGAGAAACCCGAGATGATTCAGGATATCCACGAAAAGCTGATGAAAGCTTTTAATATATAGGAGGGCCCGCTTATGCCAACTACAACGAATACCAGCGCCAAAGTGCGCCACCTGCCTGAGCACGGCCCAATAGACAAAGACGGCCGGGAGGTATTGCTTTCCATACGGAATATAGATATCACTTTTGGAAAAGGCGACCATGCAGTAAGGGCAGTTCAAAATGCATCTTTTGATATTTACAAGGGCGAAACCTTTTCTTTGGTGGGCGAGTCCGGTTCTGGCAAAACCACCATTGGCCGGGCAGTCATTCGGGTTAATCCCTGTGCCGCCGGTGAAATCCTTTACAAGGGCGTACCAATTTCCGGTAAAATTCCACGCTCCCTAGACCGAGAGGTTATCCGTAACATCCAAATGGTTTTCCAGGACCCCGCCGCTTCTCTAAACGAACGGGCTACCGTAGACTATATTGTCTCCGAAGGCCTGTACAATTTCCACTTGTTCAAAAATGAGGCGGACAGGGTGGAGAAGGTAAAAAACATGATCAACGAGGTGGGCCTGCTTCCTGAGCACCTCACCCGATATCCTCACGAGTTTTCCGGTGGTCAGCGCCAGCGGATTGGCTTGGCCCGGGCCATGGTTATGGAGCCGGAGCTGGTAGTAGCCGATGAGCCCATCTCTGCCTTGGATGTGTCAATCCGCGCCCAGGTGCTGAACCTTCTGAAAAAATTTCAGGAGGAAAGAGATGTTACCTATCTATTCATTGCTCACGACCTATCTATTGTCCGTTTTATTTCTGACCGTATCGGCGTAATCTATAAGGGTCGAATTGTGGAGATTGCACAGGCAGAGGAACTTTTCAACTTCCCCCTCCATCCCTATACACGTTCCCTAATTTCTGCTATTCCAATTCCAGATCCTCAGTTAGAAAAGAACAAGGTGCTGTTTACGTACGATCCTTCTATTCACGATTACAGCACCGAGGAGCCTGAGCTGGTGGATATAGGGCACAATCATTTCGTCTATGGCAGCAAAAAGGAGCTGGACGAGTATCGGGCCATCCGAGAGCGGAACGAACCGATGAAAAGCATCACCATTCGGGACCCAAATGCTCCTATGCCTCAGGAGGAACCAGAGCAGGCAGTGGACCAAAGCGCCATTTTAAGCACGCCTCTCCACGATACCGGCAATATGTGGTATACAGTGCTGTCACTTTTCTTGCCAATTTTGGGCATAATTGCTGGCCTATTGTTCCGGCGAAAGAACTATATTCGCAACTATAAGGCCTGCAAGAAAGGCGCTATTGCCGGGTTCTGTATTTTTGGAGCAATTATCCTATTGTTCCTTATCTTCCTTTTGCTGGCTGTGGTTCTATAAATGGGTCGAAACGCGAAGGACAGACGCCCTGTAGGGCCTAGGCCTGTTGACAGAATTTCCCTATCAGAAAAGCATTTTGGCCGGCGTCTGGCTGCCTTTGCCATTTGCCTGGCGGTTGGGATCGCCGGCATTGCCTATGGCGTCAACGGCCTGCTCAATACAGGAACCGGCTGGACGGCAATAGAAGAGACAGGGGGACAGACAAGCTGTGCCAACGAATTTGTTTTGGAATACCTAGTGAAGGAAAGCGGTTTTCAAGCTTCAGCGGACCTTCGGCGCGTGCGCGTCCTTTACACAGAAATGGCCAGAACAGCCTATCAGTTGTTTAGCACTACCGAGCAGCTGGAGGATGTCCATAATCTGTGCTATATCAATGCCCATCCCAATGAAAACATTGTGGTAGACCCTCTTCTTTACCAGGCCTTTCAGCTGGTAGAGGAATATGGGGACCGCGGCGTATACCTAGGCCCCGTCTATTCCCTGTATGAGGATCTTTTCTATTGCGAAGATGATTCTCAGACTTTAGATTTTGATCCCTTTGTAAATCCAGAAACTGCGGCTTATTATCAGGAGCTGGCAGCATTTAGCTGTAATCCAGCCGCGGTGAATGTGAAATTACTGGGGGAGAACACCTTGTGCCTAGAGGTTTCTGAAACCTACATGTCTTATGCCGAAGATGTGGGCCGGGCCAGTTATCTGGATTTTGGCTGGCAGAAAAACGGCTTCATCATCGATTATTTTGCCAATAAGCTGGAGGCAGAAGGGCTTGATCAGTATATGATTGCCAGTAAAGACGGGTACACACGGTGTGGTGCTGGAGAAGGTTTTCTTTTTAGCTTGTACGATTGGCTGGACGGAAGGGCAGTTCTGGCCGGAGAAACCTCTTTTGCCCAAAAGATCAATATGGTAAACTTCCGCGTTTTTCCACTAAATTCTGTAGATGCACAGCGATTTTATGTGTTCTCTGACGGAGATACCCGTCATCAGTATATTGATCTGAAAGACGGGTTATGTAAATCCTCAGCCTCGGCTATTACTGTATATTCTCAAAGTAAGAACTGCGCCGCACTGATGCTGGCAGGTGGAAAAGTGTTTATCCAGGAAAAAGACCGCCTGGGCAAAGCGTTAGCCGCCCTGCCTCAAGGTGTTGAAGCCATGGCAATTGATGAGGGTAAGCATATACTGTGCACGGATCCAGAACAACCTTTTTCCCAGCTTTATGAATCGGGCCAAGTGAAATACCAACACAAAGTAATTACCGCTCAATAAGCTATTAAAAGAACGAGCGGTGATTTTGAAGTGACCTCAAAAAGTTAGACAAAGAATCGCTAAAAATGTTCAAGGAGCCGAAAGGGCTTGTTGTCTGTGAAGCGCGGACGGCAAGCCCTTTCGCTTTGCCTTGATGCGGCGGTTGCTGTAGTAATCAAGATATTCCAAGAGTTGCTTCTTGAAGTGTTCCATAAAACTGAATTCTCGCAGATAAAGCAACTCGCTTTTGAGTAATCCGAAGAAGTTTTTCCATAACAGCATTGTCCAGACAGTTTCCTTTCCGGCTCATGCCCAGATACTGTTTGTGCTAATAATGCCAGCCCTGGTCAGAGTGGAGAATCAGACCGGTTACGTCCGGTATCTTCCCAAAAGCCTTGTTGAGCATAGTCGTTGCATGCTCAGAACAGGCCGCCAGAGATCGTATAGAAGAGAAAATCCGGAGCAATCTTGCCAATTTCACCCTTGTAGGAACGATATTTCTTCATTCGGACACGGCAAACCGAGTTCCTTCATAAGCCGCTGGACAGTCTTGTGGTTTAAGGGTAGCCATAACATTCCTTGTTTTCGTGGTATATAGCCGTGCTCTCTGCTTTTTGAACTACCCGGGTGTTCCGCGCTGGCGCCGCTCAGCTTCCAAAACCAAAGCTTGCAGGTATTCGTTCTCCGCTCGCAGTCGCTGTACTTCAGCCAGCGAATCCTCTTTCACCACTTTCGGCACCTTCTTTGAACGGCCTGCTGCCGCGGCCTCGCCGCTCAATAGCAAGCTCTTCCGGGCTTTCTTTACAGATAGGCGCGCTCCGTGTTGAATTCCGGTGCGTATTTCTTGTTGGGAACTCCCTTTGGCATAATAAACCACCCCGCTTGCTTTTCCGTGGAAGATTTGGTTTTTATTAAAACAGTACAAAATTGTAAATTTGTGACATTTAAAGTCTTTGATCGCAATTGGCGCCTTGTGTTTTTCGACCGGATGTGCTATAATATGTCCAAGGCTATTGTAGTCTTAAGCAATGATAAAAGATGGAAGTGGACAGAAGCCGCAATGTGCTTTTGGCTACTGAGGGGTAAAAAATGGTCAGCAAACTCTGTATGAACTGCTTTTCTAGCTATCGTCCTGCCGAAGATGGCAGCATATGCCCGGTTTGTGTCTGGGATAATGCCAAGCCACAGGCTCAGGGTGCATTGAAATACGGAACAGAGCTTGCCTCCCGGTATGTGGTCGGCCGAGCAAAGACTGTAAACGGGGAGGGAATTACCTACTGTGCTCTGGAGATAGCCTCCCAGAGGCTGGTGCTGATTCGAGAGTTTTTTCCTAAGGCCATTTGCCGGCGGGAAGACTTTGGCGAAATTACCCCAGACCACGACCACCACCGTACTTTTCAGCAATATATGGAAGAATTCTTGGAGCTGTCTAAAAGCGTTAGCCGGCTGCGAGAGCTTACCGTTGTAGAGTCTGTTTTAGATATATTTGGGGAAAATGGCACGCAATATGCGGTGTATGAAAACACAGATTCAGTTTCCCTGCGCCGCTATGTTTCCGATTCTGGCGGCCGCCTAAGCTGGAATGAGACCAGCCGTCTGTTTACGCCTGTGATTACTGCTTTAGGCCTGATCAATTCCCTAGGAGTAGCTCATTTGGCTATTTCTCCCGAAACATTACGGGTTACCCGGGAAGGAAATATGGTTATTTCCGGGTTTAATATCAATGCTGTTCACCGTGCAGGCGGTATTTTAGATGTAGAGCTGTATCCTGGCTGCGCGGCGGTAGAACAGTATAGCGCCAAAGCAGTATGTGGAGAAGTCAGTGATGTGTATGCCATGGGCGCCTGTATGCTCTTTGCCTTAACAGGCAGGTTGCCCACAGAGTCTACACAGCGGCTGCGGGACCAGCGGCTATTAATTTCCAAGGAAATATTAAAAAGCGTTCCGCCTTTTGCCATAACAGCTATAGCCAATTCTCTACAGATTAAGCAGACTGCCCGAACCGGCAGCTTTGAAAGCTTGCGGATGGAGCTTACCGCTGCCCCTGCCGTTGTAGACGAGGTGGAGGAAACCGATGCAATCCGCCGGCTACCCCCAATCTCCAGAGGCTTGCCCAACCGTCATCGGGTGCCGCCAATTTTTTGGCTTATTGGCTCTTGCCTGATCACACTGGGGATTTTGGTTGTAGTGGCCTCTCGGTGGCTGGGGGATCAGGGAATGTCTTTTTCAGATTTGGGCCAGCTTTTTGAAAACAGCAGCGCTCTAGAAACCCCAATTGAGGTGCCAGATCTCGTAAATCAGAATTACGAGCAGTGGGAGCGGCGCTTTACCAGCGGGGAATATGACCTAAAACTGAAAGTGGTTTCCCAAGCGTTTAGCTCCTCGGTGGCAGAGGGCTTTGTCATTGACCAAACCCCCTTATCAGGGGAAACCGTTCAGCCTGGGAGCACAATCTCTGTTACTGTCAGCAAAGGCGAGGCTACCCGCCAGTTGCCAGAATTTGAAAATGCTAGTTTTGCGGAGTTACAAGAAACCCTAACCAAAGCCGGCTTTATTCCTGTGAAAGAGGAACAGTTTAGCGATGAGGTTGAGTTGGGGTATGTAATTGGCTATAAAGATTATGAGGTGGGTGAAACACTGGAATACGGCAAGGACATCACAGTTCTGGTAAGCGCTGGCCCAGAGGAACCATAAAAAGCAGAGCGCCGGGGGATGAGCCTCCGGCACTCTGTTTTTTGCATATATTGTTATTTCTTATTATACTTTACAGGTGACAATGTACTGTACATGTTCAGGAATATTTCCCGAAGGATTTTGCAGAAAATCAGGTGCTAATTTGTACTGATGCAAATCCAGCAACCGAAGCCAGTGCAAACTTTCTCCCGGCTGATCGGTGGCGGCGCCACCGGAGATCCGGCATTGGGTGGACTTCATCAGGTGGAAAAAGGTGATTTGATGGTGGCGGAGCTGTCCAACGGAATAAAAGCGCTCTTCCAGAAAGACCAGACGATTTATGGAAAAAATGAGCCCGGTTTCTTCATATGTTTTTCGAATTGCTGCTTCAGCTGAGGTTTCGCAGGCACGGATTCCGCTGCCTATTGTGTAAAAGCAGTCGAAATCAGTGTGCCTAACAGCCAAAAGATATTGGTTTTATATAACAAGCGCAGCAGAGCGAAGAGAAAAATCACCAGAAGAGATTTCCATGGTTAGGTCCCATTACACAGCTTCCTGGTAGCGCTTCACAATGAGGTTGGCACACTTATAGATATCGCCGCCGCCAAGGGTAAGAATCAGGTCGCCGTCCTGGGCATTGGCCATAACATAATCCGCAATCTTATCAAAATTATCGAACCAGCAACTGCCGGGAACCTTGGCGGCCAGGTCGCTGGTATGAATGCCGTAGATGTTTTCTTCTCGCACCGCCAGAATCTCCGTCATTACCAGGTGATCAGGGATGGAGAGTGCGCGGGCAAAATCGTTTAGAAATTCATAGGTGCGGGAGAAGGTGTGAGGCTGAAAGATTGCCCATACCTGCCGGTAACCCATCTTCATGGCTGAGCTGAGCACGGCAGTGAGCTCTGTGGGATGGTGCGCGAAATCGTCTGCCAGGGTTATGCCGTGAAATTTGCCCAGCACTTCAAAACGCCGGTGTACGCCGGTAAAATGCTCTAGAGCCGAGCAGATTTTTTCGGGAGCGATTCCCAAGGAATGGGCGGCGGCAGCGGCGGCCAAGGCATTGAGCATGTTGTGTTTCCCCGGAACCGCTAGGTTAATCCGTCCTAAAGCCTCTTCACCATACATTAGGGTAAAGTCTTCACAGGCTGTAGGCTCTTCGCTAAGCTGCGCCGGATAATAATCGCAGGAGCTGTCAGGCCCAAAGGTGACAATTTTTTTCCCTGTTTGCCCGTTAATGGCAGCTATAGCCTGCGGGTCACTGCCATTAAGGACAATGAGTTCACTGGTCTGGCTGGCAAATTGGCGGAAAGACTTTACAATGTTTTCTAAGGTCTTAAAGTAATCCAAATGGTCGGCCTCTATGTTTAAAATAAGGGAAACTGCTGGGTGAAGCTGGAGAAAGGAATCAACATACTCACAGGCCTCGCATACAATAGTATCGCTTTTCCCGGTATGGCTGTTTCCGCCAATCAATGGCAGTTTTCCGCCAATAATTGCGCTGGGATCTTTGCCCGCCTCCACCAGGATCTGGGTGAGCATGGCGGTGGTGGTAGTCTTTCCATGAGTACCGGAAACCGCTATCAGCTGGGGGAAACGGTCGGTAAGCATACCGAGCATGACAGAACGCTCTAGGGTAGGGATATTCCGTTTCTGGGCTGCTACCAACTCAGGATTGTCTGCCTTACAGGCGGCAGTGTAAACTAAGGCTTCCGCGTCTCCAATATGCTCAGCACAGTGGCCCATATAAACAGGTATGCCCATAGATTTTACTCTTTCCAGGGTATCGGATTCATTTTGGTCAGAACCTGTAATTTGATATCCTTTTTCATGTAAAAGCTGGGCCATAGGGCACATTCCAGAGCCGCCAATGCCTACAAAATGAAGCCTACTTACTGTATCTAAAATATTCGGGCGTTTTTCCATTCTATACATCCTTTCCGAGCCAGGGAGGCTTTTGCATTACTCTCATATTATATTGCAAATGTACCGTAAAATAAAGTATTTATAAAGAAAAAAATTCCAATCACCAAAAAAAGCTTGCTTGGCAGAGAACCAGGCAAGCTTTTCTTAGATTTACACTTCTTTACCAACGACAGCCATGGTGACCACCGCCGTGGTGTCCTCCACCATGATGCCCACCTTGATAATTGTTGTTGCCAGGGCCAGGCTGATAGTTTCCATTGGAATCATTGCTGGGAGGAGCAACGGGAGGAACGGGCTCCGGATCAGAAGCTGGGGGTTCCGGGGTTTCTACAGGAGGCTCCGGCGTGGCAACAGGGGGAACCGGTGTTGCAGCAGGAGGCACCGGTGTGGGAACAGGAGTGGGAACAGGTGTAGATACCGGCTGAGTGTTATTGGTACTTGGCGCTGTAACATTTGTGCTGCCACTGTAGGAGGGAGAACTAGGGGCAGAGGGTTCCTGAATGGGAGCAGGGGTCTGGGTTGCAGATTGGCTCCAGTGGGGAAAATGATGGGCATGTGGGGGGCAATTGCCATGAATGTGGTCTAAGGCACAGTTTTCGCCACAAGAGGTAAAACCCATAGCATAGTGGCAAGAGGCCAGGCCGTCATGGAGGCAATCCATCAATCCCTGCCAATGGTGGCTGCTGTAGGCGTGGGCAGATATAGCCGGAGCGGACAGCAGGGCAGCGGCCAACATGAGGGAAGCAAGTTTTTTCATATAGTCAGCTCCTTTGAGGTTATTAATAATAATTATATCATGCAGTATCTAAAAATACAAGAGGAAAAAGGAAAATTGGCAGATGAGGGATAGCACCCAGGCCTAAGCAAGGTCTCAAGTTCTTTCCCTTGCCGTGGGCGTGCTGTGGGCCAAAGGCCTTTTTATCACAAAGATAAAGAAAATTCGGGACAAGGCCTCTACTGCCGTTTTTTCCCGCCAGGCTTCACATTTTCTGAAGCCTCAATATCCTCCTGAGTAATTATGCCGTTGGTTTCTTCAAACTTCTTGATATCTTGCCGAACCAAAACCAAAACATGGCTATTCAGGGACCGTCCCTCGTAGTTTGCCACATAATCCAGTTTTTTCAGCATTTCTTCTTCAAAACGAATCGACACGCTCTTAATTGCCAGAAAAACCACCTCATTCTGCCATAGAGAGATATGAAAACGCAACGAATGTTCTTCATCCTTCGTCTTTTGGCTATATTGTGTATTTATTTTATGGAGTATCTGTGTTATAATGCGGTGTATAGATATACAATATATCTAAAGAATTTTTGGAGGATTAAGTATGAAAGTGGCAGTCATTGGCTCTAGAAATCTCACGATCGCAAACCTGGGAGACTATCTGCCGGAAAATGTTACCAAAATCATTTCCGGAGGCGCTCGTGGCATCGACAGCTGTGCCCGGGCTTATGCCTTTGATCATGGGATTCCTCTTTTGGAATTTCTGCCGGATTATGAGAAATTCGGTCGTTTTGCGCCTTTGAAACGGAATTTGGATATTATTGGCCATGCTGATTATGTTCTTGCTTTTTGGGACGGGAAGTCCAGGGGGACAAAATATGTGATTGATATTTGCCGGGAGAGAAAGGTGCCCCTTCGGATTTTTGAGAAGTGCTTGGATGAGGGATAAGGGATTTCGGGATTACATCCCGAATTTTTTTAGTGTTTTTAAGGCCTCCGGCGCTTCGCGCCTGCGGCAAGGTCGCCTCCGGGTTCTTAGGGCGCAGCCCTAAGAACCCGCAACCTTTGAAAAGGTTGACGAAACTTTTAATGCTGCGCCCCGGCATCTTTTCGATAGGTGCTTTCTCCTATATCAATCGTTTTTTTTGCGCAAAAAGGCCCGTCCGGAAGTCCGGGCGGGCCTTTTCTATATGCAGTTTGTTAGCTTATTAAGCGCCGGAAATTACTCCGCCATCTTCTTCAGTTTGGCATACTTCTCCTCAGCAAACTTCTCAGCGTTGGCAAACAGCTTCTCGGCGCGCTCCGGGAAGGAACGGGTCAAGCTGTTGTAGCGCACTTCGCCCATGATGAAGTCGCGGTAAGAAGCGGTAGGCTCCTTGCTGTCCAGCTGGAAGGGGTTCTCGCCAGCGTCAGCCTTCCGAGGATCAAAGCGGAAGTTGTGCCAGTAACCGGCAGCAACGGCTTTCTTCTCCTCGGTCATGGAAACGCCCATGCCGCCCTTAATACCGTGGTTGATGCAGGGAGCGTAAGCCAGGATGATGGAGGGGCCATTGTAACTCTCAGCCTCGTGGAAGGCCTTGATGCACTGGTTCATGTCCGCGCCCATTGCAACCTGGGCCACGTATACATAGCCGTAGCTCATGGCGATAGCGGCCAGGTCCTTCTTCTTCTGGGCCTTGCCGGTAGCGGCAAACTGAGCCACAGAGCCGCAGGGAGTGGACTTGGAGGCCTGTCCGCCGGTGTTGGAGTACACCTCGGTGTCGAACACCAGCACGTTGATGTTCTCGCCAGAAGCCAGAGCATGGTCCAAACCGCCAAAGCCGATATCATAGGCCCAGCCGTCGCCGCCCAGAATCCACACGGACTTCTTGGCCAGGTAATCCTTGTCCTTCAGGATCTCGTTGCATAGTGTGCAAGCCTCGCAGTCGCAGTACTTGTCGCCTGCGGCCTTGCGGGCCTCGTGATGGGCCAGCATCTTGTCAGCGGCCTCTTTGCTGCCAAATGCCTTTATGGCATCGTCAGACTTGCAGAAGTTAATTGCCCAGTCGATGGAAGCACGGCTGTACTCCAGGGCGGCGATATACGCCTGAGCAGCGGCATCGTTGGCCTTGGAATCGTTCATTGTTTCCAGCCAAGCTTTGCCGGTGTCCTTCACTTCCTGCTCCACATAGTCAACAGCAATCAGCTTCTCAGTGAGCTCAGCCAAACGACCGCGCACAGCGTTCTGAGCCAAGCACATACCCAGGCCAAACTCGGCGTTGTCTTCGAACAGGGAGTTCTCCCAGGCAGGGCCATGGCCCTTCTTGTTCACGGTGTAAGGAGTGGCAGGCGCGGAACCGCCCCAGATAGAGGAGCAGCCGGTGGCGTTGGCAATGAACATCTTGTCGCCAAAGAGCTGGGTGGCCAGCTTGGCGTAAGGAGTCTCGCCGCAGCCGCCGCAAGCGCCGGAGAACTCAAGCAGGGGCTGCTTGAACTGGCTGCCCTTAACGGAGGTCTCCTTGAATTTCTCGGCCACAGCCTCCTTGGCGGGCAGGTCGATGCCGTAGTTGAACACGGCCTGCTGGGGACGCTGAGAGTCGATGGGAGCCATCTGCAAAGCCTTGGTCTTGGCGGGGCAGGTGGTTACGCAGCTGCCGCAGCCGGTGCAGTCTAAGGTAGAGATGGCCATGGTGAAGTTCATGCCGGGCACGCCGGTCATGGGCTTGCTCTTGGTGCCCTCGGGGGCGTTCTTCAGCTCTTCGTCAGTCATGGCGATGGGCCGGATTACCGCGTGGGGACATACATAGGAGCACTGGTTGCACTGAATGCAGTTCTCGGGAATCCACTGGGGAACGTCTACCGCCACGCCCCGCTTCTCATAGGCAGCGGTGCCCTGGGGAGAGGTGCCGTCGGCGTACTTCTCGAAGGTGGAAACAGGCAGGTCCTTGCCATGGAAGGAGTTCACAGGGAACACCACGTTGTTTACATAGTCCACCAGATCCTGGCGGCTGCCGGTGGCGACCTTCTTCTTAGAGTCGTCTACAGCTTCTTTCCAGGCGGCGGGCACGTCTACCTTCTTGTAGCCGGTGGCGCCGGCGTCAATGGCGTCGTGGTTCATCTTAACCACGGCCTCGCCCTTGCGGCCGTAAGACTTCTGGGCGGCGTCCTTCATATACTTGATGGCGTCTTCTTCAGGAATAATCTTGGCAATGGAGAAGAAGGCGGACTGGAGCACGGTGTTGATGCGGGTGCCAAGGCCGATTTCCTTGCCGATTTTGAAGCCGTCGATGGTGTAGAAGTTGATTTCGTTGTCGGCGATAAACTTCTTCACCTTGCCGGGCAGGCGCTCGTTGAGCTCGGCATCGTTCCAAGCGCAGTTCAGCAGGAAACTGCCGCCCTTCTTCAGATCCTGGACCATGTCGTAGGTCTCCAGATAGGCGGGGTTGGAGCAGGCTACAAAGTCTGCCTTAGAGATATAGTAGGTGGACTTGATGGGGGTATGGCCGAAGCGCAGGTGAGAGATGGTCAGGCCGCCAGACTTCTTGGAGTCGTAGTCGAAGTAGCCCTGGGCATACATGTCAGTGTGGTCGCCGATAATTTTGATGGAGTTCTTATTGGCGCCCACGGTGCCATCAGAGCCCAGGCCCCAGAACTTGCAGCTGGTGGTGCCGGCGGGAGCGGTGTCGGGGTCTTCCTTCACTTCCAGGGACAGATGGGTTACATCGTCCACAATGCCGATGGTGAAGCGCTTCTTGGGCTCGGCGCTCTCCATGTTGCGGTATACGGCGATAATGTCGCTGGGCTTGGTGTCCTTGCTGCCCAGGCCATAGCGGCCGGTGTACACGGGGCAGGCGCCAAATGTGGTGCCGTTGATGGCGGCCAGCACGTCCAGGTACAGGGGCTCGCCAATGGAGCCGGGCTCTTTGGTGCGGTCCAGCACGGAGATGGTCTTCACAGTGTCCGGCAGCGCGTCCAGCAGGTACTTGGCCACAAAGGGGCGGTACAGATGGACCTTGACCAGGCCTACCTTTTCGCCGGCGGCGGTGAGGTAATCGATGACCTCTTCAATGGTCTCGCAGGCGGAGCCCATAGCGATAATGACCTTGTCCGCATCGGGAGCGCCATAGTAGTTGAAGGGCTTATAGTTGGTGCCCAGCTTTTCGTTGACCTTATTCATGTACTCAACGGCTACCTCGGGCACAGCGTCGTAGTATTTGTTGCAGGCCTCGCGAGCCTGGAAGAAGATGTCGCCGTTCTGGGCCTGGCCGCGGAGCACGGGATGCTCGGGGTTCAGGGCATGGCGGCGGAAGTCGTTTACGGCGTCCCAGTCCAGCATCTCGCCCAGGTCCTTGTAGTCCCAGGTCTCAATCTTCTGAACCTCGTGAGAGGTGCGGAAGCCGTCGAAAAAGTGCAGGAAAGGAACCTTGCCCTTAATGGCGGCCAAATGGGCCACAGCGCCCAGATCCATAACCTCTTGGGGAGAGTTGGAGCAGAGCATGGCATAGCCGGTCTGGCGGCAGGCGTAAACATCGGAGTGGTCGCCGAAGATGTTCAGGGCGTGGGTAGCCACGGTACGGGCAGAGACATGAATTACGCTGGGCAGCAGCTCGCCGGCAATCTTGTACATATTGGGGATCATGAGCAGCAGGCCCTGAGAAGCGGTATAGGTGGTGGTCAAAGCGCCGGCGGCCAAAGAGCCGTGCACAGCGCCGGCAGCGCCGGCCTCAGACTGCATCTCGGTCACCCGTACTTCTCTGCCAAACAGGTTTTTACGGCCTGCGGCAGCATACTTGTCGGTCTCGTCGGCCATCACAGAAGAGGGAGTGATGGGGTAGATGGCAGCAACGTCGGTAAACGCATAAGAAACATGCGCGGCGGCGGTATTACCATCCATGGTCTTCATTTGTCTTGGCATTTTAACGATTTCCTCCTTTATGGATGCTGGAAACGGGGCGGTGGGCTGTTGTTGAAAAATCTTACCTTCCCTGCGCCCTTACCGTACTATTTTACCATCAATTTTCCGCCATGTAAAGGTGAAAATCCCCTTTTCATGATTTTTTCCAAGAGAAAAAGGGGAAGAGGGGGAGCCTGGCGCTAGGGCGGCGGAAGACAACGAGATTAACACATGCGGGAACAACACCAAAACTCAGCGGCAAAGGGTGGAAAAAGTTTTCAAAACCCGCTATATGAAGAAAAAAGCGAAAATTTGCCTGCTTAAAAAATACTGTAAACAGGCGTTTTGGGGCTGGTGGCGCCTTGTCATAGCGGCAAAAAAGTGATACAATTTGTTCATGCCCCTAACCTTTAGGTCAAGTGTTCCCTTTCTTCTGGAAAAGACGTCGATCTCCACAATATATGGAGAAAAATCCGCGCTTTTTCCCAAATTCTACTTGACATTTCCTGCTTTGCGTGGTATGCTGAATCATGCCGCATACTGCGGGCTTTTAAGTGGCCGAACGGCCCGCCCGGCGTAGCGAGACTGAATGAAAAGGCAGGAAATCAGATGTTTGCAGTAATCGAAACAGGCGGTAAGCAGTACAAGGTTCAGTACGGCGATGTCATTTTTGTGGAAAAGCTGAATGCCGCTGAAAACGACACAGTTGAATTCCCCGTGGTAGCTGTTTTTGGGGAAGGTGAACCCAAGGTAGGGAACCCCTATGTAACCGGTGCCTCTGTTACCGGTAAAGTGGTTAAAAACGGGAAAGCTAAAAAAATTACCGTCTTTACCTACAAGCCCAAAAAGAATTCCAAGCGCAAAATGGGCCATCGCCAGCCTTATACCAAGGTGCAGATTGAGGC
>CAJUSM010000002.1:37080-58901 GCA_910588935.1 uncultured Oscillospiraceae bacterium
CTTCTCAGAGAGGCATGCTGCTGGGTTTTTCAATAACAGGCCATGCGGGTTGGGGAGAGGAAGGCGCTGATATCGTTTGTGCGGCAGTATCCTCTGCTGCGTACCTAACGGTAAATACCATTACCGATGTGCTATCGGTTGCTCCTCTTGCTCTTCGTGCAGAGGAGGGAGATCTGTTTTTTCGTATTTTAGAGGGGGATGCGTCTCAGTGCCGTCCCTTGCTCCAGGGGCTAAAACTCCATTTCAGCCAATTAGAGGAACAGTATCCAGACCATATTGAGGTCAGTCATATTGAGATAGAATTGTGATATTTTATGAAAGGGTGGCAATTATAATGCTGAAAATAAATCTGCAGCTTTTCGCTCATAAGAAAGGCATGGGTTCTACAAAGAACGGCCGCGATTCCGAGTCAAAGCGTTTGGGTGTAAAGCGGGCTGACGGTCAGTTTGTCCTAGCTGGCAACATCCTTGTAAAGCAGCGGGGCACTAAGATTCATCCTGGTACCAATGTAGGCCGTGGCTCCGATGATACTTTGTTTGCCCTGGTAGATGGCAAGGTGCGTTTTGAGCGTATGGGTGCCGACCGCAAAAAGGTTAGCGTATACGCGGAGCAGTAAAGAGTACGGCCAATCAGTATGAAATGGAAGCTTCTTCGGGCGATGTCTGAGGAAGCTTTTGTTTTGACAGGCGGGCAGGGCTGGGTTTTTATCTCATTTTGGAGGGTTACAATGTTTGCAGACCTAGCAAAAGTGCACGCGAATAAAAAGTATATTCGTGCCGTGTTGGCGCTGATACTAATCTGCATTATAATGGGTGCGGGATGGTTTGCTGAGGTGAGCAAAAAGGAAAAGAATAAGCGCGTGACAATAACCTCTATGTCTATTGATGGTATTGCAGAGAAATTTCATCATGGGGGTGGATATTATCTAACAGTTGTTTTGGAAGATTGGCTTCTGGAAACTTATCACCTATCTTATGATAGAGTTTCATTTAGAACTGAGCAAAAAATTTATGATAATGTTGTTCCGGGAGATAATTTCACTGGTATATGCTTAAAGATAACCGAGCCAGACAATCGATCGAAATTTGATCTTGGATTTGTGTTAAAAAGAGAACAGAATGATTTGTGCGAGATTATTTCTGTAACTACGGCGGAAAACGGTGGGATCGACGAAACGTAAGGGGTTACAAGCCCAGAGCCAGGAGGTGCGCAAATGTTTATTGATATTGCGAAAATTTATGTAAAAGCCGGGGACGGCGGGGATGGGGCTGTGGCTTTCCATCGGGAAAAATATGTCGCTGCCGGAGGTCCGGACGGCGGCGACGGCGGTCGGGGAGGCAGTGTGGTTTTCCAGGCAGACAGCAATCTTTCCACCTTAGCCGATTTTCGCTACCGCCGGAAGTACTTGGCCCAAAAAGGGGAAAACGGCCGGGGAGGACGGTGTTCCGGAAAGTCTGCTCCAGACCTGGTGGTTCGGGTACCCAGGGGGACCCTGGTAAAGGATGCGGAGACCGGCCGGGTGATCGCGGATATTTGGGACGATGAGCCCCAAGTAATCGCAAAAGGCGGAAAGGGTGGTTGGGGAAACACCCATTTTGCCACCCCTACTCGTCAAGCCCCCCGTTTTGCCAAGCCTGGCCTGCCTGGCCAGGAGCTCACTGTCCAGCTGGAGCTAAAGCTGCTGGCTGACGTAGGCCTAGTGGGTTTCCCCAATGTGGGAAAGTCTACCCTGATTTCAGTGGTTTCCGAGGCTAAGCCCAATATTGCCAACTATCATTTTACCACTCTCACACCTGTGCTGGGGGTGGTACCCTTGGCTGAGGGAAGGTCCTTTGTTATGGCGGATATTCCCGGGCTTATTGAAGGCGCCTGGGAGGGCAAAGGATTGGGGCACCAGTTTCTCCGCCATGTAGAGCGGTGCCGAATGCTTGTGCATATTGTGGATGTTTCTGGCAGCGAGGGGCGGGATCCGAAAGAGGACTTTTTAGTGATCAATGAAGAACTAAAGAAATTTAATCCGGAGCTGGCCCAGCGCCCCATGCTGGTGGCTGGCAATAAGTGCGATTTGGCTGAGGAAGAGCAAGTAAGGGCTTTCCAGTCTTTTGTAGAGGACCAGGGCTACCGGTTCTTTCCAATTATCGCGCCTATTAATGAGCAGGTGCCTCCCTTGATAGATGCCATTACCGCCCAGCTGGTTAAGCTTCCGCCCATTTTGCGGTACGAGCCGGAACCGCCTGTGCTGCAGCCGCTAGAGGAGCTGGAGAAAGGCAAAGTACAGATTAACCTCCAGGAAGGCGTCTATATGGTAGAAGCCCCTTGGCTTGAGCGTATTATGTCGGCAGTGGATTTTGACGATTCCGAATCTCTCCAATACTTCCAGCGGGTTCTCATCCATGCTGGCGTAATCGATTCTCTTCGGGAGGCCGGCTGCCAGGAAGGGGATACTGTGGATCTTTACGGCCTGGAATTTGATTTTGTAGAATGAGGAGGCGGAGGATTGGAAACACTTTTAGGAGTAATATCACCGGCAAACAGCCAGAACTACCGGCAGCTCAGCGCCCTGGATCTGGCCTTTGTGGGAGACGGTGTTTACGACCTGCTGGCCAGAGAGCAGCTTTTATTAGGGGGCAGCTGCCCGGTAAAAAAGCTCCATCAGCGCAAAACCGCCTGGGTGTGTTGCTCAGCCCAAGCAGCTGCGCTGCGGGCCCTGTGGCCCTCGCTAACCCAAGAGGAACAGGCCGTTGCCCTGCGGGGCCGGAATGCTCACGTAGGCCATGTACCTAAAAATGCCAGTACCGCCGATTACCATGGGGCCACCGCCTTAGAAGCGCTGTTTGGCTGGCTATATCTGGCCGGGGAAACCGGGCGGGTGCGGGAGCTGTTTGCTATGTCATTGGAAGGAGTAGAGAGACAAAATGGATCAGCTGAAACGACATAAGGAATTACTGATGGACGGCTTGTCCATTTTGGCGGGTTCTGCGGTATATGCTGCCGCAGTCAATGGGCTTACCGCCCCCAATAATATTGCGCCTGGCGGGGTGACCGGCGTGTGTACCATGCTCAACTATATGTTTGGCACTCCCATCGGTCTAATGGTAATTCTAATTAATCTTCCTATTATTATATGGGCTATTATTGAAATTGGATACAAACTGGTGATTAAAACCATTGTGGCCATCGCTATTTCATCTGTGCTTATAGACCTGTTTGCAGGTTTTATGCCTGTTTACCGGGGAGATGCTGTACTGGTCGCTATTTTTTCCGGCGCCTGTGAAGGGTTGGGGCTCTCTCTTACCTTTATCAGAGGGGCAACCACCGGAGGAACAGATATGGTGGCCCGGCTGCTGGAGCGGCGAATGCCTCAGATGTCTATGGGAAAGCTGATGCTGGCCTTAGATGGGGTCATTGTGGCGGCCTCGGCTGTGGTGTTCGGGAGCATTGAAAACGCAATGTATGCTTGCATTGATATCTTTGTGTGTACCAGTATTATTGATACCATCCTTTATGGCACCGATGTGGGCACTGGTAAGCTTTTTTATGTGATGTCTCCCAAGGTCCGTGAAATGGGAGAGCGTGTTATTACCCAGCTGGACCGTACAGTAACCTATTTAGAGAGCCATGGGGGCTACAGCAAAGAGCCGGGAGAAACCATGCTCTGTGTGGTCCGGCGGTTTGAGGTATACCAGGTGCAGGCTATCATCCGCGAGGTGGACAAAAACGCCTTTGTTGTGGTGGGCGATGCCGGCCAAATTACTGGTGAGGGATTCCGGCCCATGCGTTCAGACGATAAGCCCTTAAAGGAGCTGATTCAGGATCTCCGCAAAAGCAGCGTAGAAAAGAAATAGCCCGGCAGGCAAATTGCCCGCCGGGCCGGCAGCTTTAGTATCTGCCAGGTTTAGAACTGCTGCTCCTGCTGGTTGAAGTTGGAGTTCTGGTTCTGGTTCCGAGACTTGCTGTTCTGAGAGTTCTTGTTGTTCTGAGAGCGGTTGTTTTGGCCGTTTTGGTTCTGATTCTGGTTGTTCTGCTGGTTCTGATTGTTGTTCTGATGGTTTTGCATAGCTTTCATCTTCCTTTCATTTATAAAAGGTATAGAAGGAGAAGCAGAACGGCGTCGCTGTACAGGAAATGGGACCGGCCGTGTACAGCGGCGCGGTTGGCTTCTGAAAAGTATTGTAGGCACAAAGCTCTGGATTATGCGGGCTTCCAAGATTTTTCTGCATTCCCAGCTAAAACAAATATTTTTTAAAATTAGGGGGTCCTGATATGGCGATGTCAGCGCCAGCTTTTTTTGAACGAATGAAAGCCCAGCTGGGCGGGGAATATGAGGCCTACTTGGGTACCAGGCATTTGCCGCCTTTCCGAGGAGCAAGGCTTAACCCCTTAAAGTGTGATCAGCGCACTTTGGCGGAAAGCCTGCCTTTTCCTCTGGCGCCTTCGGTTTTTTCCCCATATTCCTATTATGTAGGCTCACAAGAGAAATTTGGAATGCTGCCCGCTCATCATGCCGGTATGTTTTATTCTCAAGAACCTTCGGCAGCGTCTGCAGCTACAGTCTTGGATCCCCAACCAGGGGAGCAAATTCTGGATCTCTGTGCTTCTCCTGGGGGCAAGGCCACCCAAATTGCCGGCTTAATGATGGGCAGGGGGTTGGTTTGGGCCAACGAAATGGTAAAAAGCCGCACCGGCCAGCTCCTTTCTAATCTGGAGCGGTTGGGTGTGGTCAACGCAATTATATCCTGCTGCCATCCCCAACAGCTGTGCAGTCAGCTCCAGGGATGGTTCGACCGGGTGCTGGTGGATGCTCCTTGTTCAGGGGAGGGACTGTTCAGAAGGAACCCGGAGGCAATTAAGCAGTGGTCTCCTCAGGCGGTGGCGGCATGCGCATCCCGCCAGTTGGCTATTCTGGATTCCGCGGTTCTAGCTGTGAGGGAAGGGGGGGTGTTGGTCTATTCCACCTGCACCTTTTCTCAGGAAGAAAACGAAGGGGTTGTCAAAAGGTTCTTAAAAAAGCATCCGGATTTTCAAGCGGAGGAAATCCCAGTAAACTTTGGCAGGCCAGATTTGCAGGGTGGCTTGGCCAGAAGGATCTATCCGATGGATGGGGGCGAGGGGCACTTTGTAGCCAGGTTTCGGCGAATAGGAAAAAATCAGTGCAGGGTGGATCCTTTTCGCAAGTATTTTGTAGGAGACCACGCCCGGGCAGGACGGCAGCTGTATGCCGAGCTTTTCTCTGACCCTGTGCCTAGGGAAATGTACCTAGATGAAGACTGCCTTACCCTTTTGCCGCCTGGTGAGCTGCCGGATTTCACTCCTCTAAACGTACTCCGGGCTGGGGTAGAGCTGGCACATCTCCGGCCCAAACGACTGGAGCCCTCTCATGGCCTCTTTATGAGCAGACCCTATACTGCCTGCCGTCAATATCTCAATTTCTCTCACAACAGCCCGGAACTGGCTGCTTTTCTTCGAGGCGAGGAGATTGATTGCCGGGAAAAAGGCTATGTAGCGGTCTGCGTTAACGGAGTTACTGTAGGGCATGGGAAAGCCAGCGGGGGGCGGCTGAAAAATCATTATCCGAAAGGCTTGCGAAACCTAAAATAGCTGGATAACGTGTACATAGGATGTTTCCATGTGTTTTTCAGAAAGCTATGACTAGAATTTTGCTTGTTTTGTAAGGCGAAAAATCACCCTTAGCGGCGTTTTTTGCATGTGAATATAGATTTTTATACCTTGATCACGCCCCGAGTAAAGTCTTGCCCCGCAGGCTGGATTTTCGGTGCGCCTAGGGCATACAGATCATCCGCCCGGGCTTCCAGCTGAAAATCTTTCCAGGCTTGTCCCCCCAGTTTCCGAAAATCTTCCGGGCGCACGGCAATAGGGAGGCTGGTAGGGCGGCTAAGCAGCCTTTGACCCTGGCTGGTCATACCCAGCACTCGGAGATAGGCAGGCTTTCCCGGCAGGGGGGCCTGAAGCCCAAGAAAAGCAGCAACGGCAAGCCTGCGCAGCCGGGCGTGAGAGTAGCGCTTGGTTTTTGCAAGGGTAAAGAATTCATTTAAAGATTGGGCCTGACGCCCAGCCTTATACAGCCTGTTCTCCAAGCCCTCGCTGATATCTGGCAGCGCAGCGAATTCCTCTGGCGCCATAGTTCTGATTTTGGCCAAAATAGCTGTCTCCAAACGGCTCTCCAGAACCGGAAAGCAGCCGCGCAGTCTAGCATTTTCCACGATCTCTACGGTTTCATCTGGTACAAGCCCTCGAATACTTCCTCCGTTGGCTAAAATGTGCCGAAGTTCGCTGGCAGACCGGAAGACCAGAGGATTGGTTGTGCTCTGGTCCCCAATTTCCCCGTGCCTAGCTCCAATCCGCCGGATAGCCCGAGGTTCCAGCTTTCCTTTTTGGGAGATAATCCCTTTGATGTATTCCACGCCCAAATTGGCGTTTGCCAGCTCCAAAACCTGGGCTACATCGCCGGCAATGGCCGCCAGAGCATACTGCCGGCGGCTGGCAAAGGGAAGCCCTCTTTTACCAGGATTTTCCAGGGCTTGGGAAAACTCTGGGGATAACAGGAGCTGGGCAAGGCGGGTAAGCAGAGAAATGTCTGGCTCTTCACTGCCAAACCAGAGATAATCGGCCCCCAAAGCCAAAGCCAAAGCCACGCCTCCCGAGGCAAAGCGTTCTGCCCCGGCACAGGCAAAGGCGAGGGGGAGTTCAAAAACCAGGTCCGCCCCGCTGGCCAGCGCCAGTCTGGTTCTGGACCACTTATCCAGCATGGCGGGCCTGCCGCGCTGGACAAAATTGCCGCTTAAAAAGCAGCAAACTGTTGATTTTTCCCCTTTGGCAGCTTGTAAAAGGGCTTGGTGCCCTAGATGGAGGGGGTCAAACTCACAAATGACCGCAGAAATCGTGATTTTCTCAGGCATTTTCTGTAAAACTCCTTGAATTTACGAGAGTAATATAGTATAATATGCAGTGCAAAGACGTATAGCCGGCAGCTGAATTGTTAGAACAGGCAGTCGGCGGATTCAGGACCGCCAAAAACAATAGATTTAGCTAAGGGGTGGCGGCAGAACTCCCATCAGGTGCTTATTTATTATTATATATAATTTTAGAAAGAAAGGAAAGAGTTTAGCATGAAAATTCTTGTAATTAACGCGGGCAGCTCGTCTCTGAAATATCAATTGATTGATATGGATGGAGAGAAGATGCTTTGCAAGGGTAACTGTGAGCGTATTGGCATGGATGAGGGAATTTTTACCCATAAAACCGAGGATGGGAGAGAAATACATAAAGACGTGGTAATGCCTGACCATACCGCCGCTTTTGGCCAGGTGAAGGAAGCGCTTTTGGATTCGGAAAAGGGCGTAATTAAACATTTAGATGAGGTTACCGCTATTGGCCACCGCATTGTGCAGGGCGGCGCGCTGTTTAGTGAATCTGTTTTGGTAGACGAAAAGGTGATTGAGGGTATCGAAAGCCTAATTCCGCTGGCGCCCCTTCACAACAAAGCCCATGTTCAGGGTATTCGGGCCTGCCGGGCGGTCTTTGGCGAAAAAGTCCCAGAGGTAGTGGTTTTTGATACCGCTTTCCATTCCACTATGCCGCCCAAAGCCTTTATGTTTAATGTTCCCTATGAGTATTACGAAAAGTATGCTGTACGCCGCTATGGTTTCCATGGTACATCTCATCGGTATGTAAGCGCCAGATGCGCACAGCTGATGGGTAAGGATATAAAAGATATAAAAATGATCACCTGCCACCTGGGCAATGGTTCCTCTATCACTGCGGTAGACGGAGGCAAGTGTATTGATACAAGCATGGGCCTTACTCCTTTGGATGGCTTTATGATGGGCGGCCGTACCGGTACGCTGGATCCCTCGGTAGTTACATTTATTATGGAAAAGGAGGGGCTGAGCCCCGCTGAGATGGATCAAATTTTAAATAAGAAATCTGGTCTGCTGGGCATTTCCGGTGTGTCCAGTGATGACCGGGATGTTACCGCCGCTAGAAAAGAGGGGAACCCTCGGGCAAAGCTGGCTCATGATATTCTGGAATATCAAATTTCAAAGTTTATTGGCGGCTATATGGTGGCCTTGGGTGGCTGCGACGCCATTGTCTTTACCGCTGGCGTGGGCGAGAACCAATCTGCCCACCGCTGGGAAGTGGGAAAATACTTGGAGTTCTTAGGCGTAAAGCTAGACGAGGAGTTGAATACTTCTATCGTTCTGGGCAAAGAGGGAAAAATTTCTACGCCCGATTCCAAAATCGAAGTATATGTGATCCCCACCAATGAAGAGCTGGTAATCGCTCGCGACACCAAGGCTCTGGTGGAGAAGTTATAAGGCATTCTGCTCAAGTACTGAGTAGCATTGTCAGAAAGGCATTATGGCCTTTGGGGTAACTCATTCAGTTTGGGTGAGTAAGATGGTAGGACGTCTGCAAGAGCGGGCGTCCTACGGTCTTTTTGTACAGATTATAGAATGAGAATATGCTGCTTTTTGCGGGTTCAACGCAATTGCCGTTGGCAAAAAAACTTCAAAATCATTGATTCTGGGTCCGAATTTCTTTCGAAAACCGGCCAAATTTAGGAAATTCTTAAGAAAAGATTGCAATTTTGTAACTTTTAAGGTATAATGCAAGACGAAGAACCCCATACTTTTCTGGAGGATTTTAGATTGTTATGCTGAAACGAATGGTGAAACTAATTTTATCTTTGACCCTTGCAACATGGATGGCGCTGCTTCCGGCGGGTGTCTTGGCTATAGATATAGACCAGGAATTCCTTGCTCCCAGCCTGGGGGGAATCCAGGAGGGGGACACCCTGCTGGAGCCGGATACTGTTCCTGATGAGCCTGTAAACGGAGAGGAGGTCGACAAGATCCGGCCCGATAACTTCTCTCCTAGCGAGGACGTATCCAGCTTTCCAGAGCTATACGATCCAGGCAATCCGGCGGAGGATAAGGACAACGGCCGGCTTCATCCGGATATGGAGGAGACTGTAACAGAAGAGGAACTGGAGCCCATTACATACACCTCTGCACTTGGTTCCCTGCGGACCGGCGACCATGACGCCTACATGGTAGGCTACCAGGACGGTAACTTTCGCCCCAACCAAGCTATGACCCGGGCAGAGGTTGCAACTATGTTTTACAACCTGCTTACCGACCCTGTGGAAACAGAGGAGAACCCCTTTACCGATTTGGAGGAGGGCAGCGATTACTACCAGGCTGCCCTTGCCTTGAATATGATGGGCATCATTACCGGGTACTCCGATAAAACCTTCCGGCCCAATGGCTCTATCAGCCGGGCAGAGTTTGTTAAGATTTTGGGCCGTTGTTTTCAACAGGAAACAGCCGATATCAATTACTCCGATGTGCCCAACGACTTTTGGGCCTATGCCGAGATCGCCAGCGCCCAGGCTAAGGGCTGGATCGGCGGCTACAGCGACGGGACTTTCCGTCCCAATGAGTCCGTCACCCGGGCCCAGGTGGCTAAGGTGATGAACATTGCCCTAGAGCGTAGGGACAGCGATTTTGCCAAGGACAAAGACAAGCTGGAGTTCCGGGACGTTTCCAAGAATTTTTGGGCCTTTGAGGATATTGCCGAGGCCGCGGATCCTCATCCGGACGCGCCTTCTGTGGTCGCCCCCTCAGATACCCTGCCCAGCGGAATTAAAGTGGGCTCCACAGTACGGGTGAATGCCGAAACTGGCCTGAATATTCGGAAAGCCCCCATAAATGGCCAGGTAATTACAGCTGTTGCTAACGGTACCTTACTTACGGTTACAGACATTACCCAGAACCCTTGGCTTGGCGTACGCACTTCCAGCGGGATTACCGGCTATTCTTCCGCTGATTACTTGGAGCTGTACACCGCTCCCCCCGGCCCTAGCCAAAATGGCAGCCTTTCTGCCCCGTCCCTGACCCTTCATCAGTACCAGAGCGCCCGGTTGGACGCTGCGGCCACCACAGATATCAAATCTATGAAGTGGACAAGCTCCAATGACAATGTGGCCTATGTGAGCTATACAATTGATAAAAACGGCAAAGAGCAGGCTGCTATCGTCTATGCCAATGCGCCTGGTACCGCGATACTTTCTTTTGCCGATGCCTCCGGCGCGGTGAAGGACAAGTGTACCATTACCGTTACAGAGCCCGAGGCTGTACGGGTTGCATATGCAGAGGGAAATGTGATCTCTGTGGGCGCCGACTTTGACCTGATCGCCATTACAGATGATAGCCGGGACAAGGTGCGCTTTGACATTGTGGACGGCCCCGCCTCTGGTAACTATACCACCACCTCCTACCAGCGTGAATCTGCTGACCCGGAAGGCGGCAATCTGCCGGTGAACGACACTAGGCTGTTCAGGCGTACTGTAAGTTTTGGCGCGGTCGGCGTATATACCATACGGGCTTATTCTGCTAAGGGCGACGCTTTCTCCAGCGACTTCTATACATTTACCGTACAGGTAAGCCAGGCTAGCAGCAAGACTGCCACCACCAATGAGAGCCGGCGGGCCAGCGGTGAAATTATTAACCTGATCGCTGCTTTTGAGGGTTATGTGCAGCTCATCGAGTTGGACCAACTGCCCACTTCCTTCAATCCCACTGTGGGCAATGGTTATGTTGTGCAGAAAAACGAGGTGTTTTACAACAATATGACCAAGAACGAGGCGTATGCTTTCCTGTGCAACACAGTCAACACCAAGGAGTATGTGCGCAGTGTGGAAAACTTCCGCAGCCAGCACAACATTAAAATGAGCCAGGCACAGTTTGACGCGTTGGTCAGCTTTGTGTATAACTGCGGCCCCAACGCGCTGAATGTAAACAGTTATGATACCCCAAATATCATTTTGAATATGATCGTGCCTCCCAGTGATGTTTCCGCCGCCAAGCCCTATTCCGGCGTACTCAATGTGGTTGCAACCAGGATGTATGCTGATGCCAATTACAAGAGCACAGAACTGGTTACCATTCCCCAGGGGACTTCGATTAGTGTGATAGACATTAAGGTGAACCGCAGCTCTACAAAGCAAGAGGTTTGGTACAAAACCAGTTACAACGGCAAAACTGGTTGGGTCGCTTCCGGTTATGTAAAGCTTATGGGCAGTTTTACCCGAGATCTGGGTTATGCCGATACTACTTCCCTGGCCAATGAGCTGCTCCAGTGGCATAAGTCTGGCGGAAACTGTACCCCGGGCCTTGTATACCGCCGTCTTGCCGAATGCAAAATGTTCTTCTTTGGCAACTATGCGGATGCGATAAATGGCTCTGCAAACTATAGGAAAAACACCTATGGGTTCCGTTATCCCCCTTGCTGTGCTTACCTGGGGGAGATGTAAGAAGGGGCCAGCGCAAAGACAAAATGTCTTATATATTGAGCCTTGAGAGGTTCAAGTGTTTGCTCTCTGTAGGGATATTTGCTCCCCAAAAATGAATGAACCGGCTGCCTGGAAAGCGTACTCCAGGCAGCCGGCCTTTATTTTACTTAATTCTGGAGATTGCCCTAACCAGGGCATCTAGTTCCTCTTTTTTTGTAAAGGCTGATACAGATACCCGCACCGTACCGCCTTGGGAAGTCCCCATTTTTTCATGAGCCGCGGCGGCACAGTGCAGGCCGCACCGTACACCAATGTCCCATTTGGCCAGATAACTGCCTACTTCTTCGCTGGCCATTCCCTCCACATTAAAAGAGAGCAGGGGCATGGCCCAGTCTAGGGTAGGGAGAGGAGTGTAAAGCTTTACTTTTTTTAGCTTGGACAACTGGCGGTAGAGATAGGCGGTTTTGGCCATTTCGTCCTGATAAATTCTTTCCCGGCCCTGCTTTTTTACAAATTCCATGCCGGCTCGTAGGCCAAGAATGCCGGGAACGTTCAGCGTCCCAGACTCATAGCGTTCCGGCGGCTCTTCCGGCTGGAAGAGGCTGCGGGACTGGGTGCCTGTTCCCCCTTCAATAAGGGTGGCCAACTTGTCCTGCGCATCCCGAAAAATTAGTAACCCCGTACCCATTGGCCCATAAAGCCCCTTGTGGCCAGCGCAGCAGAGATAGTCGATTCCACTTTCCATAATATGAATTCTTGCAACCCCGGCAGTCTGGGCTGCGTCTACACAAATTTTTGCATTATACTGGTGGCAAAGGGCGGCCAGCCGCTCTATGGGCACACGGATTCCAAATACATTGGAACCATGTGTACAAACCAGTAACTTGGTGTTGGGCTGCATTGCTTTTCGAAAAGCATCTAAAGTGGCGTCGTTATCGCCTGGCGTTACTTGGGCGGCCGTATAGGTGATCCCTTTGGCGGCCATAGCCGTTAAGGGGCGCATTACCGCGTTGTGCTCCAAGTCGGTAACCACCACATGGTCGCCAGAATGGAGCGTTCCTTTTATGACTAGATTCAGGGCTTGGGTGCAGCTTGGCTGAAATACCACACACTCCGGGCCGGCAGCTCCAAAGAATTCTGCCGCGCATTGCCTGCAGTCATATACCGCTTGGCCGGTGCGGGCGCTCATGGCAAAGCCGCCCCTACCTGGGTTGGCGCCATATCCGCTTAGCGCTCTAGCCATGGCCTGCCGTACTGCCAGTGGCTTGGGGTAGGTGGTGGCGCTGTTGTCAAGATAGATCATAGGGGTTCCCCCCAGCTGGTACGGCCCAGCACTTTAATGCCGTTTTCTTTCAGCAGCCGTTCTGCCTCATCGGCGCCCTGGGGTACATACACTCCATACCCACAGCCAGAAGATGCGGTGGGGGGGACACGCTCCACATAGGCCTTAATGCCTTGCTTAAAAAGAAGATCCCGGCTTTTCATGGCGTAAGTGACCGAGCTTACCAAAATAAAGGGCTTATCCCTGGAATTGCCCATTGTTATCACCTCGTTTTCTTGGGCGGCTTTCACCGCCTGTTCCCATGATATGATCGAGGCGATTTTATGTGTGTTACCCCTTACAATACACTTGGATAGCCTGATAGGTAAATTCCGCGGTGCCTGGCCCTCCAGCTTGGTCTATATTTTTCTGCATCCGCTGATCGCAAAGATACATTTGGCCTAAGTCTAAAAGGATTTCCGGAGTACAGGTATAGTGGTTGGCGCTGATAAAGCCCTGCAGTTCCTTTATGAGTGCCTGCGCCTGGGGCGAATTGGCAGGCAAAGTGCGGATTTCACCCAGCCGGTGAAAAATATCCATCATTGCTTGGGCAAGCTCCTGGTGGCGGGCTTTACTAAGGTTACCGGATTTTTCTTCATATTCCCGGTAAGCATTGGTACTGCCCCATTTTTTTCTGGCCTCTTGGGCGTATTGCTCAAATTGTTCATGGTCGAAAGACGTAAAGTTCATAGAATCAGCTCCTGTTTCCAGTAATTCACGGGCGGAAGCAATGATTCTGTCCAGCCTAGACCGCTTTAGCTCCAGCAAGGCAATTTGCTGGGTAAGAGCAAGATTTTGGTCAAAATCTGGATTATCCAGAATAGCTTTAATTTCACCCAGGGGGAATTCCAGCTCTCGAAACAGTAGGATAGACTGGAGCCTGGCCAAATTCTCATCGTCATAAAGGCGGTAGCCTGCAGGAGTTACGGCCTTAGGACAAAGCAGTCCAATGGAATCATAATGATGAAGCGTGCGCACGCTGACGCCGGATATTTTGCTGGCTTGGCTGACAGTATACATTATCATCCCTCCCGCGTAAGGCCAGTATAGACTATGACGTAGGGGAAGAGTCAAGCAGTTTTTTTGCGTTTGCCTCAATTTGGCACATAAAAATTTGAGGCACCGGATTATGCTGCTCATATCCTCTCCATTGCTGGTATCCGTTATAGGTGTATTCTTCCAAATGCATCCCTGAGTTATATATTTCAAAAAAATAGCCGGCGCTGAACTCGTATTTTGAGCCGGAATACGGCTCGGCATGGTCGGTAACCCGGATGTAAATATGGGGCATCATGCGGATGTCTGATATACTCAGCTCTTCCATTACTGTGTCTTTAAAATCATTGTCTGTGGCCATATCCCGCACCAGCAAAACAAAAGCGAATATCTCCTCTTCTGCCATGCGCCAGCCTTGAAGGTCAATATAAATATCCCTGCTTCTGGGATATTCCACGGTGAAGTCCCTGAGTGCAGGCAGCTCTCTCAGCACTCGGCTTTTTAGGGTGGCCACTTGAGGGATTTTTAAGGGTTTGGGCTTCATGTCATGGATAATCATGAGCATTGTGATGCCAACGGCAATTAGAGGGCTGGAGATCAGAAGGAGAACCACTGTGATAAGAGTAGCCTTGGTTTTCGTTTTCATGGATATAACCGCCTTTGCTTTCAAGTTTCCAGGGCCATTCTTCTTCCTGGAAGAACATCTAATTTCTCTGCTGTGGGTTGGTGATTTGCTGGGAACTTGATCGGTTAACTCATTTTAAAAATATTTTATGTGAGTTGTTAAATGATGTCAAGAAAAAAATTGGTAAGCTCCTGATAATCTTGTTTGTTCCGGACAAGCTAAAAGAGAAATTCATCACGAAAGGATAGTGAAAATAATGACAAACCGCTTGGAATGCTCTGTAACCTCCTGCCGTCACAACAACAGCAATCTCTGCGATCTGCCCAGCATCCGGGTCGATGGCCCCGGCGCCAGAGAAAGCAGCCAGACCTGCTGCGAGTCCTTTGAGGCCCGCTGCCAGGGGGCCAGCAATGCTGTTAGCAGCACAGCCGCCTCCCCTGAGTGCTCGATTGAATGCAAAGCCCAGAACTGCACCTACAACGATAACTGCAAGTGCGATGCCCCTTGTGTCTGCGTAGGCTGCTGCTGCTCGGATGCCAGCACCATTAGTGGTACGGAGTGCTGCACTTTCCAGGAAAAATAACCTTTATTTTCCAGAAACTGCCGGGTTTTCATATGGTCCGGCAGTTTCTTTTTATATATTTTCACAGTGGAAATTTCCCGCTCAATTATGCTATAATGAACCCAGAGCAGGTGCTCACGGCGTCTTCTGGCTCCCAAAAAACCTGGGAAAACATCGTGAAATGCCAGCGCAAGAGCTCTGTAAAGTAAGGGCGTTATAAGGGCCTATAGAAATCTATTTCAGAATTTTTAGGAGGGAGCCCCATGTACGGCGCGATTCTAGGAGATATAGCTGGCTCCCGGTTTGAATTTACCCGGCCGGAGCATTTTGACTGGCGGCATGTAGAGCTTTTTACTGGTATGAGCAAGTATACAGATGATACTGTGCTTACTGTGGCCACAAAATATGCTTTGCTGGCAGGCGTGCCATATCACCAGGCCTATAAGCATTTCGGCCGCAGGTATATGCAGGCTGGCTATGGGCCAATGTTTAAAAACTGGCTTCATGCCCATTCCCAGCGGGGCTATCAAAGTTTTGGCAACGGTTCGGCCATGCGCGTAAGCTATATTGGTTGGCATTTCAATACCCTAGACCAGGTGGAAGCCCAGGCAGAGGAAAGCTCGCGCTGCACGCACGACCACCCCGAAGGAATAAAGGCCGCGCAGGCTACGGCGGCAGCGGTGTTTATGGCACGCACCGGGGCTTCAAAACAAGAAATTGCCGGGTATATTCGCCGGCGGTTCCACTATGTGGTTCACAGGCCTCTGGCCACTTACCGCCCCTTTGGTAAATTCGATGTTACCGCTATGGGCACTATGCCTTTGGCTTTCCGTTGCTTTTTGGAGTCGGAAGATTGGGAGAGCTGTATCCGCAACGTGTATAGCGTGCGCTGCGATACCGATACCGTGGGCTGTATTGCCGGCGGAATTGCCGACGCCTTTTATGGGGGCACAGGACAGGATGAGGATGTTCTGCTGCGCCGGTTTCTCATCCGTCCCAATGGGGTGGGTGTGTTCGATACCTATCTGTATGACTGGGCTACTAGGGAACCGGGAGCTCAGGATGAGGAGAAAGGAGAGCTGTAAGGATGATACTGCAAACCTATCAGTCCAAGCTTGTGCTGCGCACTCTAAAGGATGGGGAGGTGTACCGCGCCAAGCCAAACCTTTCCCTACGGCGGGAATACGATGCTTTAATCGATATGTTTGGCCTGCACTGTGAGTGTCCAGTTTTTGCGGTGGTAAAGGGCAAAAGGCAGAATACCGGGGGCAAGGTTTCCGGTTCGGTGCGGCTTACGCTGGATGTACCAGAGGAGTACATACACCTTACAGAGTACAGCGAGTGGGCAGACTTTATCTATGCTTTCAAGTTTTCAAAGCCTGGCAATTATAAGGTGCTGCGCCCAGACTGCGAAGAGATTACTGTACGCAGGTACAGCCAGCTTATTGAGAGCCTAAAAAGCCAGCGGAAGCTTTCTCAATACAATTGTCCTCAGGTGGTGTTGGAGAAAATAGAGCCTGCCTGGCTGAAAAGTGTAAAGATTTTCGGCAAGTCTGGGCTGCTGGGCCGAGTATTTGGCCGGTAAAGCCTTGCCTTTTTTAAAATGGTATGCTATAATGTTCCAATGAAAAGCCCAAACTCCCAGGGGCATAGTCCCCAAAACATTGTTTTTCCATATGGAGGAGGAATGCTGTATGTCACCGCAAATGGTAGAGCTGCATGATGTGGATGTACCAGAGTTTCTAAAGGTACTGGACAGCTGCGAGGGTGAGGTGTACCTAATGACCCGGGATGGAGACCGCCTAAATTTGAAAAGCAAGCTGTGCCAGCTGGTTGGCCTTACTGCTTTAATAGAGGGCGGCAAAATTGCCGAGGCCTTTGTAATGTGTGAAAAGGAGAGCGATGAATCTAAGCTCTTCCGTTTTAACCTGTACAAAACCGGTTCAAAATAAGCCGGGCCGGAAAGCCCGCGGAATGGCCGGACGTTTCTGTATGAACGGCGCGTTTCGATTTTGCCCATCGGCGGCGAAGTTGGGCGCGCCTTTTGTTTTTGCCTTGGGTGCGGCGCTTCAATCATAAAGAAAAACTTGCCTTATATAGGCTTTAGAAGGACCTTAAAAACCGCGGTACTTGCAATTATTGTCATTTTGGGTTATACTAAACGAAACCAAATTCCATAAAACCGGGATTTCTTTAGAAAAAATGGGCAAACTGCCTGTATTGGGATTGAGGAGGCGGGGGAAGCTGAAAAACTTTCTCACAAAATATCGGGAGATCATTCTGTATATTTTTTTTGGCGGGCTTACCACTTTCGTAAATTGGGGCTCCTACTGGCTGCTAACGGATCTTCTGCAGGTACAGTATATGGCCGCGGCTTTCTGGGCCCAGATAATCTCTATACTATTTGCCTATGTCACCAACCGTACCTGGGTATTCGACAGCAAGGTTCGGGGTGCAAAGGGAATTGTGGTAGAAATGGTTAAGTTTTTTGGGGCCAGGGGCATTTCCCTGCTGTTGGACATGGCCTGTATGTTTATAGGCGTGGACCTGCTGCGAATGAACGATAAAGTAACCAAGGTGATTTCCAGCGTTGCAGTGGTAATTGCCAACTATGTTTTTAGTAAGCTTTTTGTTTTCCGAGACCGGGAACAAGAAAAAAATTAACGCTATTTTTTGGAGGATAGTCAATGGCACGGAAAAATGAAAAAGGATTTGAGGATGTTTCCAGCTACTCTGCCTACGCGTATAAAAAGCGCCGGAAAAACCGTCGGGGCCGGATGGTGCTGCAGGGTTTTGCGGCTTTTTTATGCGTAATAATGATCTTGTTTGGCGCGGCGCTGATCTACATATCTACCGACCTGATTGGCGAGCTGACCACAAACACCATTACCAAGGACCCGGAAACCCTGGGTTTCCACGAAGACGCGGTGGTAGATGACAGCATTAAGAACGTGGCCCTTTTTGGCCTGGACTCCCGTTCCAGCAGCTTTGAAGGGCAGTCGGATGTAACCATGATTTTAACGGTAGATAACCGTCATGGGGCCATTAAAATGACCTCTATCATGCGTGACAGCCTGGTGAATATTGAGGGCGACAGCTTTTTGCAGGGGCATGTGGACTGGGACACGAAGATTAACGCGGCCTATTCCTTAGGCGGCCCGGAGCTTGCCATCCGTACCCTAAACCGGAATTTTGGCCTGCGTATTGAGGACTATGTGACCATCAACTTTGTGAATATGGCGGCTATAGTAGACGCTTTCGGCGGTGTAGAGATGGAAGTGACCTCTGCCGAAATTGAGGAGATAAATAGCAACTTCTATTTTCTAAGTCAGGAAGTGGAAAACCAAAAGAGTATCGATATGGCCAACGGTGTGTATGAAGAACGGAACTATCCCAATATTGTAGAAAGCGACTATATGCAGGCCACCGGCGAGGTGGCAACCTACTTGCTTAACGGCAACCAGGCGGTATCTTATGGGCGTATTCGGAATATTGGCGACGACTTCGGTCGGGTAGAACGGCAGCAGAAGGTGCTTCAGGGTCTTATCGGCCGGGTGAAGCAGTTGGGCATTACAGACTATCCAAATTTGGTAAAAAAGCTGATGCCCTATTGTGAAACCAACTTGGAGTTAGACGATATTTTGGCTATGGCCCCAATTCTTACCACAGACTTAAGTGTAAAGGCCATTACTGTGCCGGATATTGAATACGAAAAAGACCTGCAGGACATTAAGTATGACCTGGTGTATGACCTGACCAACGCGGCTAAGCGAATGAGCGCTTTTATGTATGAGGAGGATTCCCCCTATTGGAATGAGATGAACGGCACATCCTCTTCTGGGGCGTCAGCAACACCGGGAGTAGGAACAGAATAAGGGGCGCTGAAATTGTCTGCCCGCCAATGTTAGTTTTTTTGTAAGCCTGGATGAGGAAAAAGGAATGGGAAACGAAAAGAAGAATAGAGAGCTCTCCTCCAAAGGAAAGCGCTATGCCCAAGAGCCGCCTAAACGCCGGCGGCGAGAGGTAGGAAGTAGGTCTCCGCGGCGGAAAACAGAACCTTTAAACGACGGCTATTATTATCACCAATACAGTGAAGGCGAGGAGTTCCAGGACATTTCCAGCTATTCCTCTCCCCAGCAGCGCCGGCAGGATCAGCGGGCGGTGGAGCGAAGAGGCAGAGACTCACACAGGAAAATGAAAAATAGTAGAAACCACAGGCGAATGAGTGCCGGGAAAAAGATCGGCTTGGTGTTTCTAGCGCTAGTGCTGGCTTTTGTGGGACTTTTTGCCTATATGTTTGCGGGTCTTACAGTACGGAGCCTGCAGGGAGACTTAGGGGTAAATGCCTCCGTAAGCCAATCTGGAGTGAAAAATATCGCCCTCTTTGGTTTGGACAGCCGAGATGGAGAAAATCAAGGCCGATCTGACGCGGTAATGATCCTTACTGTGGACAGCAGGCGCCATAAGCTGAAAATGACCTCTCTCATGCGAGATTCTTATGTGAATATTGAGGGGTACGGTTACGACAAGCTGGCCCATGCCTATGCATACGGTGGACCGGAACTGGCTGTGCGCACGATTAACCAAGGCTTTGGCCTGGATATAGAGGATTATGTTACCGTAAACTTTTATGAGATGGCCGGTATTGTGGATGCCTTTGGCGGCGTAGAGCTAGAGCTGACCGGAGATGAAATGCGAGAGGTTAACCAGAATCTGTGGAACCTGGGCCGAGAGGCAGAACGGGAAGGCGGCGACGCCAAGGTAAGGGATAAGGACTATTTCACTGCCATAGATGGCACCCATAATATGATCGATGGAGAATACGTGGGGGGAAAAGTGCGTTTAAATGGCAATCAGGCGGTAGCCTATTCCCGTATCCGCTACATAGGGGACGACCAGGGACGGGCCAGCCGCCAACACCAGGTGCTTATGGGCCTAATCAACCAGGCAAAACGCAAAACCGTGCTCAGTTATCCCATGATTATTCATGGGGTGATGCCCCATTGTGAGACCTCTCTTGGGCTGGCAGAGGTGCTTGGGCTGGTTCCTTTTGCACTGCAAAGCTTTGAAACAGAGACAGCCACATTTCCTGGCGAGGGAGAAAACGCGTATGGCGACACAACTGCAGAGGATATGTGGGTATACTGTTATGATGAGGAGTTGGCGGCTCAGCATATCCGCGATTTCATTTTTGGCTAGGGTTTGTTTGAAAATAGAGGAAATGACGGATTTTTGACTAGAAGTGGTCAGCTTTAAGGAAAAACCCACAAGTAATACTTGCGTATTACGAGGATTTTCGACACAGAAGATGGCCGCTTCTGGGCAAAAAGACAGTGTTTTCGATTTTTCAAACAAGCCCTAGTGGCTATTAGGAATATTTTAGAGGAGGAATATACTATGAGCGAGCCGGTATTGGTGATTATGGCTGCAGGGGTGGGCAGCCGCTACGGCGGAGGCGGTCTCAAGCAGATTGACCCGGTAGGCCCAAAAGGAGAGAGGATTATTGACTACTCTTTATATGACGCGTACCTAGCAGGTTTCCGCAAAGCGATCTGTGTAATCCGGGAGGGAATGCAGGAGGAGTTTCAGCGGGAAATTTTCTCCAACCTCTCCAAGTATATAGAGATCAGTTATACTTTTCAAAAGCTGGGCGATATCCCCAAAGGCGAAACTGTGCCAAAAGGAAGGGAGAAGCCCTGGGGCACCGGCCATGCCGCCCTGGCAGGGGCCAGGCAGACTGGCGGCGCGCCTTACGCGGTAATCAATGCCGATGATTTTTATGGCCGCGATGCATTCCGGAAAATATATAATTTTCTGGTGAATGCTAAGGACGGGGAGAAGATGGATCTGGCCATGGTGGGCTATCAGGTAGGCAATACGGTAACAGAAAATGGAACCGTGGCCCGGGGTGTCTGTGAGACAAAAGACGGAATGCTTACCAAAGTGGTAGAGCGCACGAAAATTGCAAAGCTGAAAGATGGGGGAATTGGGTACACAGAGGATGAGGGAAATACCTGGGTTCGTTTAGCTCCCGATACGCCGGTTTCTATGCAGCTGTGGGGCTTTACTCCTGGCTTTACCCTTGGCCTGGAGGAGGAGTTGCACCGGTTTTTTCAAGAAACCTTGCCTCAAAACCCCATGAAGGGAGAATTCTTTCTGCCCTTTGCCGTAAATTCTATGCTGGAGCAGAACCGGGCCCAGGTGCGGGTGTTGGAAACAGAGGATAAATGGTATGGCATCACATACCAGGTAGATAAGCCCTCTGTCATGGAAGCCTTGGCCAACATGACGGCGGAGGGCAAGTATCCCTCTCCAGTATGGGGCCAGGCCCTTTAGCTCCAGGGAATACTGGAAAAACTGAAGGAAATGAGCCCTTTTCGTAAATGGTTGCGGGAAGGACCGGCAACACATTTTTTGAGGAAAATACCGTTCTGAAAATTTTTTAATAAAATTATAGTATATGAAACAATCCAGCTGCTTAAACTGCTTAAGAACAGCTGGATTATTCTATTATGGAAATAATATTTGCTGTGAGCAGTGATGATAAGCCGTATTATACAGAGAATTATCCACAAACTTGTGAGAACGAACAAAGTTTGGCTTGTTTTGATACAAAGTTTAAAATAAATAACTAAAAACCACTTGAAATTTTCCGGAAATAGGGTATAATAAAAGCGGTAGATTCTTGAAAAAACTGGGACAAGGAGATCGATAGCCATGAATACCGAAAAGACCGGCGCCGAAAAAGCAAAGCAGGCTGGGGTAGCGGAAAAGCTGAACCCCAGCGAAGTGCCCATCTACCTGTTCCACAGCGGTAAAAATCGCCGCGCCTATGAGTTTCTGGGTGTACATAAGGCAACTCATAATGGTAAAAAATGCATGGTGGCCCGGGTTTGGGCTCCCCATGCCCGGGCTGTCTCCCTGGTAGGCAATTTCTGCAACTGGGATAACGCAAAGTATCCATTGGCCAAAGTGGACGACAGTGTTTGGGAGGGCTATACAG
>CAJUSM010000002.1:58911-66945 GCA_910588935.1 uncultured Oscillospiraceae bacterium
GTTTATGATCACAACTCCTTCCGGGGAAAAGCTCTATAAGGCGGATCCCTTTGCCCGCCATACGGAGACCCGTCCTGGCACCGCATCCCGTTGGTATGAAATTGACGATTATAAGTGGGAAGACGCGGCTTGGCAGAAGAAAAAGCAGCAAAATCCCCATTATAACCAGCCAGTGAATATATACGAGGTCCACGCTGGTTCCTGGAGGAAATATGCCGACGGCAGTGTGTTTTCGTACGAGAAGCTGGGTGACGAGCTGATTCCATATGTAAAAGATATGGGTTTTACTCATATTGAGTTTATGCCCCTCACCGAATATCCTTATGATGGCTCTTGGGGCTACCAGGTAATGGGCTACTTTGCTCCTACTTCCCGCTATGGCCAGCCCAAAGATTTTATGCGCTTTGTGGACCGCTGTCATCAGGCGGGTATTGGTGTAATTATGGACTGGGTACCTGCTCACTTCCCTAGGGATGCTGCTGGCTTGGCAAAATTTGATGGTACGCCTTGCTATGAGTATGAGGATCCTAGGAAAGGGGAGCATAAAGAGTGGGGCACGCTGGTTTTTGATTACGGCAAGCCCGAGGTGATGAGTTTCCTTATTTCCAGCGCGGTGTTTTGGCTGAAAGAGTACCACGTAGACGGCCTGCGGGTAGACGCGGTAGCCTCTATGCTCTACTTGGACTATAACCGCCGGGATGGGGAGTGGATTCCCAACAAAGACGGGGGAAAGGAAAACCTGGAAGCAGTGGCTTTCCTCCAAGCGTTGAATGAGGCTGTTTTCACCGAGGTGGAAACACCTATGATGATTGCCGAGGAGAGCACCTCCTGGCCCATGGTTTCTAAGCCCTCTTATATGGGAGGCCTGGGTTTTAACTACAAGTGGAATATGGGCTGGATGAACGACATGCTCCGCTATATGTCTATGGATCCCCTGTTCCGCAGCGGCAACCATAATTCTCTTACCTTCTCTTTCTTCTATGCTTTCTCCGAAAATTTCATTCTGCCTATTTCTCACGATGAGGTGGTTTACGGTAAGGGTTCGCTGGTCAATAAGATGCCTGGCACAGATGAGCAAAAGGCGGCGGGAATGCGCTGCTTTGTTACCTATATGATGGGCCACCCTGGCAAAAAACTACAGTTTATGGGCACAGAGTTTGCCCAGAAGGACGAATGGAATTATGAAAAAGAGTTGGAGTGGTACTTGCTGCAGTATGAGGAGCACCAGCAGGCCCAGCGCTTTTTTAAAGCGGTAAACCATTTTTACCTGAGCCGCCCTGAGCTCTGGGAGATCGACTTCTCCTGGGAGGGCTTTGAGTGGATCAGCAACGATGACTATACCCAGAGTGTAATCGCATTCCGCCGTAAGGCAAAGAATGGCAATGAGCTGGTTGCGGTATGCAATTTTGTTCCTGTTCAGCGAGACGATTATAAAATCGGTATTCCTTACTGGGGCACCTGGGCCGAGGTGTTTACCTCCGACGCCAAGGAGTTTGGCGGCGGCGGCGTAACCAACGGCAAGGCTATTAAAACTTTGGACGAGCCGATGCATGGCTGTGAGCAAAGCGTTTCTCTCACCCTTCCTGCTAACACTGTGTTCTTCCTGGAGTGCGTGAAAAAGGAAAAAAAGCCACAGCCAAAACCGAAGCTCCAGAAGGAGAGCGAGAAAACGGTAGAACCTGTGGAAGAAGTGGAGCCGACAGAAAAGGAAAAGGTCGAAGTTTCAGTATAAGCCGTAAAAGCAGCCTGGGGAGCAGGCGCGTTGCCCCGAGGAAGCTTGGATATAGTACAAATAATACAATGACATAGGAGGACGAAAAATGTTACCCAAACAAGAGGTCGTAGCCATGCTGCTTGCGGGCGGCCAGGGCAGCCGCTTGGGCGTACTGACAAAGGATATTGCCAAGCCTGCCGTGCCCTTCGGAGGAAAATATCGTATCATCGACTTTCCTCTATCCAACTGTGTGAATTCTGGAATCGAGACAGTGGGTGTACTTACCCAGTACCAGCCTCTCGAGCTAAACGAGTATATTGGCTCCGGCCAGCCCTGGGACCTGGACAGCATGAACGGAGGCGTTCATGTACTGTCGCCCTATGAAAAGCGGAAAAATACCGACTGGTATAAGGGCACTGCCAATGCCATTACCCAGAATATCCCCTTTATCGAGCGCTATAACCCGGACTATGTGGTAATTCTCTCTGGCGACCATATTTATAAGATGGACTATGCCAAGATGATTGCGTTCCACAAAGAGAAAGATGCGGCGGTAACCATTGCTGTACAGCAGGTGCCTATGGCCGAGGCCAGCCGGTTTGGCATTTTGAACACCAACCAGGATGACTCTATCTACGAATTTGACGAGAAGCCCGCAAAACCGAAGAACGACCTGGCCAATATGGGTATTTATGTATTTACCTGGGAGAAGCTGCGCAAATTCCTGCTGGCAGACGAGGAGGATCCCGAGAGCTCTAACGACTTTGGCAAGAATGTGCTGCCCGCTATGCTGAACGCTGGCGAAAAGATGTACGCTTACCGTTTTGAGGGGTATTGGAAAGACGTAGGAACCATCGACAGCTTGTGGGAGTCTAATATGGATCTGCTGGATCCCAACATCCCCCTGGATTTGGGTGATCCTGATTGGCGCATTTATTCCCGCAACCCGGTAATGCCCCCCCACTATGTGGCCAAAGGCGCTCATGTGCAGAACTCTTTGATTGCCGAGGGCTGTAATGTATATGGCGAGCTGGAATTTTCCATTCTGTTTGCCGGCGTATATGTTGCCCCTGGAGCAGAGGTTATGTCATCAATCATTATGCCCGGTGCTCGAATAGAAGAAGGCGCAAGAGTGCAGTATGCTATTGTGGCTGAAAACGCGGTAATTGGCGCCGGCGCCACAGTAGGCGCAAAGCCCGAGGATGTAGAAAATAAGGACGAGTGGGGTGTAGCGGTAGTTGGCCCCAAGTGTAAGGTAGCCCCTGGCGCCAATGTTCCTCCCAAGGCTATGCTGGACGCTGACGAGGAGGTGGGGACGAATTGAGCAGACAGTTCGCACCCCAAAAATTAACAGAAAAGAGAGGGAGATGGTCTATATGATGCGCGGCAATGAAGTGATGGGCATTCTTTTTGCCTATGTGCACGAGGATCGTGTAAGAGAACTGACAGAAAACCGGGTGATGGCTTCCATACCTTACGGCGGCCGCTATCGTTTGGTAGATTTTGCCCTTTCCAATCTGGTGAATTCCGGTGTCAATAAGGTTGGCGTAATCACCGAGCAGAACTACCAGTCTCTAATGGACCATTTGGGTTCCGGCAAAACCTGGAACCTTTCCCGTAAGCGCGAGGGCCTGTTCCTGCTCCCCCCCTTTGGTGCAGAAACCTCCCGTACCGATGGGATGGTGTCTAGTTTGGCTTCCATTCATCGCTTTCTAAAAAATTCGAAAGAGGAATATGTGCTGCTGTCCAATTGTGATACCGTTTCCAACATAGACTATCGGGATGTATTCCGTTTCCACAGCGAGAAAAACGCGGATATGACCGTGATTTATCGCCATGGCCAGTCTCCCAATACGGAAAAGAACGTGATTTATACCGTAGACCCCGACGGCTTTGTCCAGGATATGCTGATTAAGCGAGGCAGCGATGCCAACTGCAACTATGGCTTTGGCAAGTGCATTATTCGCCGCAAAAAGCTGATGGAAATGGTAGAGGATTGCATGAGCCGGAATCTCTATGATTTCGACCGGGACCTGCTTCAGCGTAATCTGAAAGAGCTGAAGGTATTCGCCTATGAGGCCACCGGCGCTGCCTATACCATTACATCCTTCCGGGACTATTTTGACGCCAATATGGCATTGATGGATCCTAAGGTGCGTAGCCAGCTGTTCCCCATGGACCGTCCTATTTATACCAAGGTTCGAGACGATATGCCGGCAAAATATGGATTGGGTTCTTCCGTTACCAACTCCATTGTGGCCGATGGCTGTATAATTGACGGCGAAGTAGAGAACTGCATTCTTTTCCGCGGCGTTAAGGTGAAAAAGGGCGCAAAGCTGAAGAACTGTGTAATTATGCAGGATTGCGTCATTGGCGAAGGCACCCGGCTAGATTATGTGGTTGCGGATAAGAATGTGGAGTTTGAAATGAACCGCACAATGGCTGGTTATCAAAGCTACCCGGTTTATGTGGGTAAGGGCAGCAAGGTGTAAGCAAACAGGACAATTGAGGCAGAAAGGAAAATGAACTCATGAAGATTTTGTATTGTGCCAGCGAAGCCCTGCCTTTCTCCGCCACAGGCGGTTTGGCAGACGTGGCCGGCTCCCTGCCCCAGGCCCTTCGGGCCCGAATGGTAGGGTGTAGGGTGGTGATCCCGCTGTATGACAATGTGCCCCAAGAGCTGCGGGATAAGATGAAGTTTGTTACCAGCATCAGTGTTCCAGTGGCTTGGCGCCGGCAGTACTGCGGCATTTTTGAGGCAAAGATTGGCAGTGTGACCTATTATCTTATCGATAATCAGTACTATTTCAAGCGTGGCAGCCTCTATGGCCACTTCGATGATGCTGAGCGCTTTGCTTTCTTCTCCCGTGCCATTTTAGAAATGCTTCCCTACATTGATTATAAGCCTGATATCATTCACGCCAACGACTGGCAGTGTGCTCTTGTCCCTGTCTATTACCGTCTGTTCTATGCGAACAATGAGTGGTATTCTGGTATTAAAACGTTGTTTACCATTCACAACATCCAGTATCAGGGCCAGTATGGCAAGGACATTCTGGAGGATGTGTTCGGCATTCCGGCTTATGAGAGCCAGCTGTTGGAGTTCAATAAGGACGTGAACCTGATGAAAGGGGCTATAGAATGCGCCAACTGGGTCTCTACCGTAAGCCCCACGTATGCTCACGAGATTCTAGATCCCTGGTTCTCCCACAAGCTGGATCCGATCCTTCGGGAGCGGTCCTGGAAACTTTCCGGTATTCTTAACGGAATCGACACTGTGGGCTATGATCCGGAAACCGACAAGGACCTGTTTGCCAACTACAGCCGGGCCAAAAAGGCAAATAAGGCTGTGAACAAGCAGAAACTCCAGGAGAGACTGTGCATCGATGTGGATCCTGATGTGCCTGTAATTGGCATGGTAACCCGCTTGGTTTCTCACAAAGGCTTAGACCTGGTGAAGGAAGGCGTGGATAATGTAATGGAGTATTCCAACGCTCAAATTGTGATTCTAGGCAGCGGTGATCTGGAGTACGAAAATTACTTCAAGTGGATGCAGGAAAAGTATCCGGGGCGTTTTGTGCTGTGTTTAGGCTTTGTGCCAGAGCTTTCCCGAAAGATTTACGCTGGGGCGGACATTTTCCTTATGCCCAGCAAGTCTGAGCCATGCGGCCTTTCTCAGATGATCGCCCTGCGTTATGGCACCATTCCGGTTATCCGGGAAACAGGCGGCTTAAAGGATTCTATTACAGACAGCGGAGATGGGGAAGGTAATGGCTTTACCTTTATGACATATAGCACAGGCGATATGCTCCATAGCCTCCACCGGGCTATTTATGCCTATAATTCCGACAAGGAGGGCTGGGGCATCTTGATGGACCGGGCTATGGGCTGTGACAACAGCTGGGGTAAGTCTGCCGGCGAATACATTAAGCTCTATAAACAGTTGATGGAAGGCTGAAAAAGCAGTATATAAAAAGGGAGTATGGCATAAAGGCCATACTCCCTTTTACTTTTGTATAGCAAAGTATTCGTTTTTAGCTTTCCTAATCTTCAAGCGATTACAAAAGTTAAATTCGCTAATTTCGATTCTATGGGTGATATTGCTGTGTTCGTGAGCTCAGTTGGGCGGGACGCGTCCCACCCGTGAGGTTCTATGGAGGCCACCGGGTTTGCGGGGATTTCAGTTTTGCCGGCCAGCCCGTTTGCGCTGGTTCTGTACTCGGATATCCTGGCCAATAAATTCTAGCTTACCGTAAGCCCCTGCCAAGCGAGAGGCAAAGCGCTGCCCATAGCGACCCTCTAGCTCCTGCATACTACAATTGGTACTGATAATGGTAGGCCGGTTCCCAAGCATGCGGGTGTTAATTACATCATAAAGAGCAGCGCTGGCATAGTTGGAGGGGAATTCAGCCCCCAGATCGTCTAAAATTAGAAGATCACAAGAAGATAAATCTTCGGCAGAGTTCTCCTGTTCAAAGCGTTCTCGCTCTAAAATTACAGAAAAGTTTTGAGCAGATCCATAAATAACCCCAAACCCCTTTTCAATAGCGTGGTTGGCAATGGCTAGGGAGAGGTGGGTTTTTCCCAGCCCGGTTCCGCCATGAAACAAAAGGCTGGGAGAATCTGACCGAAAGCGCTGCGCGTAGACACGACAGGTTTCCAAAACTTTTGCCATTTGGGCCTGTGCCCTGGAATCCCCCGCGTACTTTTCCAAAGAAAAATTTTCAAAAATGCACTTCTCCAAGGGTAATCCGGCACTTAGCTGCCGGTAAGCCTCTGCCCGGCGAAGTTGCTTAAAACACTGGCACATTTTTCCATCTACAAATCCTGTATCCCGGCACTCAGGGCAGGTGTAGCGCGGGGTAACGCTCTGGAGGGTAAGGCCATGCTCTGTCAGCAAATCCTGATATTTTTGGTTTAACTCCAGTCCCTTGGCCTTAAGCTTTTCCAACTCTTCCCGTACATTTCCACCCATAAGCACTGCTTTCCCTGCACAGGCAGCGTTAGAGGCCATCTGATACTTGATCTCCCGAGCCTGGGGGCAGACCTGGTAGAAGTGTTCCAGGTTAACGGCTGCCTCAGCCTCTGCCGCCTGCTGGCGGCGCTCTAGCTCCGCTTGGGCAGACGCATTCACTTTCCGATCGTAACCCATCTATCTTCCTTCCTTTCTATATTGTTTACAGATTGTCAGGCAGGTCAAAGAAGCTCATGCTCTCCAGCTCTCCTATGTCGTAGCTTTTCGCAGTTTGCTCCTGAGGCTGTCCAGGAGCTTTTCCAGGCAGATCCTTATGTTCGGCAGTGTCCAATTCCTGTAGATTCCGAATATTCTGGCTGTTCCAGCGGCTTAGCACTTTGTCCATATAGGCGGCGCTGAATTTGCCAGTATGGTCGGCACAGCGGTCATAGGCAGCAGAAAGCATTTCCTGAGAAAAATTCCAATCATACACCCAGCGGCAGGCAGCTTCTTCTTCCTTTTTGCTGGGGGAGCGCTTAGGGAGCCCGGCGGCAGAGGAAACCCGGCCCCAGGCTAGTTTCCGGCGGCTTAGATCCTGGAGCTTCTGTTCAGCCAACTCTATGGTGAAAACTCCGCTTTCTGCCCAATCCCTGGCCACAGAGTCGATATAGCTGGTACCGGTTTTTCCTACCTCTTGCGCATAGTGAAGGAGCATTACGGTAACCTCTACGGGCAATCCATAATCATCTACAATGGTTACTAAAAGGGTGCTCATAGCGGGAGAAATGGTTTTCCCCAAGGTGGCCTGGGCTTCCTGAATAAGAAATTGCATTTCAGGGGCTTCTGCCATTCGGGCAGTAAGATGGCCGCTGTCCGGTCGTATCATTCGTTTTTTGGGGGGAAGGGCAGGCTTTTCCCCAGGAACTTGCATATTTGTGGCCGATTCTGCTGCCGGCACAAGGGCGGGGGAAGAGGCGGTGGTAAGCTCTTCTCGCTGGGGCAGGGGGCGAAGCTCTCCAGAAGACTGGGCCAGTAAACCCTGGTCGGCCCAGTAGTCCAAGCTATCTAAGGCGGAGTCAAGGGACATCCCCAAGGCTTCCGCCATAGTTTCTGGCGAAAAGCTCTGGCCAGCGTGGCGAAGCATCCATAAGATGACTTGGAGCTGTTCTTTCCCAGCCAGTTTTAAGTGCCGGTCGGCCAGGGCGCAGGGAACAGCAAAAACCTGGTTCCACATACCAATATCTAAATTATAGTTCATAATTTCTCCTTTGCTTGGAGTTTGCCGGTACTTTTGCAGAGCAAAAGGGGGCCGATTTGCGGACGAGGGAAACTCCTTGAGTAAAAAAGCGCCAGCTTTTTTACTTGC
>CAJUSM010000002.1:67045-85633 GCA_910588935.1 uncultured Oscillospiraceae bacterium
TTTGCCGGTACTTTTGCGGAGCAAAAGGCGGCCGCTTTGCGGACGAGGGAAACTCTTTGAGTAAAAAAGCGCCAGCTTTTTTACTTGCTGTGTTAAAACCCGGTTGGAGTTTGCCGGTACTTTTGCGGAGCAAAAGGCGGCCGCTTTGCGGACGAGGGAAACTCTTTGAGTAAAAAAGCGCCAGCTTTTTTACTCATTATATCATACATTACAGGAATGCGCCAGAATGAATGTGAGCCTGTTTGACATAAGAATTTCTCTTGCATTTGACCATGAACTATTGTATAATAAATTTAAAGCCGGAATAAATAAAAATGAGGTGATAAGTTGTGGAGTTTATGTGCTTTTTGTGGCTTGGCATAACCATCCTAGCCGCGGTTGTAGAGGCAATTGTGCCGGCGCTCATATCCATCTGGTTCGTGCCCGGGGGCCTCTTAGCCCTCATTGCCAGCCTGGCTGGAGGCCCCCTCTGGCTTCAGATTCTGCTGTTTCTTACCGGTACTGTGGCAGCGCTGTTCGTTACCAGGCCTTTGGCCAAACGGCTGCAAAAGCCAGAGCCAGCTTCTACCAATGCAGATCGGGTAATTGGCGCGGCTGCTGTAGTCACCCAGGAGATTAACAATCTTCAGGCTACCGGCCGGGTTTCTGTTATGGGCAACAGCTGGGCAGCACGCTCCCAGCAAGAAAAACGGATTCCCACTGGTGAAACGGTAAAGATCGTTCGTATTGAAGGTGTAAAGCTTATTGTTGCCCCTAACACCAGGGGAGAGCCCGACAAATAGGAATACCAATTATGAAAGGATGTTATATCATGTTGAATGCTTTGCATTACCCCCTTATGATCAGTCCTAATCTTTCAGGATTAGCAGCTTTGCTGGTGGTAGTGGTTTTAGTTGTATTTTTGCTTGCCGTTGTAATTTCCAATATTAAAATCGTGCCTCAGGCCCATGCCTATGTTTTAGAGCGCCTAGGAGCGTTCCATGCCGCATGGGGCACAGGACTCCACCTGAAAATTCCCTTTATCGACCGGATTGCTAAAAAAGTGAGCCTGAAGGAACAGGTAATCGACTTTCCGCCCCAGCCAGTGATTACTAAAGATAATGTCACCATTCAGATCGATACAGTGGTTTATTTTCAAATTACAGACCCAAAGCTTTATGCCTACGGGGTGGAGAATCCCATTTCGGCCATTGAGAACCTAAGCGCTACCACGTTGCGGAACATCATTGGCGAAATGGAGCTGGACCACACCCTTACCTCCCGGGATGTGATCAACTCGAAAATTCGGGTGATTTTGGACGAGGCTACCGATCCCTGGGGCATTAAGGTGAACCGGGTAGAACTGAAAAACATCATCCCTCCGGCGGAGATTCAAGTCTCTATGGAGAAACAGATGAAGGCTGAGCGGGAGCGCCGGGCTAAGATTTTGGACGCGGAAGGAGAAAAGCGCAGCGCCATCCTCATTGCCGAGGGCCAGAAGGAATCGGCGGTATTGCAGGCCGATGCCGTGAAGGAGACTAAAATACGGGAGGCCCAAGGCGAAGCAGAGGCAATCCTTTCGGTGCAGCGTGCCTTGGCGGACGCTATTAAGCTGATGAACGAGGCCAATCCCAGCCAACAAGTAATTGCGCTGAAAAGCCTAGAAGCTTTCCAGGCCGCGGCAGACGGCAATGCCACCAAGATCATTATTCCTTCCAATATTCAGGGTTTGGCAGGCCTAGCCACCTCTTTTAAAGAGTTGATCGACACCCAGCCTCCCGCTGAAAAGCTATAAATCCTCATACAAATGGAAGCGCCTGCGGCAATGCAAGCGCTTTTTTTGAAAATAACCCATTGAAACACTTGCAAAGCGGAAGGGTTTGGATTATGATTAACCTAAGGTTTTAATGGGGAATGAAAGGCGCTGCCCAGGCCTCCCCCCAAAAAACGGTTATTTCAAAAGTTGAAAGATTAGTTGAAATGAGAAAGGAAATCCCTCCCTATGAAAACACCCTTCAGCCGCATCCTCTATGGCGGCGATTACAACCCCAACCAATGGCCCCGAGAAATCTGGGATGAGGATATGCGGCTGTTTAAAAAAGCCAGCATTAACTCTGTCACCATCAACGTGTTCTCTTGGGCCAAGCTCCAGCCCAACGAGGAAACCTATGACTTTTCCCAGCTGGACGAGATTGTGGACATGCTGAGCAAGGAGAACTATGAAATTGTACTTGCCACTTCTACTGGCGCTATGCCCGCCTGGCTGGTAAAAAACTATCCGGAGGTCACTCGGGTGGACTATGAAGGCCGTCGTCATAAGTTTGGCCAAAGACACAATCACTGCCCCAACAGCTTGGTATACCAAAAGTATGCCCGGCAGCTGGCGCTGGAGCTTGCCAAGCGCTACGGTTCCAACCCCCATGTTGTTTGTTGGCATATTAGCAATGAGTATAACAGCGCCTGTTACTGTGAGAACTGTGAAAAGGCTTTTCGAATCTGGCTGCGCAAAAAGTACGGTAGCCTGGAAGCGGTAAACCAGGCTTGGAATACAGAGTTTTGGGGCCACACCTTTTATGACTGGGATGAAATTGTAGCCCCAAATGCTTTGGCCGATGGCATGAGCTGGAACGAGAGCAAAACTGCCTTTGCCGGAATTTCTATCGATTACTGCCGGTTTATGTCCGACAGCATTTTGGAAAACTACAAGCTGGAGCGAGACGCCATCCGCTCTGTAGACCCGGATACTCCCATTACGACCAACCTGATGGGCACTTATAAGGGCCTGGACTATTTTAAATGGGCAAAAGAAATGGATGTTGTTAGCTGGGACAATTACCCGGCTTACAATACCCCCTGGAGCTTAACCGCCATGCGCCATGACCTAATGCGGGGTCTGAAGGGCAAGCCCTTTATGCTAATGGAGCAAACCCCTAGCCAGCAGAACTGGCAAGACTATAATTCTCTGAAACGCCCTGGCCAAATGCGGGCCCAAAGCTGGCAAACCATTGCCCATGGGGCAGATACCATTCAGTTTTTCCAGCTTCGCCGGTCGGTAGGGGCCTGTGAAAAATTCCATGGTGCGGTAATCAGCCACTCCGGCAGTGCGGAAACCCGGGTATTTAAGGAGGTTTCTCAGTTGGGAGCAGAGCTGGCCGCTTTGGGCAGCCAAACCTTAGGGGCGGAAAATCCTGGAGAAGTAGGGATTATTTTTGATTGGGAGAACTATTGGGCCCTAGAGTATACCAGCGGGCCCACTGTCGATCTGAAATATGAGGCTCAAATCCACCAGTATTACCGCTATTTCTACGAGCATCATATCCCAGTGGATATGATCCCCATAGATGCTGATTTTTCCAGGTATAAGGTAGTGGTCGCGCCAGTGCTTTACATGGTAAAGGAGGGGGTGGCGGAGGCCCTAGAGAGCTTTGTGGCCAATGGCGGTACCGTGATTACAGGCTTTATGAGCGGAATTGTGGGACAGTCCGACAATGTACACTTGGGCGGTTATCCTGGTCCCTTGCGAAAAATGTGCGGCGTGTGGGCTGAGGAAATTGATGCCTTGGCTCCAGGCCAGAGCAATACCCTGCAGTTTGCCGATGGAGGCCAGAGCAAGTGCGGTTTGCTGTGCGACATCCTTCACCTAGAAGGGGCAGAAGCCTTGGCGGAATATAGCGAGGATTTCTATGCCGGAACGCCGGCAGTAACCAAAAATTCCTTTGGAAAAGGGTGTGTTTACTATGTAGGCACTATGCCCGACCATGGGGGCTTGGAGAAGATTTTAGACAACATGGCGGAGACTGCGGGAGTTCTCCCTTTGATCAGTGAGACTACTGAGCTGGAAATTGTTTGCCGCAAAATCGAGGACCGGGAATATTGGTTTATCCTCAATCTTACCGGAAAACCTCAGCCCGCGCCCCAAACCTTTGCAGGCGAAACGGATATTCTTACCGGGAGCGCGGTGGGGGGCCAGCTCGAGCCCTTTGACGCGCTTCTGGTTCGCCGGTGAAAAAAGGAGAAACTGCGAATGAATAAAAATGCGTTTGCCCCCACCCCGCCTATGGGATGGAACAGTTACGACTACTACGATACAACTGTAAATGAGGAGCAGGTAAAGGCCAATGCCCGGGTTTTGGCAGAAAAGCTTAGGCCATTTGGTTGGGAATATGTAGTGGTCGATATTCAGTGGTATGCCCATAGGGCGGGCTCTATGCGGGACCAATTTCAATACATTCCCTTTGCCGGGGTGGAGATGGACCAGTTTTCCCGTCTGCTCCCCGACCCGGATCGCTTTCCCTCTTCTCGGGGCGGCAAAGGCTTTGGACCTTTGGCAGAGTATATTCACAGCTTGGGGTTAAAATTTGGAATCCATATTATGCGGGGTATTCCCCGACAGGCCGCCCATACCCACACAAAAATTATGAATGTGCCGGTTACGGCGGATATGGTTGGAGAGCCAAACTCTGTTTGCCGCTGGAACCCGGATATGTATGGTGTTCGGGACTGCGCCGAAGGCCAAGCCTATTATGATTCTATAATTGAGCTTTACGCATCTTGGGGCGTAGATTTCATTAAATGTGACGATATCTGCAATACAGATAACCTGGTTCCACACACAGAACTAGGCTATGCCAGAAAGCATGAGATTGAGATGATTGCCCGGGCTATTCAGAAAGCGGGCCGGCCCATTGTGCTCTCCCTTTCTCCAGGCCCAGCCATCATTGAAAAGGCATGGCACTATAAAAAGTACGCCAATATGTGGCGGATTACCGACGATTTTTGGGATGACTGGCAGTTGCTGAAGGGAATGTTCTCCCGCTGCGAGTTGTGGCAGGATCATATCGCGCCGGGCTGTTATCCTGACTGTGACATGCTTCCCCTAGGCAAGCTGGGAGGCGGTTTTGGCCAAGGAGAGTGGGAGTGCCGGCTCACCCATGACGAGCAGCGAACCATGATGACTTTGTGGTGCCTATTTGGTTCTCCGCTCATGGTGGGGGCGGAGCTGACCAAACTGGACCAATGGACCCTTTCCCTGCTGACCAACCGGGAATTGTTGGAGCTGCTGGCGCCCCAATGCCAGCCAGAGCAGTTGGAGCGGAACGATGAAGCGGCGGTTTGGGCAGCAGAAAATCAGGAAACTGGAAAAAGGTATGTGGCGCTATTCAATTTAGCAGATGAGGAACGCCAAATCTCTGGAGATTTAGAGGATTTATGGCCCAGTTGGACAGAGGGCATAGAGCTTTGGACCGGGGAGCGGATCTGTGGGGAAAACGCCAAGCTTTCGGTGGGGCTTAGGCCCCATGCCTGCGGGATTTACCGTTTAACCTAATACAAATATGAGAAAAGGCTCTTTCTTTGGGAGCCTTTTTTCTTTTCTTGACAGTCTGTATTACCAAGTTATATAATGAAAGCAAAATAATCGAGAAGGAGTCCTTACTATGTCAATGGACAGGCTGATGGAAAATATTATGCAGAAGCAGAACCCTACAGTGGCAGGTCTAGACCCAAAGTTAGACTATATCCCAGGCTATGTAAAGGCCCAGTGTTTTGAAAAGTACGGCAAAAATCTCCAGGGTGCGGCAGAATCGCTGCTGGCCTTTAATAAGGCGCTTATCGACAGCCTCTGGGATATTGTCCCTGCAGTTAAGCCGCAGGCCGCCTACTATGAGATGTATGGATGGCCGGGTATGAAAGCCTTTGCCGAAACCATCGATTATGCCAAATCTAAAGGCCTGTTTGTTATCACAGATGGTAAGCGTAACGACATTGGAGCCACTATGCAGGCCTATGCTGCCGCCCATCTTGGGGCTACCGATGTAGAGGGAGAGAGCTTTCAGGCTTTTGGCGCGGATGCTCTCACCGTGAATGGATATTTGGGTACCGACTGTATTGACCCGTTGCTGGCTGTGTGCGGGGCAAAGGACAAGGGAATTTTTGTGCTGGTAAAGACATCCAATCCCTCTGCCGGCGAATTCCAAGACCAGATGATGCACGCTATGTACGAGCCCCTATATCGGGCTATGGGCAATATGTGCCAGCAGTGGGGGCTAAAGCTGCCAGGAAAATATGGGTATAGCGGCGTTGGGGCTGTTGTTGGGGCAACATATCCCAAGCAGCTTAAGGAACTCCGGGCCGCGTTGCCCAATACGTTTTTCCTGGTACCTGGCTTTGGCGCGCAGGGCGGTGCTGCGGATGACGTGGCTCTAGGCTTTGACAAGCATGGATTGGGGGCAATTGTCAATTCGTCTCGGGCAATTATGTGTGCCTGGCAAAAGGAAAACTGCGATCCCCAGGATTTTGCCGGCGCCGCCCGCCGGGAAGCACTTCGAATGCGGGATCAGCTCATGGCAAAGATAGGCGGCATCAGCCTGCCTGTTTGAAGCAAGCGTTTTACCCCAGAGGCTTTCAAGATCAAATGGGAGGGATAAAATGAAATCGTACGACTCTGTTTTAAGTAATATTGTTTCTGTCCAGGTACTGCGCCCAGGTATTTTCAGTTTCTGGCTGGAATGTCCGGAGCTGGCGGCTTTGGCGCAGCCAGGACAATTTGCCCAGATCCGCTTGCCTGGCCATACTCTGCGCAGGCCTATTTCCATCTGTGATATTTCTCGCGAGGCCGGCTTGTTGCGTTTTGTGTTCCAGGTACGGGGCGAGGGCACGGCCCAGCTGGCGGAGTATAGGCCTGGCAGCAGCCTGGAGATTCTTGCCCCTCTGGGTAAAGGATTTCCTATAGATAAAACCAAACGCACCCTGCTGCTTGGCGGAGGAATCGGAGTGCCACCTCTTTTGGCCGCGGCAAAGGAATTGGGAGAGAGCGCTGTCGCTGTTCTAGGTTTCCGCAGTTATGACTATCTGATTTTAGAGAAGGACTTCCGGTGCACTGGCGCCAAGGTGATTGTAGCGACGGATGACGGTAGCTATGGCAGCCGGGGAGTAGTAACGGAATTTGCTCAGGCTGAAGACTTTAAAGTGCTTTTTGCCTGTGGTCCAGCCCCTATGCTCCGGGCGGCAAAGGCTTTGGCTCAAAAGAATGGGGCGGCTGGATACCTGTCTTTAGAGGAGCGGATGGCCTGTGGTTTGGGGGCTTGTTTGGGCTGCGCAGTGGCTCTTCTAGATGAAGATGGGCAGGCTTATTATGGGCATGTATGTAAAGATGGTCCGGTTTTCCCCATGGGGCAGTTGGCCTCTGAAGCCCTTTCAGAGAAAGGAGCGGCAAAATGATTATCCTGTGTTCAGACGGCCTGAGCAGCCCAGCTCTCCGGCAGGCTGCAGGCCAATACATAAAGGCTGGAGGCCGGGCTGCTTTGGTGGTAACCGCCGATCCAGAATATCGGGAGAAGAGTTGGCATGTACAGCGGCTAAAAGAGGAGCTTGCCTCCCTAGGATTACTAGTAGAGATTTTTGATTTCGACTTTCAGCCTGCGGAGCAGCTGCTGAGATATGATGTGGTGGAGCTCATAGGCGGCAATCCCTACTATCTTCTGGATTCCATCTGGAAGCATGACGGCTGTAAGGCCTTAAAGCAAGTGGGAGAGAAGGGGCTGCTTATAGGAGTAAGCGCCGGGGCATTGGTGCTTGGCCCTAGCTTGGCTCTCATCCATCGGTATTCTCCAGAAATGAACACCCCGGGCCTGACAGATCTCAGGGCATTGGGGCTAACAAATATACAGATTCTACCTCACTACAGCCGCTTTCACAGCCGGTACGAAAATTTCGAAGCAAAGTGCCGAAATTATGAGCAAGAGCAAAACTGTAAAGTAGTGCGTTTGGACGATGGAGAAGGTATTCTGGCCGGGAATTCCCCAGAAGAGCTCCGTTCTCCACTGCGGGTAAAGGTGGCCGGGGTAGACTTCCGGAATCCAGTGATTGCCGCTTCTGGTACCTTTGGCTTTGGCCGGGAGTACAGCGAGCTCTACCACTTGAGCCAGCTGGGGGGAATTAGCTGTAAAGGCATAACCCTGAAACCGCGTCCAGGCAATCCACCGCCGCGGGTTACGGAGACCCCTGGTGGAATGCTTAATGCCGTTGGTTTGCAAAACCCAGGTGTAGACCACTTTGTTCAGCATGACCTGCCTTGGCTTTCGCGACAGGGCACAAGAATTATTGCCAACCTGGCAGGCAGTGCTGTAGAGGATTACTGCCGGACAGCGGAAAAACTCAATGAAACCAATATAGATATGGTTGAACTGAATATTTCTTGCCCCAATGTGAAAGAGGGCGGGGTGCAGTTTGGTGTGACAACCCAAGGGGTAGAGGAAATTACGAAGGCAGTACGCAAAGTATGCCATAAGCCGCTGATGGTAAAGCTCTCGCCAAATGTCACCGATATCAGTGAAATGGCCTTGGCGGCAGAATCCGCCGGCGCGGACGCAGTGTCCTTGATTAACACTCTTACCGGAATGCGTATTGACATTAACACACGCCGGCCAATCATTCGCAATAATACCGGAGGCCTTTCTGGCCCGGCGGTACTGCCGGTGGCCCTGCGCATGGTGTGGCAGGTCGCTCAGAAAGTAAAGATTCCCATTGTGGGCTTAGGCGGCATTTCCACCTGGCAAGATGCGGTGGAAATGCTTTTGGCAGGAGCTGCAGCCATCCAAGTGGGTACGGCGATTTTTACCGATCCCTATGCCCCTTTGAAAATTGCGCAGGGTTTGGAGGAGTACCTGGTTAAAAACAGGATCCGCTCTGTAGCTGAACTGTCTGGAGGGATTCGCCCATGGTAACCACTGTTCACCTAATTCGACATTGTCAGTCTATGGGCAATGTGGAACACCGCTTTCAGGGGAGGTATGACGCGCCGGTAAGCCCTGAAGGGGAGAAGCAGCTGGCCCTTTTGGGGCTGCGCTTTCGCAACCAGCCCATTGACGCGATCTATACCAGTCCTCTTACACGGGCTAAACGTACCGCTCAGGCCATTGGCCAGTATCACAAATTGGAAATCCAGGAAGAGCCGGGCCTCATAGAAATTGACTGTGGAGACATGGAGAACCTGCTGCTGACAGAGGTAGCAAAACAGTTTCCAGTAGTGGCGAAACAATGGGATGTTTCCCCAGACCAATGCTGCTTTCCGGGAGGGGAGACAATGGCCCAGGTTTACCAGCGGGCCAATGATGCTCTAGATCGGATTATTGCGGATAATCCCGGCCGATGTGTTATTGTGGCAACCCATGGCGGGGTGCTGCGAAATCTCTATGCCAGAATTAGCCACGGCAATTTGGAAGGAATTCGAAAAAGCGAGGTTTTCGGCAACACAGGAGTCAGCACTCTGTTAGCCGAAGAGGGCAGGCTGACTTGGAAAGCTATCAACGATCTTTCCCACCTGCCAGAGGACATGCGGCGTCCGCCTACCTACTTCTCTTTCCGTGCTTTACAGGAGCCGGTATGATTATTCTAGGAGTGGATTTGGGACACGCCCGCACTGGTCTGGCAGTGTGCGATAAAGGGGAGCTGCTGGCCTCCCCTTTTCAAGTAATTCACCAGCGGGATCCTGACAAGCTGGCGGAACAAATCAACCAAGAGGCAAAAGCGGCGGGGGCGGAGCTGCTGGTTTTGGGCCTGCCCCGGAACATGGACGGCACCGAGGGGGACAGCGCCCGATTTGCCCGGGAAATGGGAGAAAAGCTTAAGGCGCTTACCGGCCTGCCGGTTGAGTTCGTAGACGAGCGGGGTACTACCATTACCGCCCATGGTTACCTGAACGACACCAATACACGAGGCAAAAAGCGTAAGGCAGTGGTGGATGCGGTGGCAGCCATGGTGATTTTAGAGAATTATCTGCAATGGCGGCGAAACCATCGGGAGGAATAGGAGGACCTATGGAGTACCAGGGAAACCTCTCCTCGGCCAGGGACTTTGCCGGGCAAGGGAACTTGGGGGAGTGGGTGCAGCAATACCTCTGCTCAGAGGAAGGCCACAATCTGCCTTTTGCTCAAGGCCTGCGCCAGGAGCCTCGAGTATATTTAGGGCCCATGGCCCTGCCCCTGGAGCGACTGGAGGGATGCAGCGGCCCTGAGCCGGACATCCAGTTTCCGGCCTATCCCCAGGATTTTGAGAATCGGGTGCAGGCGTTGGTAGAATTCCTGGAGAACGGTGGGGAGTTGCCTCCGGTGATTGTGAATATAACCGGAGGCAGGCTCATTGTCAACGATGGAAACCATCGGGTGGTAGCCTATACCCGTCTGGGCGCGGCAAAGTGCCAGGGCATTCTTTGGGCCACTGCAGGAGAGGAGTCGGAGGCCATGCTTGCCTGGGTGGAAAAGGTCTTATAGGCAAAGTTCGGCAAAAAAAGAGCTCTGGGGTTTTCCCCAGGGCTCTTCTATATTACGGGAGAATGGCGGCGTACTGGTCTAGCTGCGCCAGGTTATACTGATACTCTTCCCAGGAGTCCATGCCGGTCTCGTAATTGTGCCGGAACGCCTCTTCGGTTTCCTCCCGGAAGTGTGCTTCGTCTACGGGCTCATCCAATTGGGGAGAAATCAGCGCCTGGGCGGGGAGCTCTTCGCCGGAGTCCACGTTAAAAAACGCGCCATTCCCATCCATGCGGTAAGCGCCTTGATTCGCGCCGTAGAGGTAGTAATAATCGCCGGGAGTGTTGAACCAGCCGCCTGTGCCGGGGCGGTAGAAGAAAAGCAGATACTCGTCCTGTTGATTCAGCGTGGGGTAGCAGAAATCATAAACCGTGCGATTTCCCACTGTGCCGCCGGGCATCCGCAGGGTAACGGTTTCATCATAGGGGTTCCCTTTCAAAACATTGTCGATGGTAAAATAGTAATCTGTAAAAATATCCCGGTTTTCCCCGTTGCTGTGCAAAATCTCAAAGCCCTCCGATTTGCCAGCAACCTTGCCCGTGGCAATCACGATGGAATCGTTCACCAGGTCTTCCACACTCCGGTAGGCCAAAAGTCCTCCTTTTTCGATGATTTCCTGCTCAGCCGGCTTCCAGATTAGCATGACAGTGCTTACAACAACAACCAAGGTGATAATGCTAACTTTACAGATTTTCTTTATTGCATTGCTTTTCATAATATAATGTCTCCACTCTTTATATTTGTCATTAATTTAAGATTTAAATGTTAAAATCAACTACCATACAAGTCAGAAGCCCCTTGTATATCGTCTTTTGTTAATGCTCTCTTTTCTTTGTTTACTTCATAATTTTCGTACATAACAGGTAGAGTAGAACCTTCTGCGTGCCCTAACCCAATTACATGGCCAACTTCATGGAGAAAAACTGAATAGGTATCATAACAATTAGGTTTTGCACTATTTGCCCAATTGTATTTTGTGTTTATGACAATATCTGCCTCGGTGATGTATCTCATGGTAGCCGCCGAAACTGAAGGGATATTTTTTAGCTGACACCTAGCCGTTTCAGCAATTTTATTTGTGTCAGAATATTGTTTATAGACATAGTTTTTTCCATCTACAGAAGGATATCCGGTCTCCGAAGAGTGAGTTGAGCTTGACATAAAAACAATGCTCTTTCCGGCAGCTGAATTCCAAGCATTGGTACAATACCGCATGTGTGTACGGCTGGTAGATGAAAAACCTTGGTAAGGAACGAGAGTTAATGATTTTTCGATCTTATGCTTCCATAGGGTATACGCCGAAGCAGGAACAGCAACAACAGATACTGTTATCAGAACACAAACCACAAGAGCAAGCACCCTTTTCCACATCTCTTTCATTTTACAACACTCCTTTGTTTACTGCAAATATATATTAGCACACTGTTACGAGCTTGTAAATAGGTAAAATGAGATATTATGGGAATTTTTTTAAAATAAATAATTCGAATAAAAAATATTTTGCAAAGCATTATCTGGTTATTTTGAATTTTTTGAGAAAAAGTAATAATCACTATTAAGCTGCATCTGTAACTTTCTACTGTCTGCTATTTTGTCATTGGGATTACACAATTTGCATATGTCTTTACATATTTTCCGCCGCCCCAGCCAGAATAACAATGAATACCTGGGGAAAAACCCGGAAAGGCGGCAGAAAATGTGCAATAACAAGCGAAAGATCGTGCTGGTGGGCACGGGAATGGTGGGCATGAGCTTTGCCTATTCCGCGCTGAACCAGTCCCTCTGCGATGAGCTGGTGCTGGTGGATATTGACAAAAAGCGGGCCAGAGGCGAGGCCATGGATTTGAACCACGGAGTGGCTTTTGCCCGGTCCAGTATGCGGATTTATGCGGGTGAATATTCCGATTGCTCCGATGCGGACATTGTGGTCATCTGCGCCGGGGTGAACCAGAAGCCTGGTGAGTCTCGCCTGGATCTGCTTAAGCGCAACGCGGCGGTTTTCCAATCGATTATTGAGCCAGTAGTGCGTTCTGGGTTTGGCGGTGTGTTTTTGGTGGCTACCAATCCAGTGGATATTATGACTCGGGTTACCTATGAGCTCTCCGGGTTTAATCCCAATCGGGTTTTCGGCAGCGGCACAACCTTGGACACTGCCCGTCTCCGGTATCTTTTGGGGGAATACTTTTCTGTGGATCCTCGGAATATGCACGCCTATGTAATCGGTGAGCACGGTGACAGCGAGTTTGTCCCCTGGAGCCAAGCAATGTTGGCTACCAAGTCGGTTATGGATATTTGCGAACAGTCCGGGGGCAGGTATCAGGTGGAGGAGATGCAGCGGCTGAGCTTGGAGGTTCGGGACGCGGCTCAGCAAATAATAGAGGCCAAAAGCGCCACCTACTATGGCATTGGCATGTCTCTGGTGCGCATTTCCAGAGCGGTTTTAGGCAACGAAAACAGTGTCCTTACAGTTTCAGCCCGGCTTCGGGGGGAATACGGCCAGCGCGGTATCTATGCCGGCGTTCCCTGTATTGTAAACAGCAACGGCGTGGACCGAGTGTTGGAACTGCAGCTTTCCCAAGAGGAACAACAGTTGTTTAGCGAATCCTGTGGTATCCTAGAAGAGAGTTACGTGGGATTGGATTTGTAAGAGAAGATAGCCCCTGGCAATGGCTGGGGGCTTTTTGTTGTTCTCATCGCCTTTCCAGTTGAAAAGCTTTCTTTTCTTCAGCCAGATTTTCGAAAAAATCCTGTTGACAAATCCTTCGCTCTGGTGTATAATACCCAGTAGTGTAAAGAGCTTGACTTTACAGAATGGTGAGGAGAGACGGCCATGCGGATGGCAAAAGACTTGAGGATATCATACTTATTGGACTTTTATGGCGATATGCTCACCGAAACCCAGCGGGAAGCGGTGGACGCCTACTATAACCAGGATATGTCCCTTTCGGAGATTGCGGCCGACCGGGATATCAGCCGCCAAGGCGTACGAGATGCTATAAAAAGGGCGGAGCAGCAGCTTTTAGAAATGGAAGAGCGTTTGGGCCTTGCCAAGCGTTTTCGAGATTTGCAGGACCGCCTGGCGGTTATCTGTGATTGTGCTTTGAATATTCAGGAGTTAAACAGCCAGAACGGCCAGATCCCGGAGATCGATGAGAATGCGGCCAGCATTTTAACCTGCGCGGAGGAGATCGCGGAGAAGGACTAATTTGACAGAGCGACTAGAAAAAAAGAGGTGAGGGGCATTGGCGTTTGAAGGATTGGCGGAAAAGCTGAGCAATTCCTTTAAGAAGCTGCGGGGCAAGGGCAAGCTCAGCGAGGCTGACGTAAAAGAAGCCATGCGGGAGGTGCGCCTGGCCCTGCTGGAAGCGGACGTAAACTATAAGGTGGCAAAGGAGCTGACCCAAAAGATTACGGAACGCGCTGTTGGTTCAGAGGTTATGGAGAGCCTAACCCCTGCCCAGATGGTTATTAAAATTGTAAACGAGGAGCTGACAGCCTTAATGGGCGGCAGCGAGGAACGGCTGAAAAGCCCTCCTCATCCTCCAGCAATCATTATGATGTGCGGTCTCCAGGGTGCGGGCAAAACCACTTACACCGCGAAGCTGGCTTACATGCTGAAAAACCAGGGCCATCGTCCCCTGCTGGTGGCTGGCGATATTTACCGCCCCGCGGCTATCAAGCAGCTGGAAGTAATGGGAGAGAAGGCTGGCGCCCCTGTTTTTCAAAGGGGCGCCCAAGATCCCGTAGAAACGGCAAGGGAAGCTGTACGCCATGCCAAGGACTATGGCCACGATTATGTGCTGATTGATACCGCCGGCCGGCTGCAAATTGACGAACAGCTGATGGATGAGCTGCGAAGGATGAAAGAGGCTGTAAATCCCACGGATGTTCTGCTGGTGGTGGATGCTATGATCGGCCAGGAATCTGTAAACGTGGCAAAGTCCTTTGATGAACTGCTGGACATTACCGGTGTGGTTCTTACTAAGCTGGACGGCGATACCCGAGGCGGTGCGGCACTGTCCATTAAGGCGGTTACAGGTAAACCGATTAAATTTGCGGGAACAGGGGAAAAGCTGGACGGCATGGAGGTTTTTCACCCGGACCGGATGGCTGGGCGGATTTTGGGTATGGGTGATGTGCTTACCTTAATTGAGGACGCTCAGCTTCGCATGGATGAAAAAGCAGCGGCAAAAACTGCCGAGCGTATGCTTAGCAATAAGCTAGATCTAAACGATATGCTGGACCAGTTCCAGCAGGTGAAAAAACTAGGGCCTATTAAAGGAATTCTCAGTAAACTGCCTGGGGTTGGCAATAAAATAGATGATTTGGATATTGATGAGCGTATTATGGACCGTACAGCCGCTATTATCCTATCCATGACTCCCTATGAGCGCAGCCATCCCGAAGTGCTAAATGCCTCCCGGAAAAAACGGGTTGCCGCTGGCTGCGGCCAGAAGGTGGAAGATGTGAACCGGTTGTTAAACCAGTTTAAGCAGACCCAAAAACTAATGAAACAGTTTGGGGGGAAAAAAGGCAAAAAGATGCTCAGAGGCATGGGAGGAATGGGCAACCTGCCTTTTTAAAAAATGCATATGAAACTCAGAATAAACCAGCCCCTGGAGCGCTATTTAGAGGAAAGCGAATATATTGATTGGCGGGAGCCGGGGATTTTGACCAAGGCTAAGGAGCTGGCAGTTCCAGGCGATTCTCTTGCCAGCGGGGAACGGGCTTATCATTTTGTCCGGGATCAGATCCGCCACTCCTGGGATGCACAGGACAGACGGGTTACCGCCAAGGCCTCTGAGGCGCTCCGGGAGGGAGTTGGCATCTGCTGGACAAAGGCGAATTTGCTGGCAGCCCATACCGACGCGATGGAGATGTATCTTTATCATCTGCCGGAAAACCTGGAGGGTTTGGACCAGGTGAATATGGGGGATTGAAATGAATCGCAACGAAATTATCGACGCCATCGATCGAGGCGCAAATTACTATGTAGAGCTCTTTGGCCGGGCGGAACATATGGAGATTGTTCACAGGGAGCATTACTCCTTTGTGCGGCCAAAGGGGGACATATTCGGCATTCGCTTTGTGTATGATGTGCGCTTAGATGGATTGCCCCAGGAACAGCAGCGTGAGCTGATTGCGGAAATAAAAGCCCTTCAAATGCCGGTGTGGCTGAACCTGGGTTGTTCTGATGAGGTAGTGTTGTTGTACTCCGGAAAAGAGAAGAAGGATCCACCTGTAGAACCTTCTCCTGATGGCGAGTCTTATATGGCTATGCTGCCAGATGAAAAGCCGGACTACCCGCCTCAAACGGGGGTCATTGAGGTGTTGACCCAGGAGGAGTTTTCCCAATGGGCCGGGCTGGTGAATGCTGTGCTTTCCGGGGGCAAGGCGGATATCCATCCCATATACCATTACCCATTGTGCCGGGAGGGCTTGCTGCGCTGCTATATGGTGCGGAATGAGGCCGGCAGGGCTATTTCCGCCGCAGCCGGAGCAGTGGACAAGGGAGCGGTTTCCCTTGAGTTCGTGGCAACTCTGCCAGAGCACCGCAGGCAGGGACTGGCCCAGTCCGTATGCCGTAGGGTCGTGGACAGCGCTTTTGACCGCGGGGCGGCAATTGTTACTGTTCGGGCTGTTGACAGCAAGGCGGAGGCTCTCTACCACTCTATCGGCTTCAAAAGGTATTAAGTGTAAAAATAAGAGGAGCAAAATATGAGGATTGGAGAAGTGTGTCTTTTGACACGGGACGTCCCCCGGCTGGCGGAATTTTACCGGAAACTGTTGGACGCAGCCCCCGGCGAGGACAAGGATAACCAGGTACATCAGTTTGTGCTGGCGGAAGAGACAGCCTTGACAGTTATGGGAGATGAAACTCCCCGAACCGGCCAGAGCGCGGTGTTGGCCTTTACTGTAGAGAACATGGACGCGGCCTTTGCTAAGGTGCGGGCTTTGGGGGCGGAGATTTTGGAAGAGCCCCAAAAACGCCCATGGGGCGCGGTAAATATGAGCTTTCGGGATCCAGACGGCAATGTGGTCTATTTTAGATGCTTTATGAAAGAGCAGCAGGAGCTATAAACTAAGTTGAGTAAGGGAAAGTCCCTTTTCATATACTATTATCATCATTTTGGAGGTACGAACAATGGCTGTTAAAATCAGGTTGCGCCGTATGGGCGCCAAGAAAAACCCCTTCTACAGGATCGTGGTGGCAGATTCCCGCTTTCCCCGGGACGGGCGTTTTATTGAGGAAATTGGGTATTATAATCCCATGGAGGAGCCCAGTGTTGTAAAGCTGGATCCTGAAAAGGCCAAAAAGTGGATCGAGAACGGCGCCCAGCCTACCGACACTGTTCGGGAGCTGTTTAAAAAGCACGGCGTTATCTAAGATTCAGCTAATGTAAGAAAGGAGGTTTCAGACAATGCAGGATTTGCTCAAGGCCATTGCCTCTGGTTTGGTGGAAAAGCCCGAAGAGGTATCTGTAACCACTGAGGACGGAGAGAATGGTGTAATCGTATATCATCTTCATGTGGCTGAAGATGATATGGGTAGGGTAATCGGCAAGCAGGGCCGAATCGCCAAGGCGATCCGTGTAGTGATGCGCGCTGCCGCTACCCGCAATGACATGAAGGTTATGGTCGAGATCGACTGATTTCATTTGATCCCGCCAAATAAAAGGATCCAGCAAAACAGGGCGTATGCGCGGTGAACGCGCGAGGCCCTTTTTTGCGTGAATGAATTGAGATGAATTTTTATGAAAAAGCGTTTTTTGGAGGCAGGAAAAATTGTCCGTACTCATGGCGTGCGGGGGGAGCTCTGCCTAGAGCCTTGGGCTGACTCACCTGAGTTTTTATGCCAGGTAAAGGATTTTTATTTCGATAGCCAAGGGAGGCAGCCTGCTGGCCTAAAAGCCGCTCGGGTGCACAAGGGTCGGCTGCTCATTACCCTCCAGGGAGTAGAGACCATAGAGCAGGGGGATTTGCTGCGGGGAAAGGTGCTCTATTTGGACCGAGAAGACATTGCTATGGAAGAGGGTAGGTATTTTCTCCAGGATTTATTGGGCCTAAAAGCAATAGATGGAGAGACAGGCCAGAACTATGGCACAGTTGCCGAGATTATTTCTGCCCCTGCAAATGATGTTTATCGTATTGTAAACGGAGAGGAAGAGTATCTCTTCCCAGCGGTAAAGCACATGCTTAAAAGAATTGACCCAGAAGCAGGTGTTATAGAGCTGCTGCCAATCCCGGGTATTTTTGACAATGACGGGGAGGAAACTTAATGCGGATGGACATCTTCACGCTGTTCCCAGAGGTTTTTTCACCGGTGCTAGGGAGCAGCATTATAGGCAAGGCCCGGCGTCGTGGTTTTTTGCAGATCTGCTGCCATCAGCTGCGAGATTTTTCTCCTGACCGTAGAGGCCGGGTAGATGACACAGTGTTTGGCGGCGGGAAGGGCATGCTTTTGTCCGCAGAACCCTTTGCCCGCGGTTTGGATGCCTTGGAGGAGCACTTAGGAGCAATGCCAAAGGTAATTTACCTTTCGCCTCGAGGTAAGGTGTTAAGCCAGCAGATGGCCCGGGAGCTGGCAGCCTTGCCTGGTTTGGCTTTACTCTGCGGCCATTATGAGGGGGTGGACCAAAGGGTGCTGGATGAATACGGGGCGCAAGAAGTCTCTATTGGCGATTACGTTCTAACCGGCGGCGAACTTCCGGCCATGATCTTGGCAGATACGGTAAGCCGTATGCTGCCAGGGGTTCTTTCTTCTGAGGCATGCTTTACGGAAGAAAGCCATTATGCGGGTTTGTTGGAATATCCCCAATATACCCGGCCAGAGGTTTGGCGGGGCCGGGCGGTACCTCCGGTGCTGCTCAGCGGCCATCATGGTAATATTTCCGCATGGCGCAGGGCGGAGTCTCTTGCGATCACGAAAAAAAACCGGCCAGATCTTTTGGTCTATACAGCTAAAAAAGAGACACAATCAGTGGAATAAGTAGCTTGAATGAGAGAGATATGCCTCCATTATGATGCTTTCCGCTGGGTTAGGCGATGATACCGTCAAAAATATCTTGGAGGCGTGTACAAGATGCACAAATTGATAATTAATTATGATTCTTACTCTGTACATCGAACCAAAATTGGGCCTGGGTTGTTGACGCCAGGCGGAAATATGGTATAATTACCTTAATTTCAAAGTGTGCCCTGCAAGCGTTGGAGAGTTCTCCCAGCGCGATGAAAACCTTAAACCTTTTTCAAAATTCTGTAGGAGAGTGAATGTACATGTGCGCAAAGGAAGTTTTGGTCC
>CAJUSM010000003.1:0-59743 GCA_910588935.1 uncultured Oscillospiraceae bacterium
GCGTACCCTTTGGAAACAGGGCGCTATGGCTTACCGGGCCCTTTTTGCGGAGAAGACAGAGCGTTCGGCCCGGGTCGCCCTGTTTTTGGCGGTGCTGGAACTGGTGAAGAGCCGCCGTATCCGGGTGGAGGGGGAAGGAGAGTATTGCTGGGTGGAGCTTCAGGCCAGGCCCTCTGGAAGAAAGGAGAACGGCTAAACATATATGGAGTTAAACGAACTGACCGGTAAGGCAGAGGCAATCCTGTTCGCCAGCGGCGAGCCGGTGGCTCTGGACAGGATCGCTCAGGTTTTAGGCGTAAGGACTTATGTAATAGAGGAAACAGTGGCCGGCCTGCAAAAAAAGTACAACACACCGGAAAGCGGCGTGCATCTGCTGCTGCTGGGGAATACAGCCCAGTTTTGTACCAACCCCGATTATATCCAGCCTGTGCGGGAGGCTTTGGACCTTAAGCGCAATACGCCGCTGTCGCAAGCGGCTATGGAGGTGCTGGCGGTGGTTGCTTACAACCAGCCAGTAACAAAAGCCTTTGTGGAGCAGGTTAGGGGCGTGGATTGTTCTGGAGTCATTGGCAGCTTAGTGCAAAAGGGGCTGCTGGAGGAGCGTGGCCGGCTGGAGCTGCCGGGCAGGCCGCTGCTTTACGGCACCACAGAGAATTTTCTGCGATGTTTTCAGCTCTCTTCTATTGATAAACTCCCGCCGCCCCCTGCTGTAGGCGAGGAGGAGCCAGAAGAGGAAAGCGAGGACCCTGACGGGGCAGAGAGATATGGCTTTTTGGAGCAGACCACTTTATTGTGAAAGGAAGTGGGCAGGTGATCATCCTATATATTCTGGGTGGAATTCTGCTTTTGCTGGTTTTGGTCACTCTAATTCCGGTGCGGGCCAGGCTAGAGTTTCGAGAGGCCTTTTCCTTAGAGCTGGGTATTCTCTTTTTCCGTATCCCCTTGCTTCCCGGGGAAGGGGCAGAGGAGCCTGAGCCTGGAAAAGAGGAAAAACAGGAGGAAGAGGAAAAACAGCCGAAAAAGCCGGGAGGAAACAGACTGAAAGCTGCCTTGAAGCGGGAAGGCTTTCAGGGGTTCCTGCAATCCCTAGGCGAATTAATCGGCCTGGCGGGCCGGGCCGGGGCCGGTGTGCTAAAAAGGCTGCGCCTGCGGGAGTTTGACCTGTATCTTTGCTTGGCCGGAAAGGAAAACGCGGCGGCGAGCGCGGTTTTGTATGGGCGGCTTTCTGCTGGGGTATACTCGGCTTGCGGCGGATTGTTTACCCTAATGCCCTGCCGGCACAAGGGCGTTACCGTAGATTTAGACTATTCCGCCCAGGAAAACAGAGTGGTTTTTTCCGCCGAGCTTTCTCTGCGGCCGTTTTTTGTACTAAAGGAGCTGCTGGTGTTTTTCCTAAAAAGCCTATGGCCTTTGGGTAGAATCCTGAAAATGATGTTGCGTACAGAAAGGAAGGTTAAAGCATGAGCGAGAACAAGGTGAACGGCCTGCTGGGTGTCAGTATGGAAAAAATAAAAGAAATGGTAGATGTAAATACCGTGGTGGGTGACCCAATTACTACACCAGACGGCACCACCGTGATCCCTATTTCCCGGGTGAATTACGGCTTTGCCGCCGGCGGCTCCGACCTGCCCTCTAAGGCCCAGCCAGCAGGGGGCTTGTTCGCGGGGGGCAGCGGCGCTGGGATTACCGTAAGCCCTATGGCGTTTTTGTCTATCCATAACGGCGATGTGCGGGTGATCCAGATAGAGCCCTATTTCAGCTCTGTGGACCGGGCTTTGGAGAAAATTCCCGAGGTGGTGGATATGCTGGGTTCCCTGTTTGGCAAGAACAAGCAGGGGCCAGAAGAGGATGCCCCTGTTCCGGCGCCAGAGTCTTCTGACTAAAACGAATAACTTTCCGCCTGTCCGCATAGTCTGGTTTGGAGAGGCGGGTGTTTGTTCATGAAGAAATTTCTGTTTCAGGGGCTGGCATTGGCATTGGCTTTTGTGCTGCTCCCTATGGTTCCGGCGCGGGCGGCAGAAAAGCCCTCGGTATCGGCTGCCAGTGCAATTCTCATTTCTGCCGACGATGGTTCGGTAATATTTGAGAAAGATGCCCACAGGCAGCTGGCTATGGCCAGCACCACCAAAATAATGACCGCGCTGCTTACCCTGGAGGAGGCTGCCCGGTTGGATGACCCGGTATTGGATGTAACCGAAGAGATGGTCCGGGTAGAGGGCTCGTCCATGGGGCTGCAGGCCGGCAACAGGCTTACCCTGACCAACCTTACCGCCGGTATGCTGCTGGCCTCTGGCAATGACGCCGCCAATGCCGCGGCTATTTTTCTAAGTGGCAGCCAAGAGGAATTCCGCTCTTTAATGAACGCCCGGGCTCAGGAAATCGGTATGACGGAGACCAGCTTTGTTACCCCTTCTGGGTTGGATGACGATAACCATTATTCCACTGCCTATGACATGGCGCTTTTGGCCAAGACAGCCCTGAAAAACCCAGAGTTCGCCAGAATTGCCGGCAGCGCCAGCCTACAGGTAGAGTTCCTTGAGCCCCCTCAAAAGGTAACATACAGCAACCATAACAAGCTGCTGCGCCTATATGAGGGATGTATTGGTGTAAAAACCGGTTTTACAAAAAAGGCGGGGCGCTGCCTGGTATCTGCCGCTTGCCGGGAGGGCACTACCCTAATCGCCGTAACCCTAAATGCCCCGGATGATTGGGATGACCATATGGCCCTGTTTGATTACGGCTTTGCTACAGTGAAAACCGTAAACTTTGGCGGCCAGGATTTTTCCCAACAACTCCCTCTGGTAGGGGGGCTTCAAGCCCAGGCAGAGGTGGAGGGAGGCGAGGGGGTAGCCATTACTCTGCCGCTAGAGGAGGCGGAAGGGATTACCGCGGAAATTTTGCTGCCTAAGTTCCTGTATGCCCCGGTTTCCTTAGGGGAGAGGGTGGGCAGTATTCGGTACTTAGCAAATGGGCAGGAGCTGTACCGTGTGGCGATTACAGCAAGGGAAAGCGTGGCAAGCCTAGAGCCGGAGCCTGGTTTTTGGGAAAACTTCTGGCAAAGGCTGCGGGGCAAATAGAGGGTAAAAAATAATTCATATACCGGCAAATGCAGGAATAGAAGAATAAAGGAGCGCTCAAAATGAAAAATTATGGCCTGCCGGTTACGGCGGTAAAAGAGGGGGAAGGCTTTTGGCCCCAAAGGCAAAAGCTGATCCGGGACACGGTTTTGCCTTATCAGTTCAGCATTCTTAACGATCAGCTGGAAGGTGTGGAGAAAAGCCATGCCATAGAAAATCTCCGGCTGGCGGCAAAGGCCGGCAGTGGTCAGCCTGTAGCCCCTGAAGAATACTATGGCATGGTGTTTCAAGACAGCGATGTGGCCAAGTGGCTGGAGGCGGCCGCTTTTTCCCTGGCGCAGAACCGAAATCCCGCATTGGAAGAAGAGATCGACAGGGTGGTAGGGCTGCTGTCGCGGGCCCAGTTTCCCGATGGGTATCTTAATTCTTACTTTACCGTAAAGCAGCCTGGCCGCAGATGGACAAATCTTCAGGAAGCCCATGAGCTTTACTGCGCGGGGCACCTTATAGAAGCGGCCTGTGCCTATTACGAGACCACAGGCAAAGACGATTTTTTGCATATTATGCGAAAGAATGCCGATCACATTTATGCCCATTTTATGCGGGAGAATCCCCGGGGCTTTTCTGGCCATCCAGAGGTAGAGCTGGCGCTGATGAAGCTTTTCCGGGCCACAGGGGATTCTCGCTACCAAGAGCTTGCCCAGCATTTTGTGGATGTAAGGGGGCAGGATCCTCATTATTTTGAGGAAGAGCGAAAAAAACGGGGCTGGTACCTTTGGCAAGAAAACGATGACGCCCTGGATAAGGACTACACCCAAAGCGCGAAGCCGGTTCGTGAGCAAAAGGATGCGGTAGGCCATTCGGTGCGGGCAATGTACCTTTATACCGCTATGGCGGATTTGGCTGGAGAAACCGGAGAGGCTTCTCTGAAAAACGCCTGTTCTCAGCTTTGGGAGAGCACGGTTCAGCGTAGAATGTATGTAACCGGAGGCATAGGCTCCACCACTATTGGAGAGGCGTTTACTGTAGATTATGATCTGCCTAACGACACAGTATATGCGGAAACCTGCGCTTCTATTGGCCTTATCTTCTTTGCCCGAAAGATGCTGGAGATGGAGCCAAAAGTAGAATATGCGGATACCATGGAGCGGGCGCTGTACAATACTGTTTTGGCGGGCATGGCCCTGGATGGACAGCGGTTTTTCTATGTGAATCCTCTGGAGTGCGCCCCGGGGATTTCTGGAGTAGCGGTAACCCACCGGCACGACCTGCCCCAGCGGCCCCAGTGGTATGCCTGTGCCTGCTGTCCCCCCAATGTGGCCAGGCTTTTGGCCTCTCTGGGCAGTTATGCCTACTCTGCAGGAGAAAATACCCTGTTTGTGCATCTCTATATGGATGGCCGGGTGGAAACCCCCTTTGGCTGGGCCTTAAACTGCGAGACAGATTATCCTGTCAGCGGCCATGTTACTTATACGTTCTGTGGGGCGGCACAGGGCACAATTGCCCTGCGCCTGCCAGGCTGGAGCCCTAAGGCTGTCCTAAAGCGGAATGGGGAGGCGGTTAACATCGGCTCTGTGCAAAGGGATGGGTACGCCTACCTGACCGGCAGCTTTCAGGAGGGGGACAAGCTGGAGCTTGTTTTGGATATGATGCCTAGAAAGGTGTATGCTTCCTCCAAGGTTCCGGCAGATACTGGCCGGGCAGCGGTACAGCGGGGCCCCCTTGTGTACTGCGCCGAAGGAATCGATAACGAAGGGGATGTGTTTTCCCTTTCATTCCGCCGGGAGGGCGGCCTGGAAGCTCAGGCTTTCCAGCCAGAGCTTTTGGGGGGCATTGTTCCCATAACGGCGCGGGGCTGGCGGACAGAAGCCACGAACTCCCTTTATAGCGATACCCGTCCAGGGCGGGAGCCGGTGGAAATCCGGCTGATCCCATATTACGCCTGGGCCAACCGTGGGCTAAGCCAGATGCGGGTCTGGCTGCCGGAGAATTGATAATGGCCGGGAAAAGCAGGCTGCAGAAAATTCTGGCGGAAAATGGAGTGGCTTCCCGCCGGAAAGCTGAGCAGCTGATTTTAGATGGCCGGGTAACCGTAAATGGCAGGGCAGCTCGGCTGGGAGACAGCGCGGTCCCTGGAAAAGATCGGATTGCCGTAGATGGAAGGCCCCTGGAGCCAGTGGGGGAAAAGATCTACCTGGCGCTACACAAGCCTAGGGGATTTGTTACAACAATGGAGGACGAACGGGGCAGGAGATGCGTGGCCCAGCTGGTAGAGGACGTGCCTGCCCGGGTATACCCAGTAGGCAGGCTGGACAAGGACTCAGAAGGGCTGCTGCTGATGACCAATGACGGGGAGTTTGCCAACGGGGTGGCCCACCCCAAAGCCCATGTGGCCAAAACTTACCGGGTAACTTTGCGGCCAGGGATTAACGAAGAGCAAATGGTAAAAATCAGCACGGGAATACAGATTGACGGCAGAATGACCGCTCCGGCAAAGGTCCGGCTGCTGGAACAGCAGCGGGGCCGGGCTGTGGTAGAAATTATCCTGTACGAGGGCAGAAACCGGGAGATCCGCAAGATGTGTGAGTCTTTAGGTCTTGAGGTGGCAAGGCTAAAGCGAATTGCCATTGGCCCGGTGCGTTTGGCCATGCTGCCGCAAGGCAAGCACCGGGAGTTAACCAAGGAGGAAATCCGGGGCCTGCTGGCAGAGGCCAAAAAGGGCGGAAAAACCAAAGGCCCCCAGGCAAAGGCAGCCAGGGGACCGGTATAAATGTATTGGGCTGAGGCTTCAGGCGTTTTGCCTGGAGCCTTTTCTGAACGGAAAGCCTACATTCCGAAAATTCGGGCAATGGCTGCCACCACAAAGCAAATGCTCAACCCGCAAACGGTGGGAATCGCGACTGCCGCCGCGGTCCATTTCCAGCTCTGGCTTTCCTTTCGGATGGTTATGCAGGTGGTGGAACAGGGCCAATGCATAAGAGAAAAGAGAATCACACAAAGAGCTGTAACCCAAGTCCAGCCATTATTTACCAGCAGGGTTCTAAGGGCGGTAAGATCGTTGAGTTCGGTGAGGCTGCCCTGGGAAAGATAGGCCATAAGAATAAGAGGGATTACAATTTCATTGGCCGGAAGGCCCAAAATAAAGGCCAGCAGGATTACGCCGTCCATGCCGAACAGCTGGGCAAAGGGATTTAAGAAATTAGCGCAGTAAGTGAGCAAGGAAAGCCCCTCCACTTGAATGTTGGCCATGAGCCAAATTACCAAACCCGCCGGGGCAGCTACAGATACCGCCCTACCCAGTACAAACAGAGTTCGGTCGAAGATAGAGCGTACAATCACTTTGCCCACCTGAGGCCGGCGATAGGGAGGAAGCTCCAGGGTGAAGGAGCTGGGAACCCCCTTGAGTATGGTAGCAGATAAAAACTTAGAGACAACAAAGGTCATCCCCATTCCTAGGGCCAGTACACCTACCAGCAGAAGGGCCGAGAGTATGGAGTCCCCAAGCCCGCCGGAAGCGCTTACAAAAAATAAGGTGATGAGAGAGACCAGCATAGGCAGCCGGCCATTGCAGGGAATAAAGCTGTTGGTTAGCATAGCAATCAGCCGCTCCCGTGGGGAATCAATAATCCGGCAGCCTACTACGCCGGCAGCGTTGCAGCCCAGGCCCATGGCAGAGGTAAGGGCCTGCTTTCCGCAGGCTCCACAGCGCTGAAAACAGCGGTCCATGTTGTAGGCTACCCGAGGCAAGTAGCCCAAATCTTCCAGCAAAGTGAACAGCGGAAAGAAAATTGCCATAGGCGGCAGCATAACAGCCGTTACCCAAGCCAGGGTCTTATATACCCCATCGCAAAGCAGGCCGGTCAGCCATTCTGGCGAATTTGCCCACTGAAACAGCTCCCGCAGCCGGTCTCCTACCCAGAAAAGCCCCTGGCTCAAAAGCTGAGAAGGGTAGTTGGCCCCAGCAATGGTAATCCAGAAAATAGCCAACAGCAAAAGGAGCATAATGGGGAACCCAGTAACCGGGCTGGTGAGAATTCGATCCAGCTTGCGGTCACGTAGGCTGTAACCGCCCATGGAACTTTTTGTGCAGGCCTGGGCGATTCTTTCTGCCTGGCGTACAGTGCAGGCGGCCATAGAGTCTCGGAGCTCCTGCCGCTTGGGGGCAATTTCACGGATGAGTGCCTGCACCTCTTCATCCTTAGCCAGTTCTGCCCCCAGCTCCTTTGCCAAGGAGCCGGAGAGGCTCTCATCTCCGCCCTCAATCAGCTTAATGGCCAGCCAGCGGGGCGGAAGCTTTTCGCCGGAGATTTTTTCTACCCTTGGCATGAGCCGGGCAATTAGCTTTTCTATGTCAGGGCCATAGTTTACAGGCGGTATCTTCCTTGCCTCTGGGGCAGCCTCTGCAAGGGCGGCTACCTGCTCCATCAGTTCCTCCAGGCCCTGCCCCGACCGAGCGGAGGTTCCCACAACCGGTACTCCCAAGAGCAGAGAAAGTTCTTCTAGGTCAATTACGATTCCCTTACGCCTGGCCTCGTCCAGTAGATTGACGCAGACCATTGCTTTGGGGGCTATCTCCAGCACCTGAAGTACCAGGTTTAGGTTCCGCTCTAAGCATCCAGCATCGCACACTACCACAGCGCAATCGGCCTCGCCAAAGCACAGGAAATCTCGGGCAGCCTCTTCTTCGGCAGAGTGGGCCAAAAGAGAGTAGCAGCCCGGCAGATCTACCAGGATATATCCCTTTTCCCGATATTCCCAGCGCCCCTGGGCATTAGTAACAGTTTTCCCTGGCCAATTTCCTGTGTGTTGATGCAAATTTGTAAAAGCGTTGAATACGGTACTCTTTCCTACATTAGGGTTTCCCGCCAGCGCAATCACTCGGTCGCTAGAAAAGCGCTTTTCTATTGTTAGCCGGCCAGCGCCCAGGCCGGTAGATTCTCTAGAGAGCCCCATAGCGGCGCCTACTCAGCAGCCAGCATAGCCGGGCTGGCTGCTGGGGTCCGAAAAGGAGTTCCAATTGTGATAGAGCGGGCATCGCTGCCCCGCAGGGCGATTACAGCGCCTCGGATGAGGTAGGCGCTGGGGTCGCCCAAAGGGCTTTTGCCCAAGCACTCAATCACTGTGCCGGGAATAACCCCCAAATCCTGAAACCGCCTGCGCATGGCCCCCTGGGCGGAAAGGCCTGCAACCTCTGCTTTTTCTCCTGGAGCCAGCTGGGTAAGGCTAAGCTGAGAAAACATATATCAATCATCTCCCGAATAGTTTTAGTTGAAGGAAACTTTCTTTCCCGATACCACTATATTCACTTTGTACAAACCTGTGACAGGGATTCCCGGGAAAGAGGAAAGCAGGGAGGGGCCAGATGGAAGGATTTTACACCATAAAGGGCTATGGCTTGGTTCAGCAGGGGCAGCTTACCTCGGCAATGGAAGACTATCTAGAGATGATTTATCGCATGCAGACAGCCGGCGAGGGTGTGGTACGAGTTTCCGCATTGGCGGCTTCTCTCCATGTGCGGCCATCTTCCGCCTCAAAAATGGCGGGGAACCTTCGGGAAAAGGGGCTAATCAGTTTTCCCAGGTATGGTTATATCACCCTGACGAAGGCAGGCTTAGGGGTAGGAGAATACCTGCTGAGCCGCCACGAACTGGTAAACCGGTTGCTCTGCGCCATTAACGGCACAGAAGACGAGCTGGAGGAGTGTGAAAAAATTGAGCATTTTCTTTCCCCAAGGACGGTAACCAATATTCCAAGCTTTCTAGAGAAAATTAAAGTGTAAGCCAGAACGGTTTTGGTTTGCAAATCCTTTCCATCTTTTTCAATTTCTGCAAAAAGTATTCTAAACGCACTTCAAACTGGGCAGCATAAAGGCTTGGTATATGCCAGATTCAGAAAGATCATTAATTATAAGGAAAAATTGTGGTTGCAGTCTGTGCCGGTTTGTGGTAGTATATCCATGTCGCAGGGGGTTCCAGCGCGTCAGTTCCGGCCGGAAGGGCCGGATTTCTCATGGCCCTTTCTGTATTTAGGCCATGGGTGTATTGGGAAAGGGAAGTGTATTCAGAATATGAGAATTGTAATTGTGGGCGACGGTAAGGTAGGCTTTGCCCTTACAGTCCAGCTGGCTAAAGAGGGGCACGATGTAGTAGTGATCGATAGCAATAAGCTGGTACTAGAGGAGGCCCAGCAGGCTCTGGATATTAATGTGGTCCATGGCAACGGGGCTACGGTGAAAAGCCAGAATCAGGCCAATGTGGAGAATAGCGACCTGCTCATTGCCGCCACCTCTGCTGATGAAACAAACCTTTTGTGCTGCATCACGGCCCACAAACTGGGCTGTGCCCACACCATTGCCCGGGTACGGAATCCGGACTATTATAGCCAGCTTTACGATTGGAAGGACGAACTGGGGCTCTCTATGATGATAAACCCAGAGTTGGCTACCGCCAGCGAAATTTTCCGCCTCCTCCAGTTTCCCTCCTTCCTCCGCCGGGATTCCTTTGCTAAGGGCCGGGTAGAGATTGTAGAGATCGAGCTGGCCAAAGACAGTCCCTTAGACGGCTGCCGGCTGATGGATTTCGGCAAAAAGGTTAAGGTCCAGGTGCTGGTCTGCGCGGTGCAGCGGGATGGGAATGTGTATATCCCTGACGGTAGCTTTCAGCTGCAGGGAGGCGACCGGCTCCATGTTACCGCTTCCTCTGGAAACCTGGCCAAGCTAATCCGGAACCTGGGCGTAGACCAGCGTAAGATACGGGATGTAATGATCATTGGGGGCAGCAGAATTGCCTTCTATTTGGCGGCTGAGCTAATCAAGGCGGGGGTAAGTGTAAAGCTGATTGAAAAAGAGCCCTCCCGGTGCGCGGAGCTTTCCGATCTGCTGCCAAAGGCCACAATTATCGGCGGCGACGGCTCAGACAGGAATGTGCTGGACTCCGAAGGCTTGGCGCAAACCGATGCGGTAGTTACCCTTACCGATTTTGATGAGGAAAACCTGATCATTTCCATGTATGCAAACTATTTGGGGATCTACAAGGTGATTACGAAAATTAACCGCACCGAATTTAATGAGGTCTTAGCTGGCAAGGGGATCGACTGCGCGGTAAGCCCTAAGGACCTGTGCTGTACAGACATTTTGCGCTATGTGCGCGCTATGGGAAACCGGAAAGGGGGCTCGGTTACCACCCTGCACCGTTTAGTAGAGGACAAGGTAGAGGCTTTGGAATTCCAGGTGGGCAAGGGGCTCCCTTACCTGGGGCAGCCCTTAATTAAACTCCGGCTAAAGCCCGGCATTCTGCTGGCCTGCATCAATCGCCGGGGCCGTACCATTATTCCCAGCGGTAGCGATACCATAGAGGCCGGGGATTCGGTCATTGTAGTGGCCACGGCAGATAGGGTGATCCAAAATTTGCAGGATATCTTCTAAAAGCGGCGCTGCCGGTAAAGATTTATGATAAAGAGGGAATGGGAACGTGAACCTTAGAATGATTTTTCGCCTGATCTGTTATATCCTTCGGGTAGAGGCGGTTTGCCTGCTGCCTTCCTTGGGTATCTCCCTGTTTCAGGGGGAGCGGGCCGCTGTAATTGGCACAGCGGTTACCATCGCGTTGGCGGCTAGCATCAGCCTAATCACCTATTTGGCCCCGCCTAAGGATAAGCAAATTGGCGCCCGGGAGGGTTTTCTCAGCGTGGCCCTGTGCTGGGTGGCGGTATCGGCAATGGGAGCTTTGCCGTTCTTTATCAGCGGGGCAATTCCCAATTATATCGACTGTGTTTTTGAAACCGTCTCCGGATTTACCACTACCGGGGCCAGTATTCTTACAGATATTGAAGCCCTGCCCATGGGCCTGCTGTATTGGCGGAGCTTTACCCATTGGCTGGGGGGCATGGGGGTACTGGTGTTCCTGCTGGCGGTTATGCCTATGGGCAAGGGGAAGAACTCCCTGCTGCATGTTATGCGGGCCGAAAGCCCTGGCCCCCAGGTGGACAAGCTGGTGCCTAAGCTTCAGGACAGCGCAAAAATCCTGTATGCCATCTATATTGGTCTCACTCTTCTTCAAATTGGGCTGCTGCTGGCAGGGGGAATGACCCTGTTTGAAAGTCTTACCACAGCCTTTGGCACTGCTGGCACCGGTGGCTTTGCCATTAAGGGCGATAGTTTGGTGGGCTATAGCCATTATCTCCAAACCGTCTGTACGGTCTTCATGATTTTGTTCGGCGTAAACTTCAGCGTCTTTTTTCTGCTGCTGCTCCGGCAGTTTCTCAAGGTGCTAAAAAACCAAGAGCTGCTGCTGTATTTGGGCATTATTTTTTTCGCTATCGCAATCATCAGTTGGGATATTTTTCCTATCTACCAGCAAGTGGGCGAGGCAATCCATCAGGCCGCTTTTCAGGTTTCGTCTATTATTACAACTACGGGGTTTGCTACAGCCGATTTTAACCAGTGGCCAGCTCTTTCTAAAACCCTGTTGGTTATTCTAATGATCTTTGGCGCCTGTGCGGGCTCTACTGGCGGCGGCATGAAAATTGCCCGGGTGCTGCTGCTCTGCAAGGCTGGCCGGCGGAGTATTAAGCGAATGCTCCGTCCCCGTTCAGTTTCTCAGGTACACATGGATGGCCAGGTGGTAGGGGAAGACGTTATTCAAAATACCTACAGCTATTTGGCTTTTTACACAGCCATAACGGTGGCCTCACTGCTGCTCATTGCTATCGATGAGTTCTCTCTGGAAACCAATTTTACCGCGGTGTTGGCCTGTTTAAACAATATTGGCCCAGGCCTGGATATGGTGGGGCCTATGGGCAGCTATGCCAACTTTTCCGGCTTTAGCAAATTGGTGCTTTCTTTTGATATGCTGGCAGGCAGGCTGGAAATTTTCCCAATCATTATGTTATTTGTGCCTATGGCCTGGAGCAGGAACTAAATATGTAAAAGAAAAAAGGCAGCCTATTCGCTGCCTTTTTCTATTTTTTCTGCTCCCAATTCCAAAGGGCTTCCGCATAGGCAAAGGCTCTTTTCAGCCGGAGCTTGGCCTTTTTCAGGTGCCTGCATACAGTGGATTTGTCCACATTCAGCCGGGTGGCAATTTCGTCCATGGTCAGCTTGTCGAAAAAGTACAGCTCCACACATTCCCGCTGCCGTTCTGTCAAATCCCATTCCATGGCTGCCGCCAGGATCCGCTGGGCCCGGCCTCTGTTCAGCCATGACAGCTGCGGCTGTTCCTGTTCTGCTCTCTTTTTCGGCTGTTCTGGCTCCAAAAAAAGCTGTTGGGCTTCATCTAGAGTGATCCTTTTGTTGCTCACCTTTTCCAATCCTTTCCTGTGGCAATAGCGCAAAGCAGGTTTGCAAATGGCATATATGGGTGTTAAATGCTTTAGTAGCCGACAAGTCTCCTAAAAAAGCAAGGCGCAGGGTTTCCTGTTTCGTCGCAGAGGGGGCAGAGCCAATGAGGTTACTCCTTCTTTTTTGCCTGAGAAAAGTCAATGGTCAGGTCGGGAGAAGCAGAGATACCAGTGCTGTTTGGATTGGTAACATAGTAGGTTTTATCGCTGAACAGTGGGTAGAACACAAACTGGTTCTGTAAATAGGTCTCCAGCCCCCGGTAGGAGAAGAGCTCAAAGTTTAAGGAGTGGAGCATTCCGTCATACTCCGGGTTTTTCAGCAGAGGGGGGCTGGAGGTGCTCTCAAATGCCTTGAGCACCTGGTAGGGGGTTGTCCCTCCTGCCCGAAGCGTGTATAGCGCGGCCTGGTAATTGCCAGAAGAAATTCTGTCTTGGTATTCCGCGTCTTCCAGTGGTTCAATATTAAAGGCATTGCCCAATTTTTCGTTCCAGCCAATGATCAATCCATTGGCAATGTTAATGGACTCTTCATCATTTAGACAAATAATGGTAATACTTGGCATCTGCTCCTCATTTAGCTGTGTAAGGAGAGCGGGAACAATGTCTAAGATCTGGTCGTCCTGAGGGGGGAACATGACCGCGCCGTCCGCGTAGTAAGACTCGCCGCCCCAGCGCACGCAGTCCGCCATAATCCCCATGGCCTCGCTGCTGTTTACGTCCATTCGCCGGTCCAGTAGATTTTGCCGGTCTATGGTTTTAATGAAAACTTCGCGAACCTGGAGATTTTTAAGCAGTTCATTTTCTGAGTTCAGCAGCACGCCTGTTACCGCGTCATCCAACACCTGTATGCCACAGCCTTGGTCGGCGGCCGCGTGGGCGGAGTTTTCCATCAGGGTAGTAATGTCCATGCTGCCATTGATCAGGGCCGCTACCGGGTCTTGTGTCAGCGAGTCTTCATAATCGATAAGATAGGTGAGTTTGGCAGGGATAACATCCCCTGATTTCCGGTAATGGTCAGAGGGCTCCAGCTCGATTTTCCGGCTGCCATAATCGGTATTCCAAGCGTAGATACTGGAAAAGGTAAACGGCCCATTGGTAATCAGGTATTCAGAAGAAAGCCCGTAGTGCCCGGCGCTGGATTCAAAGTATTCCCGGTTGCAGGGCATATAATGTGTGCCGGCTGTAAGGGCAGGAAAATCCGGATAGCTTCTCTCCAGCTGTACCACCAAAGTATACGCGTCCTCAGCCCAGACCCCCAAATTGGCTTCGCTGGCCTCTCCATTATATATGGCCCGAGCGCCCTGGATGATAAACAGGTCGTCTACTGAAGGGGTGGCGGTTTCTGGCCGGAGGGCCCGCTGAATGGCAAAAAGAAAATCGTCAGCTGTTACAGGCTGTCCATTGCTCCAAGCCATGTCGTCGTAAAGGTGGAATATGAACTGTGTATGGCTATCGTTTGCCTCCCATTTCTTTGCTGCCCCTGGCCGCACATTGCCCTCGGAATCAATTTTGCACAGCCCTTGGAAAATAGAGCTAATTACCAAGTAAGAGGATTGCCTGGCCGCTGTTTGAGGATCCAGGCTATCTACATTTTGAGGCAGCAGGTAGGTGAATGACATATCTTCTAAATAGCCGTCACTGCCACAGCCTGAAAACAGCAGCAGCAAGCAGAGTATCAGCACAATTCCCCGTTTCATAGGTTGATCCTCCTTGCGTTTTCTTGTGAATCTGTTCATCCGTTTATGGGTCTGAAATAGAAAAATTGGGGCAGTTTTTCGCCGTGATAGCCTATAAAAAATAAGCCGCCTTGCTCCCTGGTTATGGTAATCGGCTGCTAGCTCAAAAGACACTTTGTTTCTTCTGAACTGCGTGAACTATACCAAAGGAAATGAAAATACAATAAATTATAGCACACTGTCTTGGGGATTATAATTCCAAGAAGGAATTTTTGAGCCATCAGTGCACAGGAAAAAAGAAAGCTCCCTGCTATAGCAGAGAGCTTTCCCAATTATTTTACAAAATCAGACATTGGCTTTCAGCCAAGCAACGTCTTCCTTTAGGCAAGAGATACGGTCCTTATCGCCATAGTTCGCCTCGCGCTCGACCACGTAAATTACGCCCTCGCGCTGGGCATCGGCGGCAGCTTTAATGGCTTTCCAGTCTACAATGCCGCTGCCGGCGGGAACATTCAGCTTGTCCCGCTCCTGCATCTTGGCGATGAACTCAGGAGGGAAGATGGGCTTGCCGTTCTCGTCCAGCTCAAACTTGGGCCACTCCGGCGGATTTTTCCGGGAGGAGGCCGGGTCAGGCCCGATCACCGCGCCGTTTTCTTTCATATGGATGGCTGCAATGCGTCCGGCATGTGCCTTAATATACTCTACCGGGTCAATGCCCGCTGCAGAAGCCCAGCCGCAATCGATCTCAAAGGCCACGGTTTCTGGATCGGTGTTCTCAATTACCCAGTCATACAGGTACTTGTCCTGGTCCTTGTTGAACTCCTGGGTATGGTTGTGGTAGCCGATAATGATGCCGAATTTCTTGGCCTCGGCGCCCCATTTGTTCAGCTCGGCAGCCACCTCCTTGGCCTCTTCCGCATTGCAGAAGGAGGTCATGGGGCAGGCGACAAACTTTACGCCCAGTTGGGCCAGGTAGGGCAGATGCTCGCCCATCATCTCAAAAGGTACATGAGCGGAAACAGCCTTAATGCCGGCATCTTCCAGAGCTTTCTTGATCTCCTCTACCGGTACGCCCACATATTCCTGGGCAAACTCCACGCCCGCATAACCCATCTCAGCGGCGGCCTTGATTTTTTCTACAGCAGAGAGAGGGCAGTCGTGGCCAAAGGAGTACATTTGCAGGTTAATATTATCCATGAAATCTACCTCGCGCCTGGCTTAAAACTTAATGGCCTGGCCGGTCTTGGAAGACTGGTAGATGGCGTCCAGAATCTTAGTAACCACAAAAGCCTGGTCTGCGGTGACGAACAGCTCGCCTTCGCCGCGCAGGGCCTTTACCCAGATGTCATGCTCCTTAGACAGGGGAGCAGGGCCCTGGCTGAAGCCGGGGATATAGCCCATAACCTTTTCGCCTACCCAGGTAATGCTGGGCTGGCCAGCTACCACATGGTTTAGACGAACACGGCCCTCCAGGGTATCCAAGCCGCCCTTAGTGCCGCACAGCAGAGTATGAGCATTGTTGTCAGCGCCGGCCTTCTCGGCCATGTTGATGGCCCAGGAAGCCCGCAGGTTGATAACAGCGCCGTTCTTCATCTTAATCTGGCCTACAGCGGAATCTTCCACATCATAGGTCTCGTTGTTCCAGTGGTCGGGGTCGCCCATCCAGTTGTTCTGGCCCTGTACATCAGGAGTGAGCAGACGGCCCAGCTTCTCGAAGGACGTGCCAACTACATAGTCCACATCGTAGTTGTTCATCAGGAACAGGGTGTTGTCCAGGGCATGGGTGCCAATGTCGATCAGGGGACCGCCGCCCTGCTTGGACTTGTCGGTGAACACGCCCCAAGTGGGCACGCCACGACGGCGCAGGTAGGTGGCCTCCGCGTAGTAGATGTCGCCCAGCCAGCCATCTTTCACAACAGCGCGGGCAACGGTGTTCTCATGGAAATGACGGTACTGGTAACCAATGGTCAGCATTTTGCCGGTGCGGTCCCGAGCGTCCAGCATTTTCTGGGCATCTTCAGGAGTGGCGGCCATGGGCTTTTCGCAGAGCACATGCTTGCCGGCCTCAAGGGCGGCAACGGTAATCTCGCAGTGGGCAATGTTGGGGGTGAGCACGTGTACGGCGTCAATGGTGGGGTCAGCCAGCAGCTCATGATAATCTGTATAAACCTTGGCGTCAGGGGTGCCATACTCTTTGGCAGCCTTTTCAGCACGCTCAGGAATTAGGTCGCAAAAAGCGCACAGATCAACATATTCGGTCTGCTGGGACATGCCGGGCAAGTGCTTCTGGTTGGCGATACCGCCGCAGCCGATGAAGCCAATCTTTAATTTAGCCATGGGAATCATCCTCCTATTATTACATACCGGAGCCAGGATGGAACCGGTATGTTGATTACTCTCTTATTCTATCGCAATTGGAAGGAAAAGTAAAGCGCTTTCTGTAATTTTTAATAAAAATATTTTGTTCGGCTGTCGAAGTTATGTAAATTGGGCCTGTCTATGCGGTTTCTTTTGTGTGATTATAGCATAAAAGCAAGGGGGAATCAGAAAGATGGCAGTGGTGCTGCAGGACGAGAAACTGTGCTGGTTCGCTGCCGGCATCTTTCCGGTTCGATTTTGCCTTTGTATTTGCCTTTGTATTTGGCTTAGTATTGCCGGCCCCAATAAAGCATATGCTTGGCAGGCTTGCCACAGCAGGCGCATACATCGCTGATGTGCTCCTCCTCAAAGGGGATGCAGCGGCTCTTCACGCCGCCGGTTTCCTCCTTCAGCTTGTCCTCGCAGGCGCTGTCCCCGCACCACATGGCCTTGATAAAGCCAGGCTTGTTGGCGGCAATGTCCAAAAACTCTTCGTGGTTATGGGCCTCAAAAGTTTTGGCGTTCAGATTATCCAGGGCCTTGTGGAGCATGCTGTCGTGGATCACATCCAGCACGCTCGCGATGGTTTCGGCCAGATTGTCCAGCGGTGCGGGCCACTTGTCGCCGTTGTCCCGGCGCACCAGCATACACTGCCCCTGCTCTATATCTTTGGGGCCGATCTCAATGCGCAGCGGAACGCCCTGCATCTCGTACTGGGCAAATTTCCAGCCGGGAGAGTTGTCGGAGTCATCCAGCTTAACCCTGAGCGTTTCCGCGAGGCTGTCCCGCAGCTCGGCGGCTTTTTCCAGCACCCCGGGCTTATGCTGGGCAATAGGCACAATCACTGCCTGGATGGGGGCAATGCGGGGCGGCAGCACCAGGCCGTTGTCGTCGCCATGCACCATAATCACCGCGCCTACCAGCCTGGTGCTCATGCCCCAAGAGGTTTGGTAGGGGGCGTGGAGCTGGTTGTCCCGCCCGGTGAAGGTAATGTCAAAGGCTTTGGAGAAGCCGTCGCCAAAGTAGTGGGTAGTGCCGCCCTGGAGAGCCACGCCGTTGTGCATCATAGGCTCCAGGGTGTAGGTGGCCTCGGCCCCGGCAAACTTCTCCTTCTCGGTCTTTTTGCCCACCACCGGGGGAATCGCCAGGGCGTCCCGGTAGACCTCCTCATAGACGCGAAGCATCTTTAAGGTGAATTCCTGGGCTTCCTCCGGGGTTTCATGCATGGTGTGGCCTTCTTGCCATAAAAACTCCATCCCACGCAGGAAAGGGCGGGTGGTTTTTTCCCACCGCACTACCGAGCACCATTGGTTATATAGCTTAGGCAAATCCCGGTAAGACTGAATTACCTTTTGGTAGTGTTCGCAGAACAGCACCTCGCTGGTGGGGCGGATGTAAAGCTTTTCGTTAAGCTCTTCGCCGCCCCCTTGGGTGACAACCGCGCATTCTGGGGCAAAGCCTTCGATATGGTCTTTTTCTTTCTGCAGCAGGCTTTCAGGAATAAGCATAGGCATGCAGACGTTTTGCACGCCCAGTTTTTTAAAGCGGGTGTCCATCTCCCGCTGGATATTCTCCCAAATGGCATAGCCGTAGGGCTCGTACACAATGCAGCCTTTTACGCTGGAATAGTCTGCCAGCTCTGCTTTTTTCACCACGTCCGTGTACCATTGGGCAAAGTCCACGTCCATGGAGGTGATGTCTTCCACCATTTTTTTCTGTTGAGCCATGATGACCGTCCTCTCTTTTTCGCTTTCCCCCTATTATAGCGGCAATGGCGGTGTTTTGCAAGGAAATCCCGGGAAAAATTAAAGGAGGCTGGGATATAGGAGAAAAAGCTTAAAAAGAGCCAAGAAGCCAGGGTGCGAAATAAAAAGTTCGCCAGCCTTTCAAGGCTGCGGGGGTTTGAGGGCAGAGCCCTCAAGGTCTTGCCCTTGACCTTGCTGCAGGCGCGCAAAGCGCGCCTGCAGCCTTATAATAATCAAAAAAATCAGGATGCAATCCCGAAACCGAACCCAATTCCCTAACTCCCCAAAAAACCGCCCCTCCCAAAAAGAAGGGGCAGCCCGAAAAAGCAAGCTTACGATTTTGTGAGAACCCCAGCTCGTTTCCATCAAGATCGGCTACAGTAAACTTCCTGGTACCCCAGGGCGTGTCCCAAATAGCCTCCACAACCGTAACCTTGTCCTTGAGCCGGTTCCATAGGGCGTCCACGCCCTCCACCTCGAAATTTTTCCTGCCTCCATGACAAATGCCGCCTTGTTCCGCCTAGCCGATGGAAAAGCAGGCCCCCGAGCCCTTGAAGTCGCAGCAGTTGGGGGGAGCTGTCTATCTCAAAGCCCAGTACCTGGGTGTACCACTCTACAGAGCGCTGCAAATCACTTACTTCCAGCTTGATATGGGCCAGTTTACACTGCAAGGCGAGCCTCCTTTACAGTATCAACGCTTTGCTGCCGTCCGGGTTCTGGAAGGTCAGTTCCAGTCCGCCCCAGCCGGCTGTCGCGGGCGGGGGGATATCCAGGCCCTCCGCCTTGATTTCCTCATACGTTTTCTGTAAGTCATCCGCGCTCAGCACGATAGTGACAAAGCCTGCGGCGGACTTTCCCCAAGCATTCTCGTTCCAACAGCAAATATAGCCGGCCTTTTCCGGGTCATCGATGTTCCAGCCGTCATAGAAGTTGTTCTCTACAAACACAGGATCCCGATGGATCGGTAAAAGTCCGCCAGGGCTTTTGGGCTCTTGGAGCTGATGTTGACGCATTGAAAATTATTGATCATATAAATTCTTCCTTTTTTGGCAGGGCTCGCCGGAATGCGCATACAAAAAAGCCCGGGCAGGAGCTCTGCCGCGGGCTCATAGCGGAGGGATTCAATCTTTGGCGTGGCTCTCGATGTACTCCACCAGCGCCCCTACGGTTTTGATGTTCTCCACTTCCTCATCGGGAATCTCAACCTCAAAATCATCCTCAATGGTCATCAGCAGGTCTACCACATCCAGAGAATCCGCGCCTAGATCATCCTCCAGCAGGGTTTCAGCGGTGATCTCGCTTTCCTCTACGCTAAACTGCTCGCTAAGAATTGCCTTAATTTTTTCTAGTACCATCTTTGGTGCCTCCTAAAATATTATTCTGTTCCCATGTTTCCGGATCTGCCATCTGTCTTGAAAGGCCTATGGACAAACCGGCTCGAATTGTGATATAATCACGAAAAAGATAGGGCCTTCAAATTTGCATGGCTCCGTACCGGTCCCTTCCATTTTATTTACTGCACCCCGCTTTGTCAACCATGAATTCGAAAAAAAACCCATATCCCCCAAAAAAAGGAGACGATCCTGTGAAAAACCAGCGCGCGGCAGTTATTGGCCACCCAATTGGACACACCATGTCCCCGTTTATTCATCAAAGGCTTTTTGCCCTGTCTCATATTCCTATGGAGTACCAGGTGTTGGATGTGCCTGACCTAGCGGCTGCCATGCCGGTTTTGCGCCAGCTGGATTGTTTTAATATCACAATCCCCCATAAAAGGGCGATTATTCCCTACTTGGAGGGAATAGATGAGCCGGCGGCTCTCTGCGGCTCGGTTAATACCGTTGCTGTGCGGGAGGGCAGGCTGTATGGCTCTACCACAGACGGCCCGGGGGCCGCGGTGGCCTTGGCGGTGCAAGGGCTGGATTTTCGCCGGGATGTGGTAATTTTAGGCAACGGCGGGGCAGCCAGGGCAATTGCCTTTCAGGCTGCCCTCCAGCGGGAGAATTTCCATATCACTTTGGTACACCGGGCAGGCTCATATGAAAAGGCTTTGGCCTTAGCCAGTGAGCTGGGGGAATTTGCCAGAAGCCGAGGGGATAAAGATTTTCTCATTACAGTGCAAAGCTATGGAGAGCTGGAGCAGGATGTAACAGGACAATATGGACTATTGGTGAACACGACCAGCGTAGGCATGTACCCCCATGCGGACGAAAGCCCGGTGAGCAAAGCAGTGGTTGCCAGAAGCAAGGCGGTGTTCGACGCGGTATTTAACCCCAGTAAAACCAAGCTTTTGGCATATGGGGAAAGCCTAGGAGTGCAAACGGTGGAAGGAATGGGGATGCTGGTATGTCAGGCTGCCTACTCTCACAAAATATGGTATAACACGGAATTTGAAAATGGGGATCTGCTTCAGCTAATCCATGATGCGAAGGCGGAGATGGCCCGGAAATTTGGGGGAGCAATATGAGCGGCAATCTGATTCTCTGCGGGTTTATGGGCTGCGGTAAAACCAGTGTGGGCCGGCGAACCGCCAAGCTGTTGGGGCTGGAATTCTGCGACCTGGACCAGTATATTCAGCAAAAATGGGGACTCTCTATTACGGAAATATTTGCCCGGTATGGGGAAGAGGGGTTCCGCCAAAGGGAGTCTCAGGCAGTAAAAGAAGTTGCCCGGCTGCCTGGGCTGATTATTGCCAGCGGGGGCGGCACAGTGCTGGCCGAGAAAAATGTAAAAGCATTTCACGAAAGCGGGGGGCACATTGTGTTTCTGGATACCCCTCTGCCCGCCTTGCAGGAGCGGCTAAAAAATGATAAAAGGCGTCCCCTGCTCCAGGTGCCGGACCGCCGGAAGGTGATTGCGGAGCTGTACCATAAGCGGATTCCCCTGTACCGGGCCGCTGCAGATGTAACGGTGAATGCCGGGGCTCCGCCGGTGGTAGTGGCCAAGCGGGTGGCGGCTTTGACAAAAAAACGGTAAAAGGCTTTTTGCGGGAGTTTTTCTCATTTCTTGCGGGCAGTGTTCTGAACTCCCCTTTTTCTGGGGGAAGGCGCTTTTTTCGTTTTTTCTTGAGAAAAATCTTGACAAGCCGCCCTGTTTAGGGTAAAATAGTACCGCGTTATAAGATTTAAGGGTTTGTGGGCCTGGATGGGCATAAGAACTTTGGGAGAGCCGTTATGAACAATTGCTGTGGAAAACGATTTTATATCTGCTTTAGCCTGCGATTTACTCGGCAGGCTTTTTCTGCGTACAGCAATATAGACGACGGCAGCCCTGCTTTTCCTGCTATGCCTTAAAGCCTAGCGCTTTTAGACAGATGCTGGGGAATATGGCGTTTTCTACAGCGGAGCCGTCTGGCTCCGCTTTTTTGTGTCTATGCCTTAGGCAAAGGCGTGGATACAGGCATTTTTATATGGGAAAGGATGAAAAAATATGATTATTGTATTGAAAGCGGATCAGAGCCAAGAAAAGGTGGACGGCTTTATGAAAAAGCTTACGAACACCTACAATGTCCAGGTAAACACTTGGGTAGGCGCCCACAGCACTGTGTTGGGCCTGATCGGCGATACCACCGCCATTGACGATGAATATATTGCAGCCCAGGACGTGGTGGATTCGGTCCGCCGGGTGCAGGAACCCTACAAAAAGGCCAACCGGAAATTTCATCCGGAAGACACCGTAATAACTCTGCCTGGCGGCCAGCAGGTTGGCGGCGGAAAGCTGGCTTTAATCGCCGGCCCTTGCTCTGTAGAAAGCGAGGCCCAGATTTGCCATGTGGCAGAAAAGGTGAAAGCCTCTGGGGCTCAGTTTCTTCGGGGCGGCGCTTTTAAGCCCCGAACCTCTCCCTATGCCTTTCAGGGCATGAAAGCCGAAGGGCTGGAGCTGCTCTCTGAGGCCAAGAAAAAAACCGGTTTGCCAATTGTCACCGAAATTATGAGCATCGATCACCTGCCCTTATTTGAGGATGTGGATATTATCCAGGTAGGGGCCAGGAATATGCAGAATTTTGAGCTCTTGAAACAGCTGGGCAGGCTGAATAAGCCGATCCTCTTAAAGAGGGGCTTGGCCAATACCATTGAGGAGCTGCTGATGAGCGCAGAGTATATTATGGCCGAAGGCAATGAGCGGGTGATCCTCTGCGAGCGGGGAATACGCACCTATGAGACCATGACTAGGAATACACTGGATATTTCTGCTGTACCGGTAATCAAGCGCCTCTCTCACCTGCCTGTGGTGGTAGATCCCAGCCATGCCAGCGGCATTAACTGGCTCATCGAGCCTCTCGCTATCTCGGCTGCGGCCATTGGCGCCGATGGGCTGATCATTGAGGTGCACAATGACCCCAGCCATGCCCTTTGCGATGGGGCCCAGTCTATCACGCCTGCCCAGTTTGATTCCCTTGCAAAAAAGGTTTCCAAAATCTGGGAAACGGTGCATAACCTATGAAAATTGTAATTGTAGGCTTGGGGTTAATTGGCGGCTCCATTGCCAAGGCCCTTAGGCAGAACACCAGCCACCAGGTGCTGGGCATGGACCAAAACCAGGACTCCTTGTTGGATGCCTGCTCCTGCGGCGCCATTCACGGTAAGGCGGGATCTGAGGATTTAAAGTCTGCAGACCTGGTGTATTTATGTGTGTACCCAGAGGCAGCCTTGGAATTTGCTGCCAATTTTGGCCCGCTGCTAAAGGAAAACTGTATTTTAACCGATACCTGCGGCATAAAATCTGCGCTTTGCGCTGGAATTGAGGCGCTGAGGGGTACAGGAAAGTATGTTTTCGTTCCAGGCCATCCAATGGCGGGCAAAGAGCGCAGCGGGTTTTCTGCCAGCGACCCCAGCATTTTTGTGGGGGCCTCTTATATTATCGCAGAGAGCGGCGGCCCTGCTTGGGCGGCAGAGCAGGTGGAAACCCTGGCCCTTGCCATGGGCTTTGGCAAAATTGTGCGCACAACACCCCAGCGCCACGACCAGATGATCGCCTTTACCTCTCAGGTGCCCCATGTATTGGCATGTGCCTATGTGCTTAGCCCTCAGTGCCAAGCACATCAGGGATTTTCCGCCGGCAGCTACCGGGATGTATCCCGAGTGGCGGATATCAATGACGCCCTGTGGACAAGGCTCTTTCTCGATAACCAGGAGGCCCTGGTGAAGGAACTGGATGAGTTGGTAGGCAACCTCAGTCACTTCCGAAATCTTATATCTGCTGGAAAAACAGCAGAACTGCAAAGCCTTCTCCACCAGGCCGGAGAGAGCAAGCGGCGGAACGGATAGAAAAATCCAAAACAAAAAGGAGCGAGGGCAAGATGACCATAGAAGTAAAAACATCCCAGTCTTATACAGTAATTGTAGAACGGGGGGCCATGAGCCGGGTGGGCGAGATCGCCCGAAAAAAAAAGCAAGCCGCGGCCAAGGCGATGGTAATCAGCGAAACCAATGTGTTCCCCCTCTATGGCGCCCAAGTAAAGGCTTCTCTGGAAACGGCAGGCTTTCAGGTAAGCTGCTTTATCTTTCCTGCCGGAGAAGAACATAAGCAGATGGCTACCGTATGCGATATGTACCAGGCTCTGGCTGAAAACAGCTTTACCCGTACCGACCTGGTGGTTACTTTGGGAGGCGGGGTTACTGGGGATATGGGGGGCTTTGCGGCAGCCACTTTCTTGCGGGGAATGGACTTTCTCCAAGTGCCTACCACCCTGGTCTCTCAGGCAGATGCCAGCGTGGGGGGCAAAACCGGGGTGGACCTGCCCTTTGGCAAGAACCTGGTAGGGGCGTTCCACCAGCCTATTGGGGTGGTTACCGATCCTTTGGCCCTGGCTACTTTGCCAAAGCATATCTTTAATGATGGCTTAGGCGAGGTGATTAAGCACGGATGCATTGCAGACAAAGAGCTTTTCCAGGCCTTGGAGCAAGGGGCGGCTCTGGACGATTTGGAGCAGGTGGTGGCCCGGTCGGTGGCAATTAAGCGGGATTTTGTAGAGGCGGATACCTTGGACACCGGCCGGAGGATGATCTTGAATTTTGGCCATACCTGCGGCCACGCCCTAGAGAAGCTTCACGATTTCCGGGGGCTCTCCCACGGGGAGGCGGTGGGCGTGGGCATGGTGCTGGCCTGCCAGGCCGGAGAGCGCCTGGGGATTACCCAGCCGGGAACAGGGGCCCGGATTAAGGCGGTGCTGGCAAAGTATGGCCTGCCCACAAGCACCAGTTTTACACCAAAAGAAATTGTAGAGGCCACAGCTTTGGATAAAAAGAGCGATGGTGAAGCCCTGCGGCTGATTTTGCTCAAGGAAATAGGGGAAAGCCTGATTAACCCCATAAACAGGGAAGAGCTGCTCCAAGCCCTGCGGATAGGTGGAGAACAATGGCAAAGCTGATTGTGCTCAGGGGCAATTCCGGCAGCGGCAAAACCTGTACCGCCCGGGCTTTGCAGGAGAAGTTTGGAGCAAATACCATGCTGATTTCTCATGATATGGTTCGTATGCAAATCCTCCATGTAAGGGGCCGGGAAGGAGTAGAAAGGTCTCTGCCGCTGATGATTTCGCTGCTGCAGTATGGCAGGCAGCATTCAGAGGTCACCATTCTGGAGGGAATATTGCCTGCCAAAGCATATAGCCCTTTGTTTCAAGCTGCTTTAGAGACCTTTCAAGAGGAGATTTTTGCCTATTATTACGATATATCCTTTGAAGAGACTCTGCGCCGCCATAGCACCAAGCCCAACCGGGAGGAGTTTGGGGAGCAGGAGATGCGCAAATGGTGGCAGGAAAAGGACTTTCTCCCGATGATTTCGGAAACGGTGCTGAGAGAGGATATCAGCCTGGGGGCTGTGGTGGAGCTGATTTACCGGGACATTACAGCAAAAATATAAGAGCAAAACTGAGAAAAACGCTGCCAGGGCAATACCGGCAGCGTTTTTTTGCGCTATTTTTCTAAACCTGCTTTTGGTATGGCAGGGCAAAGCGGGTTATTTGCAAATATCTCTTGACAAAAGATATACTATGTAGTACGATATATATCGAAGAGGTGATTTGCCATGAATGTAGATGAGTGGAGATCCCAAATTAAACGGGGAACTTTGGAGTACTGCATTTTGCTGATGATCCGCCAAGCGCCCCGATATGGCTACGAGCTCATCAGCTGTTTAGAAGCTTGGCCAATTTTGGCGGCCCGGGAGAGCACCATCTATCCCTTACTTCGACGGCTGCTGAAGGAGGGGTTTCTGACTGCGTTCTGGCAGGAGACCGCAGAAGGCCTGCCTCCCCGAAAGTATTATACCATCACCCCCCAAGGCCTGGAATACCTAGACGCAATGGATGGGGAATGGAACAGCCTTGTGAAGGCAATAGATGGGATAAAAGGAGAATAGACATGGGAAATTGGGTAAATGATTATCTTGAAAAGATCGAGAAATATCTGCGGCCCTTGCCGGCGGGGGAGCGGGTGGATATTACGGCAGAGATCAAAAGCGAAATTATGGAGTTGCAGGCAGCGGGCAAAACGCCAGAGGAAATTTTGAACCGATTGGGCACGCCGGAGGAATTGGCTAAGGGATATCTGGGCGGGGCAATCCTTAAGGATCCGGCCTTCACGTTCCGAAAACTGGGAGCAATCTTGGCCTTTTATAGCCTGGCTGGCGCGGCTTGGCTTTTTGTGCTTCCTGTTACCAGTGTGCTGGGCGTCAGCTTTATGTTCAGCGGTGTGGCGGCGGCAGTGGCGGGAATCATCCAGTTTGCGGCCCACCTGTTGGGGATTGAGCTGCCTTGGGTATGTATGCAGTGGGGGGACTATGCCTTGCCTCCAGAGCTGGCGCTGCCCTGTGCAATTGCTATTGGCGCGCTCCTTTTTTTGGCGGGCAGGCTGTGTTGGGGCCTTACCTTGAAAATCATTGGAAAGCTCAGCTCCGCCCGGGCAAAAATCCAGAATTAAAGGGGAGGGCGTATGAGTAAAATATTGGTGATTGATGACGACCTGCACATAGGCAATCTTCTGGAAGAATTGCTCACCGCATCTGGCTACCAGGTGACCCGGGCCTATTCCGGCACAGAGGCCCTTTTGCTGCTGGATACCTGCTGCCCAGACCTGATTCTGCTGGATTTAATGCTCCCTGGCCTTTCTGGAGAGGAAATCCTGCCCCAAATAGAGGGGATTCCAGTGATTGTAGTCAGTGCAAAAGCTGGAATCGACCAGAAGGTGGATTTGCTGCTAGGAGGCGCGGCCGACTATGTGACCAAGCCCTTTGATACCAAAGAATTGCTGGCCCGGGTGGCGGTGCAGCTGCGCGGCGGTTCCCACCGGGAGAAAAACCGCCTGACCTATGGCTCCCTTTCCCTGCGTACAGACACGCACAGCGTCTCTGTAGGCGAAAGCCAGGTTCATCTTACCCCTACAGAGTACGCCATCCTCCGGCAGCTGATGCGCAACCCCAGCCAGGTGCTCACCAAGTCTCAGCTGCTGGACAGAATCTCTCTGGATACCCCGGACTGTACCGAGAGCTCCCTAAAAATCCATGTAAGCAATCTGCGAAAAAAGCTGCGGGCGGCAGGAGGCAGAGATTACGTAGAGGCGGTATGGGGCATAGGGTTTAAGCTCAGCGAGGGTACAAGAGAAAGCGGCTAACCCCAAGAGGCGGGCGGCCGCAAAACTGTGGAAAGGCGCGCTTTGCCGCTTTGGGCGACTGGAGAACGGTCATTGGCTTTCAGCATCGGGCTGCCAGGCGGCATTTTTACATTTTCTTTACTCTTTTCTTTCCCGGTTTCTTTACCTTTTGAGTGTATACTATACCTCATCATCTAGGAAAGGAAGCGCCCACATGGAATACGTTCTTCAAACCAAAGCCTTGGGCAAGAACTACCGGAAGTTTAAGGCCTTGGAAAATCTAACAATGTCTGTGCCCAAGGGGGCAATTTACGGCATTGTAGGCAAAAACGGCGCGGGGAAAACCACCCTGCTCCGGCTTATCTGCGGCCTGCAGTGCCCTACCTACGGTACCTATAGCCTATATGGAATCAACAACAACCAGCCAGAGATAGTAAAGTCCCGGCGGCGCATGGGGGCAGTGGTGGAAGCCCCCTCGATCTGCATGAGTATGAACGCGGAAAATAACCTGAAGCAGCAGTGCAGGGTACTGGGCCTGCCGGATTTTTCCTGTGTGCCAGAGCTTCTGGAGCTGGTGGGCCTTACCGGCACTGGCAAGAAAAAGGCGAAAAATTTCTCCTTGGGTATGCGCCAGCGCCTGGGCATCGCTGTGGCGCTATGCGGTGATCCCGACTTTTTGGTGTTGGATGAGCCTGTGAACGGCCTGGACCCCCAGGGGATTGTAGAGATCCGGGAGTTGGTTCTCAAGCTGAACCGGGAGCGGAACATTACTGTGCTGATCTCCAGCCATATTTTGGAGGAGATGCATAAGCTGGCCACCCATTACGGCTTTATAGACGGCGGGCATATGCTTCGGGAGATCAGCGCCGAAGAGCTGGAGGCCACCTGCCGCAAGTGCGTTCGTGCCGATGTCTCCAACCCCAAGGCTGCCGCTTTGGTGCTGGATGAGATGGGCCTGGAGTACCGGATTCTGGACGGCAAGCAGGTGGATGTTTACGATGCGGTGAACGTCTCTAAGCTGGTTAAGGCCTTTTCGGACCAGGGCTGCGAGGTGTACTCCGTGCAGAACCATGACGAAAGCCTAGAGAATTATTTCCTGAATTTGGTGGGCACGGCGGGCAACGCCGGGAAAGGGGTAAGCCATGACTAAACTGCTTTGCGCCAATTTTCACGCTATGATCCGTTCGAAACGCTTTTGGCTGGGGGCTGGCATGATGCTGGCGTCCTCTCTATACGCCATTGTGGATGTGAATCACATGAAGCAAGTGGCAGACTTTGAGGGCTCCCTGGAGTCTGCGGCTTTCCAGTTTGCCATTATCCTTTTTCTCATTTTGCCGGCACTGGGTAGCCTGTTTATCAATACCGACTACTATGATGGCACCATCCGGAACAAGCTTACTGTGGGCCACAGCAGGGCCAAAGTGTACCTGGCAAACCTGATTACCATTTTCGGGGTGGGCCTGTTCTACACTGCAATCAATATGGCCGTCTGCCTGGCGGTAGGCATCCCTGTGCTAGGAAACTTTACCCAGCCCCAGGAGACTATGGTCCGGATGCTGCTTTTGCTGCTGGTTTTCTTCTCTGTTACCGCCCTGTTCACCATGCTGGCAACTTTAATCTCCAACCGCTCTGTGCTATTGATCTGCGTGTTCATGACCTTTGGATTGATACTTGCCTCTCAGTTTGTAAACGGTAAGCTAGAAGAGCCTGAAATGGTTGATGATTACGATGGAGTCACCATGACTACTATGGACGATGGAACGATGAAGATGGAGTATCTGGACAAAGACGGAAACCCGATTGACCGGGAGGACATCCCCCGCGTCCACAACCCCTACTACGTGGAAGAGCCTATGCGTACCATCCTGCGCACCATCAACACCATCCAGCCCGGGGGACAGCTGATTGAGGTGCTGGAAGAGGGCCATCGTGAACCGGACGGAACAGTGATCCAAACGCCTTATTGGCAGCTGGTCCTCTACGCTTTGGGGCTGAGCCTGGTCATCACAGGGGCGGGCATTGTCTTCTTCCGCCGGAAGGACCTAAAGTGACCGCAGTATGAGCAGGCTTATTTCAGCAAATATCCATAAAATACGGACGAGCTGGTATTTGTGGGCTGGAGCGGCGTTAATGCTCATCTATAGCATATACAATACCGTGAATGCCTACTGGGTGGGGGAAAGCGCGTTTCCCCTTTTCGACTGCATCGTTACCCTTATTACCTCCTTGCCGCCTTTAGCCCTGCATATATCAATTCTGGTTACCAGGACGGCATCCTGCTGGCTATGCTGATCAGCAGCCGAGGGATGGGGCTGATTTTGGAGATGAACCTTGGCGGTAAGACTGTAGAGCTGCTGGAAAATATCTGTGGGTGCCCCGTTGTGGGTACTGGCCGTAAACGCTGGGGCGGTATCGCTTTTTGTCCACTATGGCCGGGTTGCCGCTCTCTCAAGAAAAAGACATCAAAATAAAGGGGCCCTTCTTATGGAGTGGATACTTTGGATTTCACTGGCCTGTGCCGCTGTGGCTGTCCTAATACTGGCAGTAAAAATTCATCTAATGAAAAAAGCCGCAAGAGAAATAGCCCAGGGCTTTGCGGAAAAGCTGAAAGAGGATACCAATACCCTTATCGACCTTTCCTCCCGAGACAGAAGTATGCGTGCCTTGGCCTCGGCGGTTAACCGAGAGCTTCGCCGGCTTCGTGCCCTGCGGCGGCGCTATCAGCAGGGCGACATGGAGCTGAAAGCCGCGGTTACCAATATCTCTCATGATCTCCGGACACCTTTAACAGCGATTTGTGGCTATCTGGACTTAATGGAGAAGGAGGAAAAATCAGAGCAGGCGGCAAACTATCTGCATATTATCCGGGGTCGGACAGAGCTTCTTCGGCAGCTTACGGAAGAGCTTTTCCGCTATTGCATTGTCCTCTCAGATCCAGAGGGCCTGGAGGCGGAACCCTTGGATTTAGGCAGTGCGCTGGAGGTCAGCTTGGCGGCCTTTTATACCGACCTTACCGCCAAAGGCATTACGCCTCAAATAGTTATGCCAGAAGAGAAGGTGGTCCGCCGGCTGGACCGGGCGGCCCTTTCCCGCATATTTGCCAATCTGCTTAGCAATGCGGCAAAATATAGCGATGGCGACCTGCAGGTCAGCTTATCCCCGCAGGGAAAAAGGTGTTGTTTGTCAATTCCTGCCGGGCGCTCAGCGAGGTAGAGGTGGAAAAGCTATTCGACCGCTTCTATACTGTGGAGGCCGCGCGGAAGTCTACCGGCCTGGGGCTCGCCATTGCCCGGGCCTTGGCAGAGCGCATCGGCGGGGAATTGACAGCTGATTATACGAATGGAAAACTGATTATTACGGCAAATTTTCCCCAATAGGGTACATGGAGAAAAACCAGAAAAGGCGGAGCAGCTGCTCCGCCTTTTGGTTCATCTATAAAGATTGCTTAGCCCATATAGTTCAGCATAATCTGAGCAATTTCTGTGCGCTTGGCATAGCCTCTGGGATCCAAGATACCATGGCCCTTACCGTTTATAATGCCGTTTTCCGTTGCCCAAAGCATGGCCTTTCTGGCATACTCGTGAACAAGATGGGCGTCAAAGAAGTTCAGCGTATTTCCTCTGGGTTCCGGCTTGCCAGAGTAGCGCCAGAGCATGGTGACCACTTGCTCCCGGGTAACCGGGTCGTTAGGGCCAAACCTGCTGTTCCCGTATCCTTCGGCAACCTTTGCCCGGGTAGCCCAGGTAATACAGGGATAATGCCAGTCTAAAGGTTTTACATCATGATAGGGCTTTACAAGCACCCCTTCAAAGGGATCCGGGCAGCCTTCTGCCTGGTATAGAACCTTGCAGATCATGGCCCGGGTGGCAGGCATATTTGGGCTGTATACGTTTACATTGGTACCGTTCATAATCACGTTGTCCATGCAGTAGTGTACGGCGTCGTGGTACCATTCCCGGGGATTCAGATCGGTATACATAGCCAGGGGACAGTAAATATCTTTGCCGCAGCTCAGGTAACCGGGAGGATCAATGGGCACAAACTCGGCCTGGATGGTATGGTTTTCTGTAACTGAACGGAATACATGGCTTTCCAGAGGACCATAGTCCTCTCCGTCCACATAAAGATGAGCTAGACGGTAACCATTGCTAGCGGTGACGGTAAAGCTTTGGTCCTCGCCTGCTTCTACACTGACCTCTCCAGAGGGAGTAATAAAGCCGCCGCCAATGGCGCTGGCGGAAATAGTTAGGGGTCTATCCTTCCACACAGCATACAGGGTGGTGTTGCCGGTAAAAGTATAGCTGGAGCCAGTAATTTGTGTACCGGCAGGGCTGCCGATAGCCCAGCATTTAAATACCTTGCCTAAGGGAGGCGTAAATGTGCAGCTGGGAAGAGTGAAAGCCGTATTGGCAGGGGCGGTAACATTGGCCATAGAACCTGAGGCTCCATTGCCGCTAAAGCCAATGGTATAACCCCAGTGGGCATAAAGCGTGTGGTCTTTGGCAATAGAAACTGTTGTGTCGGCTTTTACCTCGCTGCCGCCAACGGCCTCGGTAAACCAACCGGCAAAGGTATAGCCGCCTCTGTGGGCAGAGGGCAGGCTGCCATATTTTTGGCCAAAGGTCACCTTGCGGGGCGTGGGGTTAGTGGTGGCGCCGTTACCGTCAAAAGTGAGAGTGTATTGGTTGGCTTTCCAAAGGGCGTAAAGCGTGGTAGGCCGCGGATCTCCAATGACGCCGCCAGTGGAGACCTTTGTATTTTCATCGTTCTTTACAGTGGTCCAGCCGCTAAATTCATAGCCCTCCCAGGTGGGAGTAGGCAGCGTGGGGTACACAGTGTCTGTAGCGGGAATATCCAGGCGGGTGGGAGTTACAGAGCCTCCATTGGGGTCAAGAGTCAGGGCATTTACAGAAACCCAGTCGGCATATAGGGTGATATCTTCGGTGACCAAGTCGGCATCTTGCACCAGAGATGCGCGGTCCGAGGCAACCTTTAGCCAGCCTTGAAATTCGTGACCAGCGCGGGTGGGGTTTGTGGCAGGCAGGGCGTCTTTCAGCTTAGATTTATAGTCTACTTGCTTTGCAGCAGGACCAGCCGGAGCGCCTGTATAGTTGAGGTTGAAAGTAACTGTATGCTTTATTGGCGTCCAGTGGGCGTAAAGGGTGTGGTCTTTCAGGTTTTCTTCGGTCAGCTTTGTGCTGGCGGTAACCTGGGTGCCTCCGTCCGCGGCGGTAAACCAGCCGGCGAATTCGTAACCAGTCCGGGTTGGCTTTGGCGCGTCTTTACTTGGAAGAAGGGATTCATAGGTTTTAGTATCTGGCTTAAATGTTATGCTAGGCCTGCCGGTATAACTGCCGCCATTGGGGTCAAAGGTAAGGGTGTATGTTGCGTCTCCCCACTTAGCGTAAAAGGTTTTTGGTGTTTCTGTAACAATCTGAGTGGGCTTAATTGCTTGGCCGCTTAAATCTTCGTTGGGAAACCAACCAAGAAAAGCCTGGCCGGTCAGCTTAGGCGTGGGGAGCTCGCCGTATTTGCTGCCGACAACGTACGACCGCGTAGTGGTTTTGTCTCCATCCACAGTGCCTTCTTTGGCGTCAAAAGTGACCAGAAAGGACCAACGGGCGTAAAGGGTGAAATTCTCTTTGTCTGGCATCTCAGTTTTGGCGTCTACTTTACTGCCAGCGGTGCCTTGATCGGTTTTTGTGGTATACCAGCCATCGAGCGTGTAATTTTGAGGAGATTCCGGTTCAAGGAGATCTTCGCTAATAGAACTCATTATCGGCTTCCCGATCTTGATTGTCTGTGACGGCGGGTTGGTAGGCTTGCCTCCGCCGCCGGTGAAATCCTTATCGGAAACATCGGAGGGATAATTGTAGTCCAGATTAAGCTCAGCTGTAGTTTTTTTCCAGCGGGCGTAGAGCTTTGTAATTTTGATATTTACTTTGTCATCTGCCTTGACTTGTGCTCCTTTTACTCCGTTTTCATCTTTTTCCGTAGTAAACCAACCGTCAAAGTCATAGTTTGTAGGATATGTTGGCGGGTAGAGCTTGTTTGTCTCTGTGCCGTCCGACTCTTGAACTATGTATGATGAATCGCCATCATGTACTATGATTTTTTTATCTGGAGCATTAAGTGCTGGGGGAGTATAATTAGGCGGGAGGTCATCGGCGGGATAACAATAATAAAGACTGACCTCCACGTCCAAAGGCGTCCATTTGGCGTATAGGATAGTATCAGCAGTAATTTTAACAGCGGCGGTTAAATCAATGGGCTTACCAACTCCATTTTTGTTGTCAAACCAGCCTTTAAACTGATATCCTTCACGGGTAGGGTCCGCAGGACACTTATCGCCATAGTTTGTGTCATCATAGGTCACTTGGATTTCAGGGGGAATAACAGCAGGTGCATTACTATAGTTCAGATCAAAGGTGACTTTAAAGGTGCCATATACCCAAATGGCGTAAAGATCAATATTCTTTGTGACTGTAATTGTTTTGTCTGTAACTAAGTTACTCCCAGCCGCATCATATGCCCAACCTGAGAAAACCTTTCCCGTTGGTTTAGTAAAGCTTACGTCATTGTAACTAGGGATTGTATAAGAATCTCCATCCGCAACCTCTTTGGTTGTAGTCTTGTCTTGGCCACTTCCTTGATTGGAATGAAGAGTTACTATATATTTAGTAGGAGGCGGACTTGCCTCCGCCGGCACAATCGCAACCCCCATCACCACAGCGAAACAAAGCACTAGGCTCAAAAACTTTCTGAACATAAACTTGCCCTCCGTCTTCGTGCAATATTTAAACACATTATAAACTATCCCAGGGGAAAAGTCAAGAAAACAGAACAAAATGCACAGAAAAAAGAGCACGGCATCCCGCGCCCTTTCTTACTTCTAGATTCTTGCCTCTCCGCCGGAAAGCAGGCTGTCAATGAACTGCCTGGCAGCCCGGGCAGACCGGGCGCTGCGGTTTAGGGCAAAGCGCTCCGCGGCCAGCAGCAGCTCCGGATCTTCCTCGTCCAGGCCGGCCTGCTGGGCCAGCCTGCGCACAATGTTTAAGTAGGTGGCTTTGTCCGGCCGCAGGAAGGTTACCCGCAACCCAAAACGCTCGGAAAGGGACACGGTTTCCTGCATGGCGTCGTTCCGGTGTACCTCGTCCACATCCCTGTCGGAAAACCGTTCTTTTACCAGGTGCCGGCGGTTACTGGTGGCGTAAATCACCACATTTTTGGACTTGGCGGACACGGAACCCTCTAGCATGGCCTTTAACGCGCTAAAGTTGTCGTCATCCTTCTGAAAAGAGAGGTCATCAATAAACAAAATAAATTTCAGGGGATTTTCGTTAAGCTCTGCCAGAATGGAGGGGATGCCGTGGAGCTGCTCCTTGCGCACCTCCAAAATCCGCAGGCCTCTGGCCCTATACTCGTTGGCCACAGCCTTTACTGTGGAGGATTTTCCAGTACCCGCGTCTCCGGTAAGCAGCATATTAGCGGCAGGCTTTCCCTCCAGCAGAGCCAGGGTGTTGCCTACAATAATCTCTTTTTCCCGTTGGTAGTCAATCAAATCCTCCAGCCGTACCGGGTCCGGGCTGCCCACGGGGACAATACTTCCCTTGGCGTCCACGCAGAACACATGGTATCTGGCGTATATGCCGTAGCCATACTGGTTGATATGATCTGCCCGGTTTTGGTAGCTGCGGCGGAAATTTTCTTTATGACTTTCAAACCGGGGCAGAAAGTCAGGGTAACCCAAATAGCCGGCCAGGGCTTTACACTCCAGAGAGGCCGCTGCCTCCAGGGCGGCCAGGTCCGCTAAGGCGCTTTCCGCCAGCAGGGGAGAGGGCCTGTGCCCAGCGCCCACTGTGCGGATATAGATGTTTTCGTTGTCGTCAATTCGGTCTTTGATGTAGTCAGTAAGGTTTACATACCCTGCCTGGTATAGCCTGGCCACAAATTCGGCGTAGGCCGCCACAGCGGATTCTGTGTTTTCCGGAGGGCAGGCCATAAAATCCAGCAGCCCGGCCAGCACCGGGTCGGCCAGCAGATTCCGGAATACCGTCATGGACCGCAGCCGCAGGGAGAGTTGGGGTAAGTCCAAAGTATTCATCCGTTCAGCACCGCGCCCTTCGCGCCGCTGGAAACCAGGGCGGCATAGCGTTTCAAGTAGCCGGAGAGCGTCTTCTTTTCTGGAACAAAGGCCGCCATCCTGGCCTCATACTCCTCCTGGCTGATCTTCAGCTCAATGGAATTTCCCGGTATGTCAATGCTGATGATGTCCCCTTCGTTTACAATGCCAATGGGGCCGCCGCTAGCCGCCTCTGGGGACACATGGCCTACGCAGGCTCCTCGGGTGGCGCCGCTGAACCGGCCGTCGGTAATCAGGGCCACAGAGTTCCCCAGGCCCATGCCCATAATGGCAGAGGTGGGGTTAAGCATTTCCCGCATTCCCGGCCCCCCCTTTGGCCCCTCGTACCGAATAACCCCCACGTCTCCAGGCTGAATTTTTCCAGCATTGATGGCAGCCTGGGCGTCCTCTTCACACTGGAACACCCGGGCTGGGCCCTCATGAACCAGCATTTCCGGCAGTACGGCGGAGCGCTTTACCACGCTGCCCTCCGGGGCCAGGTTGCCCTTTAGCACGGCGATGCCTCCGGTTTGAGAATAGGGATTCTCAATGGGCCGGATAACCTCGGGGTTTCGGTTGGGGGTGTTGGCGATATTCTCGGCCACAGTCTTACCGGTTACGGTGATGCAGCCGGTATTTAGCAGGCCTTTTTTGTTCAGCTCATGCATAATGGCGTATACGCCTCCGGCTTCGTCCAGATCCTCCACATAGGTGCGCCCAGCGGGGGCCAGGTGGCAGAGGTTGGGGGTCTTTTCGCTGATCGCGTTGGCAATATCCAGGTCGATTTCAATGCCGCACTCGTGGGCAATGGCAGGCAGGTGAAGCATGGAATTGGTGGAGCAGCCCAAGGCCATGTCCACAGTAAGGGCGTTGTGAAAAGCCTCTTTTGTCATAATGTCTCGAGGGCGGATGTCCTTTTTCACCATGTCCATCACTGCCATGCCCGCGTGTTTTGCCAGCTCAATCCGAGCGGAGTACACAGCGGGAATGGTGCCGTTGCCCTGCAGGCCCATGCCCAGCACTTCTGTGAGGCAGTTCATGGAGTTAGCGGTATACATACCGGAGCAGGAGCCACAGCTGGGGCAGGTTTTTCGCTCGTATTCCCGAAGCTTTTCTTCCGTGATCTTACCGGCGTTGAACTCACCCACCGCCTCAGAGATAGAGGAGAAGCTGGTTTTGCATCCGTCTACATGGCCGGCCAGCATAGGTCCGCCGCTGACAAACACGGTAGGCAGGTTCAGCCTGGCAGCGGCCATCAGCAGGCCAGGGACGTTTTTGTCGCAGTTGGGCACCATTACCAGGGCGTCAAAGCCGTGGGCCATGGCCATGGCTTCGGTAGAGTCGGCAATCAGGTCACGGGTAACCAGGGAGTACTTCATGCCCACATGGCCCATAGCAATGCCGTCGCACACGGCGATGGCAGGGAACACAATGGGGGTTCCCCCGGCCATGGCCACGCCCAGCTTTACCGCGTCCACGATTTTGTCAATGTTCATGTGCCCAGGCACAATCTCGTTATAGCTGCTGACAATGCCTACCAAAGGCCGGGCGATCTCCTCTTCGGTGAGGCCCAGGGCGTGGTACAGCGCCCGGTGGGGGGCGTTCTGGGGCGTCAATTTGATTTTATCGCTTACCATAGTGATTTCTCCTTACTGAAAATTACAGGGCAGGGCGAAGCCCCACCCTGATTTGGTCAGCTTTTGTTTGTGCCGGGAGTGTTCAAAACGAGGAATCGGTGAGAAGAGCACAGGAATGTCTGTTAGGCCGGCGAAGAGGTTTCGGGATTACAGTTTCGCCTGCCGGCTCGGGTGCAGCCCAGCACCGACCGAAGCGGCAGCGTAGACCGGCGCTCGGTTTTTTTGATTTTGCGAAAGCTGTGAAACTTTTCTTGCTTCGTTCTGGCATCTGGGCCTTACGCTTTTCCTTCGGGAAATCCGCTTGGCGTGCCTCGTTTTTGCCCTGCCCCGGCTTTTCATTACGCTTTTTTCTCTGCATTCTGAGGCTTTATTTCCTCGTTCAGGTGCTTCCGTTCATGTCCAGCTTTCTTACGTGGATGCCGCTTATGCCCAGCTGGCGGAACAGCTTCGCCGTTTCCTCTATGGAATCCTCCTCCAGGACTGTGCCGATGAGCAGGGTGGCCGTGCCCTCAATAAGCCCGTCCCCGCCCCAGAAGGACACCATCACCGGGCAGGCGTCAAGGTAGTTGAGTATCAGGCAGCACCCCTGCTCCGGGCTCGCCTCTGCCCAGGCATCGGATACGGTGAGAATGCTGGCCGCAGCCAGGGTTTCCGCGCCCTGCCTGGAGTTCAGGATGCTGGGCACGGATTGGAACATCCTGCGCTCCAGAAAGCGCTGCAGCTTGTCAGAGAACTGGTCCATATCCACCTCCGCCGCGTCCATCAGCAGCGGCAGCGCGTCTTCGGAAAGGGTGACCATGCAGGCGCTTTCCGGCTCAGACAGGTCGGCGCCCATCAGCGGGTCGATTACCTGGCTCAACTGCTCGGAGCCGCTCATCAGCTCAAAATATTCCGGCGAGCTGAGCATTTCCTGCAGCAGTTCCGCCAGCTCCACCCCGTGCTCATAGAGCGCCCCGTCGTCCGCGTCAGAGAGCTCGTCAATGTTCGATTTCAGCACGGTACCCTCTGAGGCAGCGGCGTCCCTTTCGATGATCTCCCTGGTGATGAACTGGCACCCGCAAAGCCCCAATGCAAGGCACAGGGCCAGCAGGAGGCATAACAATCGTTTCATGGCTTCATCTCCATACTTGAAATATCCCAAGGTTCCGGCTCCGGCTCATCCTGGGCCTGGGCCAGCCATGTTTCAAACCGCTCTTTTCCCGGCGGATAGCACCTTATACGGTAATGGATATTCGCAAGAATGCACTCCTTCACCGAATGCCCGACAGGGATCAGCCAGAAAGCGGCGCCCCGCGCCCCCGCGCCGAAAGCATTGCGGCAGTCCACGCCAATTCGGAACAGGTTTTTGCAGTAGTAGGCGTTGTCTTCCAGGTGGATGTCCTGCAGAGCGGAAATGTCGGCATTGTCTTCTCCGTAGGCCGCGAAGGACGCCGGCAGCTGAAGGGCAAATTTCTTCCGCATCTCCAGCACGGACAGGGGCTTTCCCCTTTCATCGATTACCCAGCCGTCCATAGAAGGATCCAGCATAACCCAGCCCGACCGGGAATCATAAATCTCCGTCACCACATGGTTGTCCCCATCGTAGGGGGAGCAGGGCATTATGTATACCCGCCGGGCGTAAATGCCCAGGGCAAGGCAGCATTCCCCAAGAATCTTGGCTTTGTTGAGGCAGTTGATGCCCTGCTCTGGCTTATCCAGGCTGTACTCCAGCAAATCCAGGGCGTTGCAGGGGATATGGTTGTCATAATCGGGCTTATGCTTCAGCCGGGGCGACATCCAGTGGAGCAGCCGCCCGGCCCGCTGAAATTCCGTGCCCTCCCCGGCAATTTGGTCAATATGGTACTTGTCAATGAGCTCCCGGTATTCCGGGCAGTGGAAATCGTAGGCAATTTTCGCCGCCCGGCCGGGGGCAAAAGCCTGGTTGTTGAACAAAATGCCGCTGTAAATGTCAAACAGCTGTTTTTGCATCTGCTGCTTTTCCTGGTCTGTCATGTTTCCGCCGTCCTTTCGCTTATTCCACGAAAATATACGCTTCGCCCTGGGTCCGCATACGGTAAATCTCCCGCAGCTCCCCCAGAATTTCTTCCCTGGGCCGCACCAGGGGTTCCCCGTGGCTCAACAGAAACCAGGGAGCCTTCAACCCCTCCAGGGTGCGGATGGTATCCAGCAGCAGGGTGGCATTGTAGGCCGGCCTGCCCTGGGGGGGTCGGGAGGTGCAGTATGTAGCATCGCCCAGCAAAGCGTAGGTTCTGTCAATCTCCATGCCAATGCAGCCCTTGGCGTGGCAGGAGGGGATAGGGAATAGGCGCACCCCTGGCTCTGGCTCTATATAACTTGTAACCGCCTGGCCAGCCCTTTTTATATGCCGCAGAGTATACTGCCCTGCATAGAGTTCATCCCAAGCGGTTTGGGGCAGGTTTCCCATATGGTCCTGGTGAAAGTGGGAGATAACCACCCGACAGGGTTCCAGCAGGGCCCTTACCCTTTCCAACGCCTTATCGCCATAGCCAATATCAAAGAGCCAAAGCCCCTTCAGGCCCCTGTAGACGAAAATATCCGCGCACAGGGGTTCTGCGCTGGCAGGCCAGTAGCCGAGCTGTGGCGAGATGGATTTCAGGCCAAGTTCATCAGGCGTCCCAAAAGACCTCTGTTCCATAGGCGCTTAGTGCTTGTCCGGGTTCGGGCAGGTGATAATCCAGAGATACCCGAACCGGTCCCGGGTCATGGCGCCGCAGCCGCCATCGTCTGGGGCGGGGTGAGGGTGCAGAGGGGAAAGAACGGTTCCGCCGTCCTGAGACAGTGTTTCGATGGCGTGCTGTGCCTCTTTTATAGAGTCCATATGCACCATCAGCTTGATGTCGGGGTTCTCCCCGGTAAAGTCGAAGCTGTCGCCTGCCCCCATGTGGGTATTGCCCAGGGCAAACTCCACATGCATGACCTTTCCAATCTGCTGGGGGTTCTCGCAATTCTGCTGGTCCCAGCGGGACATATTATAGATTTCTCCGCCGAAAGCCTCTATATAGGTGTGCAGGGCTTCCTCGCAGTTTCCATTGAAAGCTAGATACGGAATAATCTTGTGCTTTTTGCCCATAGCATATTCTCCGCTTTGCCGTTGCTTAGTTGTTGATCAGCTTATCCTCATCGCTCCAGCTGTACAGCTTGCGGATATCCGCCCCTACCACCTCGGAGGGATGCTCGCTGGCCAGCTTGCGCATGGCGTTGAAATGCACCTGGCTGCCCGCGTCGGACATATCCAGCAGAAAATCCTTGGCAAAGCTGCCGTCTTGGATGTCCTTGAGAATCTTCTTCATGCTCTTCTTGGTCTCTTCGGTAATGATCTTGGGGCCGGTAATGTAGTCGCCGTACTCTGCGGTGTTGCTAATGGAGTAGCGCATGCCGGCAAAGCCGCTCTGGTAAATCAGGTCTACAATCAGCTTCATCTCGTGTATGCACTCAAAGTAGGCGTTCCGGGGGTCGTATCCAGCCTCAACCAGAGTCTCGTAGCCAGCCTGCATCAGAGCGCACACGCCGCCGCACAGCACGGCCTGCTCGCCGAACAGGTCGGTTTCGGTCTCAGTGCGGAAGGTGGTTTCCAGCACCCCAGCCCGGGCGCCGCCAATGCCAAGAGCATAGGCCAAGCCGATATCCCAGGCATCGCCGGTGGCGTCCTGCTCTACGGCAATAAGGCAGGGCACACCCTTGCCGGCCTGGTATTCGCTGCGCACAGTGTGGCCGGGACCCTTGGGGGCGATCATGATGACATTTACATTCTTGGGAGGCTTAATGCAGCCAAAGTGGATGTTAAAGCCATGGGCAAAGGCCAGGGTTTTGCCCTCGGTCAGGTTGGGCTCAATGCTCTCTTTGTAGAGCTTGGCCTGCTTCTCATCATTGATTAGGATCATGATGATGTCGGCTGCCTTGGCGGCCTCGGCGGAGGTCATCACCTTAAGGCCCTGGCTTTCGGCCTTAGCCCAGCTTTTGCTTCCCTCATACAGGCCCACAATTACGTTAACGCCGCTGTCCTTCAGGTTCAGGGCGTGGGCGTGGCCCTGGGAACCATAGCCGATGATAGCCACGGTTTTGCCGCTGAGCCTCTGAAGATCGCAGTCCTGCTGATAGAAAATTTTTGCCATAATAGAAAACCTCTTTTCAAAAATATATATACTAAAAAACTGACAGCTGATTTAAGAAACTATCATAAAGAACGGCAAGCCCGGCGCAAAGATGCGGCGGCTTTCGCGTTCTAGGCGTCTGGCGGGTTTGAGGCGGCCCCCAAGGCATTGCTCTCAAAATCAAGGAGAAAACACGCGGAAAAATAGGAAACATTCCCTAAAAATTACACCAAGAAACAGCTCCCTCCAGGGCCAGGGGGCCTAAGGCCACAAAGCACCCTGGCGCTTAAATCTTTCCTAACGCCCTAAATCTATGATAAATTTCAGAGAAATCTTTCAAAAAATATTACAGATGAGGCCGAGAGACTTAACGATTCTGTCTGTCCGTTCCCTGCCCGGTGGTTCTCTAATTGAAACAGATTAGGAAACTGCGGGTTCGGGCGGCATTGTATAGCAGGTACAGGGGTTTAGTAAATCTCAGTTTTCTTCTCAATGGTCATTCCGCCCCGCTCTAAAGAGATGGCCCCGGTACGGCAGATTTCCAAAATCGTGTAATCCTGCATAATGTCAATAAAGGCGTCAATATTTCTAGGAATATCCATCATCTGCATTACTACTGAGTCCCGGGTGTAGTCCACGGTTTTGGCCCCAAAAGCGTCCGCCGCCGCGTGCACGTCGCTGCGGCACTCAGGCCGGTTTTCCACTTTTAGCAGCAGCAGCTCGCAGGTTACAGAATCTTCATCCCCCAGCTCCTGGATGGAGATGACTACCGGCAGCTTGTACAGCTGGTCGATGAGCTGATCCTTTTCCCGGCCCCCGCCGTCTGAGGTAATGGTGATTCGGGAGCGGGTGTCCGACTCCGTTTCACTGACGCTTAGGCTTTTGATATTGAACCGCCGCCGCCGGAACATGCTGGTCACTCGGTTTAGCACCCCAAACTGGTTCTTTACCAGCACAGCCAGAGTAAAGCTCTCCATATCATTCACCCACCTTTACAATAATGTCGTCCATAGAGCCGCCGGGGGGCAGCATAGGCAGCACGAACTCATCCTTGTCAATTATGCACTCGACCAGGAAGGGGCCGTCCCACGAAAAGGCCTTTTCCAGGGCCTGGTCCAGCTGCGGGAGATTTTCTACCCGCATGGCCTCAGCGCCAAAGGCATGGGCCAAGGCTACAAAGTTCGTGGCTCGGTCCAGAACCGTATTGGAGTAGTGCTTATCAAAAAACAGGGTTTGCCACTGGCGCACCATGCCCAGCACCCCATTGTTCATCAACAGAATCACTAGGGGGATTTTTTCATGCACAGCGGTGGCAAGTTCATGGAGGCACATGCCAAAGCTGCCGTCGCCGGTGACCAGTACCGTCCGTTTCCCGGTGGCCAGCTGGGCCCCAATGGCCGCCCCCAGCCCAAAGCCCATAGTGCCCAGGCCGCCGCTGGAAATAAATCGCCGGCAGTCCTTAAACTGCAGGGTCTGGGCTGCCCACATCTGGTGCTGGCCTACATCGGTGGCCACAGGCAGCACCCCTTTGGTAAAGCGGTTTAGGGCTTGCAGAACGTTTCGGGGCGTCATATCCTCCCGGTGGTCTAGGGACCACTGCTCGTCGTTGCGCAGCTGGCGAATGGCCTGCTGCCATTGGGGATGGCTTTTCTGCTTGAGCAAGGGCAAAAGCTTTTGCAGGGTCAGCTTCAGGTCCCCGCGCAGGGCGTGGGCAGGGGAGATGTTCTTGGCCAGCTCCGCGCCGTCAATATCGATATGGACGATCTGGGCCCTGGTGGCAAACCGCTCTCGGTTGCCGGTGACCCGGTCGTTAAACCGTACCCCCAGGGCGATGATGCAATCTGCGCTGTGCATGGCCATAGAAGAGGCATAGTGGCCGTGCATCCCCTGCATTCCTAAAAACCGGGGATGCTGGGTGGGAACCCCTGATATGCCCATAAAGGAGCAGCCAATAGGGGCGTCCAGCCGGTCGGCCAAAGACAGCAGCTCTTCTCCGGCGCCGGAGTTAATCAATCCGCCGCCAAAGTAGATGTAAGGGCGCTGGGCCTCGTTAATGCATTTTGCGGCCTCCTGGATGCGTACCTCTTTGGAGGGGAATTTCTCGTCTGCCGTAACAGGCGGCTGGGGCTCATAGTCGCACATGGCAATCTGGATATCTTTGGGCACGTCTACCAGTACCGGCCCTGGCCGGTCGGACATCGCCAGGCAGAAAGCCTCTCGGATGGTATCAGCCAGCTCTTCTACCTTGCCCACCACGTAGTTGTGCTTGGTAATGGGCAGGGTAATGCCGGTAATGTCGATTTCCTGAAAGCTGTCTGTGCCCAGCTGCGGGGTGGGCACATTGCCCGTAATGGCCACCAGGGGCACAGAGTCCAGGTAGGCGGTGGCAATGCCGGTAACCAGGTTGGTTGCCCCTGGCCCCGAGGTGGCAATCACCACGCCAGGCTTTCCGCTGGCCCGGGCATAGCCGTCTGCAGCGTGGGTCGCGCCCTGCTCATGGGCGGTAAGCACATGGCGGAGCTCGTCTCTGTATTTATACAGGGAATCGTAAACATTGATAATCTGGCCGCCGGGGTAACCAAAAACCACATCGCAGCCCTGCTCAATAATTGTTTTCACAATAATATCCGCGCCGGATAATCTCATTTTTCAAACCACTTCCTTTCTGCTTTCCCATAGACTGGGAAAGAGCTTTTAGATTTCGGCAATGGCCTCAACCTCGGCCAGCACACCTTTGGGCAGCTCTTTTACAGCCACACAGGAACGGGCGGGCTTGCCGGTAAAATACTGGGCGTATACCTGGTTAAAAGCGGCAAAATTCCCCATATCGCTGAGAAAGCAGGTGGTCTTTACCACTTTTTCCAAAGAGCTGCCCGCGGACTCCAGCACAGCGGCCAGATTTTTGCATACCTGTTGGGTTTGGCCCTCTATGGTATGGCTTTCTACATTTCCGGTAGCAGGATCAATGGGAATCTGGCCAGAGGTAAAGACCAGGTTTCCCACGGTTAGCGCCTGGGAATAAGGGCCGATGGCGGCGGGGGCGTTCTCGGTAAACACAATTTTGCTCATGAAAACTCTCTCCTTAAAAAATATGTTAGGTAATTGGTTGACTGTTGCTTTATGAATATACCATACATTTAGGTGTAGAGACTGGGCTTTTGATTTTATCTCTCTTCCTAATAGAAAGTGTAACCCAGCCTGGTTTTTGCTTCTTTACTTCCGGTCAGAAGAAAGAATGGAGTAGAAGCAGGCATCGCAGTACCCTTGGTTATTCCAGTCGTAATTCCGCAGGGTACCCTCGTATGTCATGCCGCATTTTTCCATTACCTTGCCAGAGTGCGGGTTATTGGGGTCGTGGCGGCTGTCCAGCCTCTGATATCCTTCGCTGAACAGGAAGTCAATCACAGCGGAAAGGGCCTCGGTCATAATGCCTTGGTTCCACCACAGCTTGCCAATGCAGTAGCCAATGTGGGCCTTTTTCAGGTCATCGTTTTGTTCCACCACGCTGATGGTGCCAATGGGCTCTCCCAACTCTTTCAGCTCAATGGCCCACTGGTAGAAGTAGCCGTTTTCATACCGGCCGCACCAATCCCGCAGCAGTTCGGCAGTGGCCTCTGGGCTTACATGGGGCTGCCAAGTGAGAAACCGGGTGACCTCTGGGTCGCTGGCCCAGTTGCTGTACATAGCAGGGGCGTCTTCCACGGTAAAGCGCCGCAGAATCAGCCGATCTGTTTCAATGGTACGGGTGCCGGAGTGGCGTAGAGCCTGAGGGGCGGATATGCTGTCCTGTTTCTTTTTTGCCAGCCTGGCGTAGGCAAAGCCCGCGGCGGCCCCCGCCGCAATCCAGGCCAATGTCCGGACAAATTGATTCATAGCGAAACTTCCTCCATAGTGTATATTTTATAATATAATTGCCGGCAGATGGTGGGAGAGGAGACTGCCATGTGGCGCCATAGCCGCCTCTTGTTTCCAAAGCCAAAATGACAGCAGTGAAGAACGCTCCCATCCATGCCGATTAGCCCGGTGGACTCCATAAAGGCCTTTTATCCCGCCTGCACCAGCTTAAAGCCATTGTCTGTCAGTGCCGAGGCGATCATCTGCACATGGGCGTAGTTCCGGGTTTCCATGCCGATTTTCAGGTAGCAGCCGTTAATGCTCTCGATCTCTCCCGCCCGCTCATATTGCACGCTGGTTACATTGCCCCCTTGCTCGGCAATAATCCGGGAGACATTCTGGAGCTGGCCAGGTTTGTCGATCAGTTCAATTACAAGGGTACTGGACCGGCCGGACTTCATTAAGCCCCGCTCAATCACCCGGGACAAAATGGTAACATCGATGTTGCCCCCAGAAATCAGGCTGACTACCCGCTTGCCCTGCAGAGGGAATTTGCCAAACATGGCTGCGGCAACAGACACCGCGCCCGCTCCTTCGGCAATCATTTTTTGCTTTTCAATCAGGGCCAGAATCGCCGAGGAGATCTCATCTTCCGTTACTAAGGCAATGTCGTCCACATATTTTTGCACCAGCTCAAAGGTGTGCTCCCCAGGCTGTTTCACCGCAATGCCGTCGGCAATGGTAGAAACGCTTTCCAAGCAGCCAATAGAGCCCTCCCGGACAGAGTGAAACATGCTGGGAGCCCCTGCTGCCTGAACGCCGTAAACCTTAATTGAGGGGTTCAGGGATTTAATGGCAAAAGCTACCCCAGAGATCAGCCCGCCCCCTCCAATGGGCACCAGCACAGCGTCCACATCGTTAAATTCCTGGACAATTTCCAACCCGATGGTTCCCTGGCCGGCAATTACGTCCTCATCGTCAAAGGGATGAACAAAGGTGTAACCTTTTTCCTCTTTCAGTTCCAAAGCCCGGCAATAGGCGTCGTCATATACGCCCTCCACTAAGCAAACTTGGGCGCCATACTTTTTTGTGGCTTCAATTTTAGAGATAGGGGCGCTGTCTGGCAGGCAGATTAGGGACTCTACGCCGCTTTTGGTAGCGGCAAGGGCCACGCCCTGGGCATGGTTTCCGGCAGAGCAGGCAATGACCCCTCGTTGTTTTTCTTCGTCAGAGAGCATGGAAATCTTGTATCCCGAGCCCCGCAGCTTAAAAGAACCGGTTTTTTGCAGGTTTTCGGGCTTTAAGTATAAGGAGCAGCAGTCGGTAATGCCTTCGGTGTGGACAATGGCCGTATTGCGTATTATATTTTTTAGGACCACCGAAGCGTGAAAAACTTTGTCGATAGATAGCATAGTAGAAGTCCCCATTCTGTAAAACTCCCGGCGTATTTGCATAAATAAGAGTTGCGCACCCATTCAAAAAGGATTTGAAGGGGTGCAGCTTTTTGGCCGGGATCATTCATTTTTTGTACAGCTTTAATAAGGTGAAATGTCCAAGCAGTGGCGTGAAACGCCATAGCCTTAGCGTGTTATTTGTGAATACTATACCACCGGTGGGGCTGTTTGTCAAGATTTCGAAGCAAGAAAGGCGGCTTCAAGATTCTGGATACCGCAGGTAATACCGGTCGTTTCCATCCATGGCAGGGTTGGGGACAAAGCCGTGGCGCAGGTAGAAATCCGCGGCCCGTTGGTTGTCCCGGTGACAGCCTAGGGCAATGGGCCGCGTGCCAAAAGAGCGGAAGCAATCTGCTATGGCCATCTCCAGCACAATGCCCCCAATTCCGTTTCCCCTGCAGCGTTTGTCCAGCACAAAACCCATGAGCCGGTAAAAGGGGACGCCTTGCATTTCCACAGGATCTGTGGCCCAGGCCAAAGCTTCTCCCAGCAGCAGCACGCCAATATATGCCCTGCCATATTTTATGGCATAGGTACAGCCTAGACAATGATGCTCTGAGCCATATAGAGTGAGCTCCATCAAGGTATCCGCAGAGTCCACAAAGTCTTCGCTAATATCCTCCCGGCGGATTCTTTTTATCTGGGAAAAGTTGGCTTCTGTCAGCTTCTCCAGCGTAATTCTGTTTGGGTTCATGGCCGGCCTCCCTGTATTTGAGTTTTTGGATGAAACAGCCCGGGGAATCTCCTCATAAGAACCTTCTGGGATTCAGCCAAAGGGCCTATCGCCTGTAGCCCCTTTAAAATCCACTGTGTCAAAATGATTCCCCAGCTCTAGGGCCAGTGCCAAGGCATGTTCATACAGCTGGAAAAAATCCTGGCAGCTGGCAAGGTCCTTCCAGCGCCATTTTTCGTGCTGAGTGTTGGCGTAATCCATTTCCGGGTCTTCGGTAATCGGAACCAGATGAGAAGTAACATAGTGGGGCCTTCCCTGCTCCAAGCGGTTGAAAAAGCTGCGCTTCAGCCCGGTGCGGTCGGTGGAGCAGGCAAAGAGAAAGTGGGCGTCGTTGGTAGCCTGATACAGAGACTGCTCCGGCACATCCTGGCGGTAAACAGCGAAAAGCAGTTCCCGGTAAAGGCAGGCAATCTGACGTTGAACTCCTTCGTTTTTGGGGAACAAATCTTTTAGCCGGACCTGGGAGGGCAGAGCTCCGGTTTTCCAGCGGAGCACGATAGCGTCTAAAGCAGACTCGATTTCGCCATGCATGGTGGAGGTGTTCTCATTGGGGCGCTGGGCGGCCAGCTGGACGGCCCTGGCGTTTATATAGGGATGGGCGGTAGAGTCTAAAGCATAATGACATATAAAACCAAGTATATAAGAGCGGTATGTGGGGTTGCTATGGTGGGCAAGAAAATTCCGCATGGCGGAAAGCGTTTGGGAGGGCGGGGTTTTGTGCAGGGCAGAGCCATACTCCTGCAAGGACCGCTGCCCTTTCCGGGCAGACACCTGGAAGTACCGGTGACAAAACAGAAAATCGGGCCCCTGGGCCCCCCAGAAAAAAGCGCACAGGTCGGCGGCGGGGGAGCTCAGCTGGGTTAGCACATCCTGGGCAAATTGATTGTGGGTGATGCATGCAGGCATGTTAAGCCTCCTCATAATAGCAATATAGCAGATTTTGACAAAAAACCAGCGGCAGGAATTTTTTAGAATTTCATATTCCAGAATATGGCGGTTTCCTCACACACTGGCAAAGGGAAACTGCAATACAGCGGGGTATTTCCCCCGCCTATCTGTTTCAATCCTCCCGCAGTGCCAGCTGGCCTATGTATTCGCCGCCATCCGGGGAGGTTTTCAAATAGGGCCGATCATATAATTCCTCTGTACAGCCCATTTGCCATAAAAAACCACAGGCCTCAGCCGGGCAATGATCTTAAAAAGGCCGATTCGCCCGGTTGGTGTCCTTTTTGTTTTCAGGGCTTAGCGCCGCAATGTCCATAGAATCAGTTTGCCTTTCCTAATTTCTTTATGGGCTGTGAGGGTGTTTCCGCCCACGGGAAAGCAGAGAGGAGGTCTTGCGGCAGGGGGGCGTAAAATTCCTGGGCCACTCCCAATGCGGGGCATTCCAACCGCAGAGAGCAGCAGTGCAGCGCCTGCCGGGAGACAACGGCCAAGCTGCCGCCGTATAGGTCATCCCCAGCCAGAGGGTGGCCAATATAAGCCATATGGACTCTAATCTGGTGGGTTCGCCCGGTTTCTAGGTTGAGGGCCACCAAGGTGTGGAAACCGTCCCCGGCCAGGGCTTGCCAGTGGGTAATGGCTGGCTGTCCCCGGCCGCATTCCCGGCGGATTTTACTTCCTGGAGCCAGGCCAATGGGAGTATCGACCACCCCGCTGCCTTTCAGCTTTCCTTGGCACAGAGCCAGATAACGCTTTTCCAGCTTTGCTCCAGCCGCGATGCGGTGCTTGGCCAAGGGCAGCAGGCCGCTGGTATCCTTATCTAACCGGTAAAGAGGCCTAACTCTGTAGGCCTGGTTTGTAACCTGATTATGCCAAGCCACCGCGTTCAGCAGGCTGTCTCTGTCGTGGCCAGGAGAGGGATGAACAGGCATGGCGGGGGGCTTAAGGGCCAGCAGGTAGTCCTCTGTTTCCCACAGAATATCCAGCGGTAAGGGGGCGGCGGGGTAACCGGCCGGCTCCTCTGGCAGGAAAAAACATAGAGAGTCGCCTGAGTGGAGAATGGTGTTGGCTCGGCAGGGCTGTTCGTTGAGAAACATCCCATTCTCAAATTTTTGGCCAGCAAAGGCCTTGGCAGAGAGCTCCAAACAGCCTCTGGCATAGGCTTTTACAGGCTTTCCATCCCACTGCCGGGGAATCCGATAGGTCAGCCGGCGCACTAGCTCTCCCTTTCTGCCAGAGAAAGAGCCAAGTCCCGCAGCATCCCAAACCCAAGAGGAAAGTCCGCCAGGGCCTCAATGGCCAGATTGGTGTAGCGTTCTACCAACGCCTGCGCCTTTTCAATTCCCAGAAGGCTCACATAGTTTCGTTTGTCGTGGGCAGAGTCCATGCCGGTGTTTTTTCCCAGCTTGCCGGCATCGCCGGTTACATCCAAAATATCGTCCCGAATCTGGAAAGCCATGCCCAGGCCTTTGGCATATCTGCTGGCAGCCTCCAATTCCTTGCTGCCTGCCCCTGCGGCAATGCAGCCAACCCGGCAGGCGGCGGCAATAAGGGCTACAGTCTTTTTGCGGTCCATTGTTTTCAGCAGCGCCAGCTCCACCTCCTTCCCGTCCAAAGAGAGGTCAATGCATTGGCCTCCCACCATGCCCTTATAGCCGGAAAGCTGAGCCAGGCATGTGGCGGCTTTTACAGCCCGCTGGGGATCGGGAAGGCTGGTTACACATTCAAAAGCCTTTGTCAGCAGCCCGTCTCCCGCCAAAAGCGCAATAGCCTCTCCATAGATTTTATGGCAGGCGGGCCTGCCGCGGCGAAGGTCGTCGTCATCCATACAGGGCAGGTCGTCATGGATTAGGGAGTAGGTGTGAACCATTTCTACTGCACAGGCAGCGGGCATGGCGGTTTGCCAGTCGCCGCCGCATAGGGAGCAGAAAGCCAAAGTGAGTACCGGCCGGATCCGTTTGCCGCCGGCTAATAGACTGTAGCGCATGGCTTCCACCACTTGTCCTCCGGGGTCATCCGCCCCTGGGCAGGGGATCCACTGGTTCAGAGCGCTTTCAATGCCCTCCCGATATTTATTGATCATTTTGCTCCTCCTCTGGATGCAGAGCGGCCAGTTCCCGAACCTTTAGCTCAGCCCGGTCTAAAGTATTATAGCAAAGGGCAGAGAGCTTTGCCCCTTCCTCAAACAGCGCCATAGCCTCCTCCAAAGGGGCCTCGCCGCTTTCCAGGCGGGCAACAATCTCCTGCAGGCGGGACATGGCGTCCTCAAATTTTAGTTTTTTTGTGGCCATTTCAAATCGTCTTCCTTTCAGCTAGTGCATTAGTACATGCTTAATTATAGGTTAAATCCCTGGGTAAAATGCTCTAATCCAACAAATACCTCATCATGCGGTCCGGATCATCCAGAAACAGCTTGGTTATCTGGTAATGCTGGGTTTCCCGGAAATCCACAGGGCCAATGCCGCTTTCATTGATTTCCAGAATTTGGGCTTTGGGGTATGCCATTAAAATAGGGGAGTGGGTGGCAATCAAAAACTGAGAATCCTGTTTTACCAGGCTGTCAATGGCGCAGATTAGGCTCATAATCCCTTGAGGGGAAAGGGCCGCCTCCGGTTCGTCTAACAGGTATAGCCCCTTCCCGTCAAAGCGATTGGTCACCAAAGAGAGAAAGGCTTCCCCATGGGACTGGGCATGAAAAGAGACACCGCCATAACGGTTTAAGGTGGTCCTAGTCTCCTGGCTGTTTTGGTCCAGAAAGCTGGCGGTATTATAGAAGCTCTCAGCCCTTAAAAAGAAACCGTCGGCGGGCGGCCGCGACTTGATAACCGCAAGAAATCTGTACAGCTCTGAGTGAGAGTCTTGGGTGGAAAACGCAAAGTCCCTAGAGCCTCCCTCTGGGTTAAAGCCGCAGCATAGGGCAATGGCTTCTAGTAAGGTGGATTTTCCCGCCCCGTTTTCTCCTGCCAAAAAGGTAACAGGCTGGGAAAAGGGGAGCCGTTCCACTGAGGCCAGATACTTGATTGCCGGCAGGGAGGCAAGATAGGATTTCGGTTCGGGCAAGCTTTTTAGCTTTATGCCAGTAATATAATTCCTTATCATACCCTTAGCCTTGCCAGCTTTCCTGAAAGCTCACACAAAAGTAGGGATCTCTCCCGTTTCCATCGTTGTCCAAGATCTGCCTTTTCTGAACTCCCTCCAGGGGCGTCCTCGGCCTCCGCATCAGCCCCATAGAATTTACAGGAGCTATTGCCCCGAGGAAAAATTGTGTGGGCGCGAAGCGCCTGGAAAGCATAGGCCACCACCGAAGCGCGGGCCTCATAGGCGTGGCCCTTTCTCCAAAAGCTTTGGTGAAATATCCAGCCATTCTCATACACATTTTCTTCTGGCTTTTCTCCCATTCCATGAAATAGGATGTAACCAATGACCTTGCCAGTGTCTTTTATCTGGGCAGCCAAGGCGGCCTTTTTGCCACTACAGATCTCCTCTAAAAACTTCCTGCTTTTTTCTGGGGTATAGGCTGCTTCACAGTTTTTCATAACTCATTTCTCCCCAAAATTTCTTGCTAGCCATTCCTATCTGCCTGGGCGGATTCCCGAATTACCAGCCGTTCTGTCTCAATTTTCATTCAACGGCCTCCGCCTCCAGCAGTTTAGCCTGGCGCCGGCCTTTCTCCGCCTGGAGCTCTATTTGGGTCCCGGCCGGCAGTTCTGTCAGGTCTCGCACCGCCTTGCCCTGGCAGTAGATTACAGAGTAGCCTCTGGCCAATACCTTTAAGGGGCTTAGGGCGTCCAGCTTGCCAGAGGCCAAGGCCAGCTCCTGGCGGCGGTTTTCCAGCACACTCTTATAGGCGGCAGGTAGCTTGCTGGAGAGCTTGGCCAGCTCTGCGCGCTGAGGCGAGAGAAAAGCGGCGGGCGTGCTCAGGGGAGAATCCTGCACCAGAAGATCCACACTTTGCCGCAGGTATTCCACGGTTCGCCCTGCGGCTTCTCGAAAATACCGGTTATAGGCCAGCAGATTGGACAGCTCCCCGGCACGGGCGGGAGTACAGAGCTCGGCGGCGGCGCTGGGAGTGGGAGCCCGCAGATCCGCGGCAAAATCGCATATGGTAAAGTCGGTCTCATGGCCCACGGCCGACACCACAGGGATTGCAGAGGCAGCTATAGCTCGGGCGAGGGCCTCATCGTTAAAGGGCCAGAGATCCTCCATTGAGCCGCCGCCTCTGCCAATGATGATAACATTGCAGGTAGCGTCTTGATTTAGGGCCTCAACGGCGCTTTTAAGCTGTCCAGCGGCCATATCCCCCTGTACGAGCACAGGGCAGAGCAGGACCTCTGCCACTGGCCAGCGCCGGCCGATAATTTGTAGAATATCCTGAACAGCCGCGCCGGTAGGGGAGGTGATTACTCCAATTTTCTCTGGATAAGGTGGGAGTGGGCGCTTTTTAGCTGGATCGAAAAGCCCCTGGGCAAATAGCTTTTCTTTTAGCTGCTCAAAAGCCAGCGCTAAGGCGCCTAAGCCGTCTGGCTGCATGTCCTCCGCGTATAGCTGGTACTGGCCAGTGGGCTCGTACACCGAAACCCGGCCTCGAATAACCACCTTCATGCCGTCTGCGGGCCGGAACTTTAGCCGTTTGGCAGCCCCTGCAAACATAACGGCTTTCAGTACGGATTTCTCATCTTTCAGGGAAAAATACAGGTGGCCGGATTTATAGTGATCTGTAAAATTTGATATTTCTCCTGTAATACTAATGTCGCTTAGGCGGCCGTCCCCTTCAATCAGGGACTTTATAAAGCGGTTCACCTGAGTAACAGTCAGCGCGTTTCCAGTCATTTGCATAACCTCGATCGATACGCCAAAACAGCCACACCGGCGGCATTGTCAGCCGAAAACTCCGGTGTGGCAAAGCAGGCGCTATATTTTTGGGCAAGCCTCTTTTGCAAAATGGAATTGGAGCAGACACCGCCGGAAAAAACAACAGGCAGCGGGCCGTATTCCTCCAAAAGCTGCCTGCACATTCCGTCCAGGGCGGCTACAATGGCTTCCAGGCACCAGCAGGCAATTTCTGCCGGCTCATGACCTTGGGCAAGCATGGCTTTGCAGTGGTTCTCTATCCCGGAGAGAGAGCAATCTGCCCCTTTCAGAACCGGCTTTACGGTAATTTTTCCTTCCCAGGCCAAGGCGGCCCTTTCCAGCTGGGGCCCGCAGGGAAAATCCATTCCCAGCATCAACCCCACCCGGTCTACTGCCTGGCCAGCCTTTAAATCCAAAGATTGGGCCAGTATGGCTGCCTGGGGTTCGCCCTCTGGGCCGGGGGTAACCATTACCGCCTCGGTGGTGCCCCCGGAAACATGAAAAGCCAGAAATTTCTCTTTTAGCAGCTCCAGTTTTCCGGCAGAATACAGGGCGGCGGCAATATGCCCCTGTTGGTGGGAAAAGAATTTCACCGGAATTCCTGCGGCTGCCCCCATGGCAAGGGCAAAGCCTTTTCCGGTGAGAAAGCAGGGCATATAGGAGCCCTCCGCTTGCCGGGGCGTGACAGACACGCCAATCATGCCCAGCTCTCTATCCGGCAGCAGCTGTTCTAAGAGCCGAGGCAGCTGGCGGGTGTGGTGAAAAACCGCCTCGCTCTGCCGCAGCCCCCGTTGGCCAGAGGCTACCGGCAAAGGGAGCTTCAGGTTTGCGGCAATATTTCCTTCGTGGCAAAGGGCGGCTGAGGTGGTGTAGTTGCTGGTATCAATGCCTAGAACCTTCACGACTTTTCCTCCTGAGGGCAGTGGGCTTTCATTACAGAGCCCAGCACGCCGTTGATGTAGGAAGGATCTCCCTCGCCGCCATAGGTTTTTCCTAGTTCTACCGCCTCGTTAATTGACACGCTGGAGGGAATAGAACTGTCAAAGAGCATTTCGTATATAGCCAAGCGCAGAAGGGTGAGGGCTACCTTGGAAAGGCGGCTAAGACTCCAGCCCTGGATATTTTCAGTAATAACCCTGTCAATCTTTTCCTGGTTTTCCTCTACGCCATATGCAAGGCTCTCGGCAAAGGAGTTGGGCACAAGGTCCCGGGCCTGGGCGGCGGAGAGAATAATCTCCTCCATATCCTCGCCCCCCAGGGCCTGTTCAAACAGCAGGCAAAAGGCCTGTTCCCTGGCTTCACGTCTGGTCATACTAATCGCCATTGCGATGCGGGCAAAGACTCACTCTGGGCCCGGATCGTTCCTTTCTTGTTAATTTCTCAGCCGTGCCGTCGATTCTGCGGCTGTATCTGGTCTATTCTAGCACAATTTGGGCGAAACTACAACTGGGGTTTATGGAAAAACCAAGGGATTTCTTCAAGCCTTATGCTTTTCTAAAATCTTATAAAGCGCCTAATTATAAGGGAATGGCTGGGCTGTGTGATTCAATGAAACAGGCAAAAAGGATAAAAAGAGCCCCTGCTGGTCAAACTATAGACCGCATTGAAATAATTAGGCGGAGGTAAATCTATGAAAAATGCAAATTGTGGCCTGGATCCCCAGGCAAAGGCCTATTTTAACTCCCTTCCGGCGCTGCTTCAAGAGCAGATTGTAGAGAGCGGGGTCAAGCTGTGTACCAAGGAAGAATTAGAGGCCTATGCAAAAAATGCCCTCAATGGGCTGGAGACACAAAAACCCTGACCATAGCCTGAAAAAGATCATGCCGGCCAATCATCAGCCGACATGATCTTTTTTGCACCGCGTCCTTTTATAGAATCATTGCTTCACATTCTTTTTGTACAGAATATAAAGCCCTTCCAGCATTAGATTTTCATCGTAATGCAAAGGCTTGCGGCAATAGGGATGGATTAGCGCCATCAGCCCGCCGGTAGCTACGGCCGTAACAGGCTGGCCAAGCTCCTCCTCGGTACGCTGAATTAGGCCGTCCACCATTAGGGCGCTGCCGTATACCGCGCCGGCCTGCATACAGTCTATGGTATTGCTGCCAATAAAGTGCTGGGGCGGACCCAAATGAATATAGGGCAGCTGAGCGGCCCGGGCGCTTAAAGCGTCTACAGAAAGCCGGAGGCCGGGGATAATCATGCCGCCAATATAGGCGCCATCCCCGTCAACCACAGAGAGGGTGGTGGCGGTGCCCATATCGAAAATTGCTAAGGGCGGCTTGTATTTTGCCAGGGATGCCACAGCGTCTACCACCAAATCCGCCCCTAGCTGGGCGGGGTTGTCCATGCGGATATTCAACCCTGTCTTCAGTCCCGCGCCAACGGCCAGAAAGCTTTTTCCTGTCAGCAGCTCCATGGCATTTTTTACCACGGTGCGCAGCTCAGGCACCACGCTGGAAAGAATGCCTCCAGAAAGTTCCTGGGGCTTTATCCCCCGGTGGGAGAGAAGGCTGCCAATAAGCAGGCAGTACTCGTCGGCGGTTTGGTCCCTGTTGGTGTGCAGGCGCATGGTTAGAACCAGCTTTTCGTCTTGCCAGCAGCCCAGTACAGTGTTGGTGTTGCCAATATCAATGGTTAAAATCATTTGCGGCTCTCCTTTTTATTTGCCAGCTTAAGCGCCTTGGTTACCCCGGAAGCCACAAGGGGGGTCAGTACCCCAGCCGCCAAGGCTTCTGGTATCCCATTGGCAAAAACAATGGCCAGCAAAGCCCCGGCAACCAAGCCGCTGTCAATTCCCTGGGCAGCGGCAAAGGCATCCCCTAAGAACAGCCCCATAGAGCCCATAACAAGCCCGGTATTTACTATGGAGCCCAAAAGCCCGGCTAGGGTGTATCCTGCGGCACTGAGCACTGTTTTGTTTCCAGGAATCATTGTGGTCAATTTTCGGGTATACCAAGGGATGATCCCTACCAGAACGCGAGGTACAAAGCAGATGAACAAAGCCCAAAGGCTCCCGCTGCTTTCCCCAGGCAGAGGAACCAGGGGGGAGAAAGCAAAGCTTAGCAGGCTGGGGGCCATGGTGTTTTTCCAAAGGCTGATTAGCCCAAAGAGTCCGCCCAGGCAGGCGCCTGGGCCGGGGCCCAGCAGCACAGAGCCCAGAATTACCGGTACATGGAGAATCGTAGCTTTGATAATGGGCAAATCGATGAGCCCCAGTGGGGTAAAGCCCATAATCAGCAGAATAGCCGCAAACAATGCGGTGAGCACTAAGCTCTGCGGGTTTGCGGCATGGGTTGAACGGGTGGATGTGGAATTTGTCATAAAGATTACCTCCTGCTGCCGCTCAGCCATCCACGCCATTTAGCTAGGAATTGTGATGCAGCGCAATTGTATTTTGCCGGGGCCCCGGCTTGGTCCCGCCCAAAAAGGTGCGGGCCAAAGGGGCTTGCTTCGGCAAGGGTATTATACCTGCTTTTTAGAGCTTTTGCAAGCCCTTGGAGAAAGAAATGCAAAAATGGCTCTTTTGCTGCCTTTACATTCCCCGCTGGATTTGGTATACTTTATGGAAATGAAAAGCGGAGGAAAAATATGGAGAAAAAAACAGTGGTGTTAGGAGTAACCGGCGGCATTGCCTGCTATAAAGCGGCGGCCCTGGCTTCTAAGCTAACCCAAAGGGGATACCACGTAGAGGTGGTTATGACTGCCCATGCTACCGAGTTCATTGCTCCCCATACCTTTGATTCCTTAACCCATAACAGAACCATAATCGATACCTTCGACCGGAATTTTCAAAGCCATGTGGAGCATGTGGCCCTGGCGGATAAGGCCGATGTGTTGTTGGTTGCTCCTGCCACGGCCAACATAATAGCCAAGGCAGCCCATGGCATTGCGGACGATATGCTCTCCACTACCATTCTGGCCTGTGACTGTCCCAAGCTGATTGCCCCTGCCATGAATACTCGGATGTATCAGAACCCGGTAACCCAGGATAACCTGAAGACCCTTCGCCGGTACGGCTGGCAGGTAATCGAGCCTGCCAGGGGCCGTTTGGCCTGCGGCGCTGTGGGTCTGGGCAAAATGCCCGAGCCAGAGGATTTGCTGGAGGCAGTGGACCATGTAATCCGCTGGCAGAAGGATTTGGCGGGGCTAAGGGTTTTGGTTACCGCTGGCCCTACCCGAGAGGCGGTAGACCCGGTGCGTTTCCTTACCAACCATTCTTCCGGCAGAATGGGCTATGCCATTGCCCGGGCCGCGGCGGACCGGGGGGCGGAGGTGACCCTGGTCAGCGGACCGGTAGAACTGAAAAAGCCTGCCTTTGTGCAAACGGTGGATGTTGTCACCGCGGATGAGATGTTCCAAGCCGTAACCGCCCGGGCGGGGGAACAGGATATCATGATAAAGGCAGCGGCTGTGGCAGACTACCGCCCGGCTCAGGTCGCCAAGTCCAAAATAAAAAAAGCGGCAGGCGAGGATGGGGGCCGGGACCTTCAGCTAGCCCTAGAGCGCACAGAGGATATTTTGCTCTGGCTTGGGCAACACAAGCGCCCCGGGCAGCTGCTGTGCGGCTTTAGCATGGAAACAGAGAACCTGCTGGAAAACAGCCGAAAAAAACTGGAAAGGAAGAACTTGGATCTCATCGCGGCCAATTCCTTAACCCAAGATGGGGCGGGGTTTGGCGTATCAACCAATATACTGACTCTGATTAGCCGGGAAGGAGAGGAACAGCTGCCCCTAATGAGCAAGGAGGAGACTGCCCACCGGCTGTTGGACCGGCTGGTTGATATAAGGAGACAAAAGCGTGGCTGAAACACAAAAGGAACTGGAAACAGCAGACCTTGGAAAAAAGCGGAAAATCCAGTGGATTCTCCGGTTTTTGTTCACCTTTTTGGCCACCACGGCGATTACCACTGCGTTTTTTATTGCCCAAAACGGTATTCCTGTATGGGGCGGGCCCAAGCCAGAGAAGGTAGCCGTGGTGCGGTTGGAACTTTTAACCGCAGGCTACACCAAGGTGGTGACAGATCCAGAGGATATTAAGACGGCCTGCAGGCTGGTAAACTTTCTCAACTATCAGCCCTTTACCCCAGCGGATACCCGCTCGCCTTCAGAGGTGACTGTTACGTATCAGATGAAAGATGGCAGGGAGCTGACCGCCCAGGCCAGTTGGATTACTGGATGGTGGAACGGCGAGGCCCATGCCCTGAAACAGCCGGATCTGTTTGTGAATTTGGTGGAGGGATTGTTCTTCTCCCAAGAAAGCAGGGAAAACCACAGCTGAAAGCATGGCTTTAAAATTATCATTTATAGGAGGCACATTTTATGTTTAACGATTTAATGGATACTATTGGCTTTGTCAGTGCGCAGGATCCCGATGTGGGGGCTGCTATGGAAAAGGAACTGGCCCGCCAGCGCAGGAACCTGGAGCTGATTGCTTCTGAGAACATCGTTTCTCCGGCGGTTATGGCAGCTATGGGTTCGGTGCTGACCAACAAATACGCGGAAGGTTACCCTGCCCACCGGTATTATGGCGGCTGCCAGTGCGTGGATATTGTAGAGGATATTGCCAGGGACCGGGCTTGCCGCCTCTTTGGGGCCGAGCATGCCAATGTGCAGCCTCACTCTGGGGCCCAGGCCAATCTGGCGGTGTATTTTGCTTTCCTTCAGCCTGGCGACACTGTGCTGGGTATGAACCTTTCTGAGGGGGGCCACCTTTCCCATGGCTCGCCTGTCAATATGTCTGGCGCGCTGTACAATTTTGTGGCCTATGGGGTGGATCCGGATACAGGCTATATAAACTATGATAAGGTGATGGAGCTGGCAAAGAAGGAAAAGCCTAAGCTGATTGTGGCTGGGGCCAGCGCCTATCCCAGGGCCATAGATTTTGCTAAGTTCCGGGAGATTGCCAACACCTGCGGCGCTTACCTGATGGTGGATATGGCCCATATTGCGGGCTTGGTGGCGGCGGGTTGCCACCAGAACCCCACCCAGTATGCCGATGTGGTGACCACCACTACCCATAAAACCCTTCGGGGTCCCCGGGGCGGTTTGATTCTCTGCAAAGAACAGTATGCAAAGCAGATCGACAAGGCTATTTTCCCTGGTACCCAAGGCGGCCCTTTAATGCATATTATCGCCGCCAAAGCCGTATGCTTAGGGGAGGCCTTGCAGCCGGCGTTCAAGACGTATGGCGAGCAGGTGGTGAAAAACGCCGCGGCTTTGGCCAAGGGGCTGATGAACCGAGGGGTAAAGCTGGTGTCTGGCGGCACAGACAATCACTTGATGCTGGTAGACCTAAAAGAAAGCGAGCTCACCGGCAAGGAATTGGAGCGCAGGCTGGACGAGGTCTATATTACCGCAAATAAAAACACGGTTCCTGGCGAGCGGCGCAGCCCCTTTGTAACCAGCGGCGTACGGCTGGGCACGCCTGCCGTTACCACTCGGGGCCTGATAGAAGCAGATATGGACGAGGTTGCCCAATGCATTGCTCTGGCCATGGAAGATCACTTTGAAGACAAGGTGGAAGAGCTGCAGGGTATGGTACAGAGCATCTGCGGGAGATACACCCTGTATCAGTAAGACGAAATAAGCGAATGCTCTCAGCAGATATCGCGTAGCGGGAAAGATGCCAGAAAATGAGGTGAAAGTCCGCCAGCCTTTAAAAACAATGCAATTGCCTAAGAAAGAACCATATGCCCAAAATGCGCCGCTGGAGCTGCCGGAAAAATTTGTAGGGAGCGAAAGACCCTGTGCTCCCCAATTCGCCTGCCGGCATTTTTGCGCAGCTCTGCTCTCAGCAATCTATCAATCGTGAAAGGAATGTGGTCGCGAATTATGAAACCATTAGTCCTGGGAAATATATCTTACGGAATGTACGCCATTGGAGTGAAGGACCAGCATGGCCCCAATGCGTGTATTGTCAATACGGTGATGCAGGTGACAAAAACCTCTCCTTCTGCCCCGCCCCTAATCGCCCTGAGCATGAACCTGGAAAACTATAGCTGCGGCTGTATTGAGGAAAGCGGCGTTTTCACCATCTCGGTGCTTTCAGAGGATACCCCTGCCACTGTTATTGGCGCCCTGGGCTTTATCTCTGGCCGCAACGGGAATAAGCTGGAGAACATCCGCCATAAAGTGCTGATGGAAGGCGTGCCGGTAATCAAAGAAAATACCTGCTGCTGGTTTCTGTGCAAGGTGAAGGATCAGCTGCGGGTGGGGGGCCAAGAGATTTTCGTGGCAGAAATTGTTGCTGGCAGCGATATGGCCGGGGGGCGTGAG
>CAJUSM010000003.1:59753-80368 GCA_910588935.1 uncultured Oscillospiraceae bacterium
CGTGAGACAGCCGGAAAGTTTGAGCCATACAAGCCCATGACCTACCAGTATTATGTGGAAAAGCTTCGGGGAATTTCTCCCAAACTGGCCCCCACCTATTTGCCGCCCCAGCTCAGCGGGGAGCGGCTGAGCGGAGAGCGCTTTGTGTGTTCTGTTTGCGGCTATGAGTACAGGGATCCGAATTTCGGCTTTGAGGAACTGCCAGTAGACTGGAGCTGCCCCATCTGCAAAATGCCCAAGAAAGCTTTTGTGCGCAAAAAATAATGAGAAGTGAGCCCGATGAAACGGAAAATAAAAGGGATCGCACTGCTCCTGTTCAGCATTCTGCTGACCCTGGGCTTTGACGCAATGGGCTGGACCTGGTTCGATCTACTGCCTGTGGAAATAAAGGAAGGATGAAATGGAAACACCCTTTACACGAGAAGAACTCCTTTTGGGCCGGGAGGCGGTGGAGCGCCTGCAAAAGGCCCGGGTGGCGGTGTTCGGCCTTGGGGGCGTGGGTGGTCACGCCGCCGAGGCCTTGGTTCGCTGCGGCATAGGCGCCCTGGATGTTATAGACGGCGACCAGTACAGCCTGAGCAACATAAACCGGCAGCTTTTCGCTACTACTGTTACACTGGGGCAGGCAAAGACTCATGCGGCTGCAAAGCGGCTGCGGGAAATCAGTCCGGCGGCAGAGGTGGGGGAATTTCCCTTCTTCTACACATCAGAAACCGGAAAAAACCTGGACTTTTCCCGGTATGATTACATCTTGGACGCCATTGATATGGTGTCGGCCAAGCTGGCGATCATTGAGAGGGCCAGCAGGGAGGGCGTGCCGGTAATCAGCGCCATGGGGGCGGGAAACAAGCTGGATCCCACTGCCTTTCGTGTGGCGGATATCAGCCAAACCTCGGTGTGCCCTTTGGCCCGGGTGATGCGCCGAGAGCTGAAAAAGCGGGGAATAGATCATTTAAAGGTGGTATACTCTCAGGAGCAGCCCCTTACCGTTCCCGCGGGGGCAGGGGAGAGACCGGCTCCAGGCAGCGTGGCCTTTGTGCCTCCGGTGGTAGGGCTGATTATGGCTGGAGAAGTAATAAAAGCTCTGGCTGGTGTAGGGGGGCGGTAGCATGGAACCTTGGGAAGCGGCAGAGCGGAGTATTACCAAAACATATCGAAAACAGATTTGGGCCCCTTTTATTGCGGCGGTAAAGACCTATCAGCTCATTCAGCAAAACGATCGGATCGCGGTGTGTATTTCTGGGGGAAAGGACTCTATGCTGCTGGCTAAATTGATGCAGCTTTTGCAGAGGTACTCTGAGTTTCCCTTTCACCTAGAGTTTTTGGCTATGGATCCAGGATATAGCCCGGCCAACCGGCAAAAGCTGGAGGAGAACGCCCGGCTGCTCCAGGTTCCCTTGCGCCTATTTGAGACAGACATTTTTTCTGTGGCAGACTGGGCGGAAAAGAACCCCTGTTACCTATGCGCCCGTATGCGCAGGGGCCATTTGTACCGCCAGGCGCAAGAGGCCGGCTGTACCAAAATTGCTCTGGGCCACCACTTTAACGATGTGATTGAGACTACAGTGATGGCCATGTTTTATGGCGCCCAGCTTCAGGGAATGCTGCCAAAGCTTCACAGCAGGAACTTCCCGGGTATGGAGTTGATTCGGCCAATGTACCGGGTTCATGAAGAGGCTATTTTACGGTGGCGGAATTACAACAATCTGGATTTTCTTCAGTGCGCCTGCCGCTTTACCCAGGTCTCTGCAGCCTGCGGAGGCTCGAAGCGCCAGGAAGTAAAGGAGCTTTTGGCAAGCCTAAAAAGCGGAAATCCCAATGTGGAAAAGAACATTTTCACCAGCCTGCACAGCGTGTGCCTAGATACTTTTCCCGGGTATAAGACGGAAGGGAAAGAACACTCCTTTTTAGAGCGCTATGAGAAGCTGGAAGAATTGGAATAAAAACCAGGAGAGGAAGCCTATAGGCTCCTCTCCTTTTTTGATTTAAGGCTAGAGCTTGTTTGAAAAATCGAAAACGTCGTCTTTTTTGCCATAAGAGGCCACATTCTACGTCGAAAATCCTCGTCAATCGCGAGATTGACGTAGTTAGCGCAGCTAACTACAGCGGTTCTTCTCCTTGATATTGTCCCCTTCTGGCCAAAAATCCCTCATTTCCTCTATTTTCAAACAAGCCCTAGAAACGAAAAAATAGGGAAATGTCTTCTACATAGCGGAGCTCCTCAGCCCTTCTTCCAATCAGAAAACACCTGCCCGCCAGACCAAGTGTTAAGCAGGGAGTGGGGGCCATATTCACGCAGCAGGATTTCATATAGCTCATGGGGCGTCTCTTTGCAGCCGGTATCCAGCCATAAAGTGATCATAGAACCCACCCCTGCCGAAAGGAAGTCGAAATGATACGCCATTTCACTTTCGATGCCGTGCCCATAATCAATGGATTTAATCTGCTGAACCTTTTTTTCAAAAGGCTGGGTCATAATTCGAATTATAGAGGGCATCCGGTTGGTCTCCTTATATAATTGGTAGAATTCCTTATATCCGCCTATAAAGGTGAAAACGCCTTCGATTACAGCCTGCATGCCCCCAATTTGTGCATTGGTGGTTATTGTTTCAGCAAACATTTTGGCAATTTGCTGTTCTACCCTTTCAAAAAGGTCGTAAACGTCTGTGTAGTGGGCGTAGAAGGTAGAGCGGTTGATCTCCGCCAGCTCGCAGATTTCCCGCACGGTAATCTTGCTAACTGGCTTGGATTTTCCTACCATAATCTCAAAGGCGGCGCGAATAATGGCTTCATCGGTGTCTCGGGACCGCTTGTTGTTGGGCTTGTTCATGGAAACTTCTCCTTTTCCAAATTTGACATTTTAATCCAACATATATTGCTAAATTGGCGCTTGAAAACAACAGCTGTTGGTATTATACTATAGCCAGAGCAAAAAAACAAGTGTCCGGATAATGAAAATCTTGACACCAAGCCAGAGAGGAGAAAACATGATGAAAAACGAGAACATGATGAGAGAAGCCCCTGTATGGAAACTGCTGTTTACCATGGGCCTGCCGGTTATTGTAGTGATGATTGTAAATGTGCTATACAATATGGCGGACGTGTTCTTTATGGGCCAAACAGGCCAGACCATGCAGGTGGCGGCTATCTCCCTGGCAGGGCCGGCTTTCAATATATTTTCCGGCATGGGCACGCTGTTTGGTTCCGGGGCCTGTACGGCCATTGCCATGGCGCTGGGCCAGGGCGACCGAGAGAAAGCCAAATATTACAGCTCATTCTGCACTTGGGCCTCTGTTTTTACCGGTGTAGTAATGGCGGCGGCTATGTTGGTCTTTATGGATCCACTGCTGGCCATGATGGGGGCCAACGAGGAGACGGCCGGGTTTGCCAAGACGTACCTGGGTATTGTGGCGCTGGGATCGCCTGTGATGATGTTTGCCGGCGGTCTGGGCAACGCCTTGCGCGCAGACGGCTCTTCGACAAAAACTATGGTGATTTCTTTGATCGGCACATTTGTCAATATTACTCTGGATCCTCTGTTTATTATGGTGTTTGGCTGGGGAATTGCCGGCGCCGCTGTTGCTACTGTGCTGGGCAATGTGGTGTCCTCGGCACTCATTGTACTCCATGTGCGCAAGTCAGACTGCTTTTCTTTCTCCTTCCGGCATTTTACCTTAAAGCCTCAGATCTCCCTGCGGGTTGTGAGCCTGGGGCTGCCAATGGCGGCCGGTACGGTGTTGATGTGTGTGTCCTCCATGTTCGGCAACCGGTTGTTGGTGAAATACGGCAACATCGCGGTGGCGGCCAATGGGGTGGCTGGCAAGGCTGGAATGCTGGTGGGCATAATTGTGATGGGCGTGTGTATGGGAATGCAGCCAGTAATCTCTTATACTTTTGGCGTAGGCAATCAAAAGCGGATGCGCAGGGTGGTATTGGCCATGGGAGTTTCCACCACAATCCTCAGCACGGTTCTAGGGGCCGTCTTCCTGCTGGGCAGGGAGTTCTTTGTACAGGCCTTTTTAGACGATCCTCAGGTACTGGAAACTGGCAAGTTTATGATGCTGTCTCTGCTGGCAGCTCCGGTGGGGGGCGTTTACCAGCTCTGCTCTGCCTACCTCCAGGGAACAGGAAAGGTAAGCTATGCTACCATTACCTCGTTGCTCAGTAAAGGTATTGTGTATATTCCGGTAATCTTTTTGGGCGAGGCAATGTTTGGGTTGCCAGGCCTGGTCTTTGCCGGAGCGGTAACAGACCTCATCTCCACCGCCATTGGCGTGGCCCTTTGCCGGGCCTGGGCCAAGGAAGTTTCGGGGCAGAAGAGGGGAGAGATTCTGGTAGGCGAAGCAGCCTGAAAAATGGGAAAGCCGGCTAGGGCGGTAATCGCGCTGGCTGGCTTTCTTTTGCTTTAATATAGATTTTTTATGGTTTTTCCGTGGGAAAATCACAGATGAACATGGCATCCCCAAAGCTGAAAAAGCGATATTGCTCCTGTACTGCCTCTGCCTATGCCCGCAGAACATTTTCTCTGCCGGCTAGGGCGGAGACTAACATAATAAGCGTGCTTTCTGGTAAATGAAAATTGGTGATCAGCCCGTCAATTCCCTGAAAGCGGTAGCCCGGATAAATGAAAATATCTGTCCAGCCCGCGCTTTCCCGGAAACAGCCTTCCCGCTGGGCCACAGACTCAATGGTCCGGCAGCTGGTGGTGCCCACCCCGATCACCCTGCCGCCTTGGGCTTTGGTCTGGTGAATCAACCGGGCGGTTTCAGCAGGCATATAATAGTGCTCTGCGTGCATTTTGTGGTCTGTAATCTTTTCAGCGCTAACAGGCCGAAAAGTACCTAAACCCACATGCAGGGTAACAAAGCCCAGATTTACGCCCTTGGCCTGGATCGCCTTTAATAATTCCGGGGTAAAATGCAGCCCGGCTGTAGGCGCGGCAGCCGAACCGGATTCGCGGGAGTAAACGGTCTGGTAGCGTTCCTTGTCCTCCAGCTTTTCCTTGATATAGGGGGGCAGGGGCATCTGGCCGATTCTGTCCAGCAGCTGGAAGAACACGCCTTCATATGCAAAATGAATCAGCCGGTTCCCATCCTCCAGCACTTGGGTAATTTCGCCATGGAGCAAACCTTCTCCAAAGCTGAAACGACTGCCCGGCTTAGCCCTTTTCCCTGGTTTTGCCAAGGCCTCCCAAAGGTCCCCGCCACGGTTTTTCAACAGCAGAAACTCCACATGAGCCCCGGTGGTTTCCTTTACTCCATATATTCTGGCAGGCAGTACCCGAGAGTCGTTCAAAATTAAACAGTCCCCAGGCAAAAGCATATCTACAATATCCCGGAACCGGTGGTGGCCTATCGCGCCTGTAGTCTTGTCTAAAGTCATCAGCCGAGAAGCATCCCTAGGCTCTGCGGGGGTTTGGGCAATAAGCTCCTGGGGCAGGTCAAAATAGAAATCTCTGGTCTGCATAGTAGATGGCTCCATGGCTTTCACTCTCCCGGAGAAAAATTCATAGTATGGGCAGGATATGCACAGTGAAAAAATTGACAAGCGGCCTGGTCTGGGGTATAATAAAGCCAAAACTGTCCGCTTGCGCCCGGCTCTTATTATAGTGGAAAGCCGGTGCTTTTTCAACAGGTTTTCGCACATATCTTAACTTTTGGGAAAGGAATTCGAAAGATGAAACAGTATCGTGTAGGTATTATTGGATGTACCGGCCTGGTAGGGCAGCGCTTTGCCACCCTGCTGGAAAATCACCCTTGGTTCGAGGTAAAGGCTTTGGCTGCCAGTGCTAACTCCGCCGGCAAAACCTATCAGGAGGCTTTAAAGGGCCGCTGGGCCATGCCTGCTCCTTTGCCGGCTAAAATGGCGGAAATGCCTGTCTATGATGCCCAGGCGGACATGGAAAAAATTGTATCTTTGGTAGACTTTGTGTTCTGCGCCGTAAAGATGAGCTCGGAGGAGATTATTGCCCTGGAAGAAGGCTATGCTAAGCTGGAATGTCCTGTTATTTCCAATAACAAGGAACATCGCGGCACTTCAGACGTGCCTATGATTATCCCTGAACTGAACGCGGACCACCATAAGGCCATTGCCCACCAGCGGGCGCGGCTGGGCACCAAGCGGGGCTTTATTGCCGTAAAACCCAACTGCTCTCTGCAGAGCTATGTGCCGGCCATGCACCCATTGATGGACCTGGGCGTGACCAGGGTGCTGGCTTGTACCTACCAGGCTATTTCCGGCGCGGGAAAAACCTTTGAGACCATGCCGGAAATTCTGGATAATATCATCCCCTATATTGGCGGCGAGGAGGAGAAGTCTGAGCAGGAGCCTATGAAGATTTGGGGCCATATGGAGAATGGGGTTATTGTTAACGCCACCTCCCCTTCTATTACCTCCCAGTGCCTGCGGGTGCCTGTGGCAGACGGGCATATGGCTGCGGTATTCTTCTCGCTGGAGAAAAAGGTGGGCGTGGAGGAGATTATCCGCCGCTGGAAAGAATTCAAAGGCCCGGCTCAAGAATTGGAGCTGCCTAACGCCCCAAAACAGTTTATCCATTATTTTGTCGAAAACGACCGGCCCCAGACCAGGCTGGACCGAGACCTGGAAAACGGCATGGCTATTTCTGCGGGCCGCCTGCGCCCGGATACTCAGTATGACTATAAGTTTGTTTGCCTCTCCCACAATACCCTGCGGGGCGCGGCGGGGGGCGGCCTGCTAATGGCTGAGCTGCTGTGTAAGCTGGGGTATTTTGATTGACCACCATCATTCCGGGCTTGTGCCAGCTTTGCCAAGCCCGCAGAAAGGATTTGAGCACCTATGAAGAACACTGTTTTTTCCGGCGTGGGCACTGCCCTGATTACCCCTTTTAACTGCCGTGGGGAAATCCTTTGGGACGAACTGGAAAAGCTGGTTGAACTGCAGATTGCCGGGGGTGTGGACGCAATCATCGCCTGCGGCACCACTGGCGAAGCCGCCACCATGAGCGGCGAGGAACATTTAAAGACCATTGCCTTTATTGTGGAAAAAGCAAAGGGACGGGTTCCGGTTATTGCCGGTACTGGCAGCAATGATACCAGGTTTTGTGTGGATCTTTCTCTAGAGGCAAAGGGCCTGGGCGTGGATGGCTTGCTGCTGGTGACGCCTTACTATAACAAAACCTCTCAAAAGGGCTTGCTGGAAAGCTTTGACTATATTGCAGACTGTGTAGAGATGCCCTGTATCCTGTACAATGTGCCCAGCCGTACAGGGTGCAATATACAGCCGGCCACTTATCGGGAGCTATCTAAAAACCCCTATATCGTGGCAACAAAAGAGGCCAATGGCGACACAGCCTCTGTGGCCAGAACCATTGCCATGTGTGGGGACGATTTGGACGTCTACTCTGGGGAGGATAGCCAAGTGTTGCCTATTATGGCCTTAGGCGGCAAGGGGGTTATTTCCGTTTTTTCTAATGTTCTGCCCCAAGAAATGCACAGCTTAACCGCCGCTATGGAAAAGGGTGACCTGGAAACCGCCCGGGCCTTGAATAACCGGTATATTGATTTGATGGACGGCCTGTTTATGGATGTGAATCCCATTCCTGTGAAAGAGGCCCTCTGGCAAATGGGAACGACTTCCACTAATTTCTGCCGTATGCCCTTAACTACCATGACAGAGGAAAAGCAGGCGCAGCTTAGCGGCCTGTTGAAAAAGCACGGCCTGGTTTCCTAATCAATATATGGGGAGGAGAACGTGATGAATCGAGATAACTGCTCGGCGCAGTATAGCAGCGGACCGTGCCGAGCTGAATTGCGATAGAGAAGCGCTGCCATAACTGCGCCTTTTTCATCTTACCTAAAAATCATCTTGTGAAAGAGGTATTCTGTTATGAAGAAATCGCCCTATCTCCAGTTGAACCGGATCGAGTTTGTGACCACATACCATTGCTCTGGCCGGTGCAGGCACTGCTCTGTGGGCCACAAGCTGAATATGCCCGGCCCTGACCATGTGCCAGCCAAAGAGTCTGCAGAGGCTGTTCGCGGGCTGGCTTCCTACTTTCCGATAGATTCTATAATGACCTTTGGCGGCGAGCCTTTGCTGTACCCGGAACTGACGGCAAGCCTGCACGCCACTGCCCGGGACAGTGGGATTCCTACCCGGCAGTTGATTACCAACGGTTACTTTTCTAAGGCTCCAGAGCGGGTTGGGGAAGTAGCCAGACAATTGGCAGAGGCCGGTGTAAACGATGTGCTCTTGTCTGTGGATTCTTTTCACCAGGAAAGGATCCCATTGGAGCCTGTGAAGCTCTTTGCCCAATGCTTTCAGAAAGCGGCGCCGGGCTGCGTTCAGCTGCAGCCCTCTTGGGTGGTAAACAGGGAACACAGGAACACTTGGAATGAAAAAACAGAGGCGGTCCTAAAAGAGTTTGCAGAGTTTGGTATTCCAACCAACCCGGGAGACGATATCTTTATGGCCGGTAATGCCATAGAGAACCTGGCAGCGTTCTACCCGCCCCCTGCTCTGGACATGGGGGCAGTCTGCGGGACCCAGCCCTACACCGAGCCACTTACCGCCATTCGCTCCCTTTCGGTGGAGCCCAACGGAGACGTAATTGCCTGCGCCTGGCCTATTGGAAACTTAAAACGGCAGACCATGGAAGAGATTGTGGCTGGATATGACCCTTTTGCCAACCGGTTTACCCAGGCCCTGATTCAAAAGGGAGCTTGGGGTTTGCTGAAAGAGGCGGAGGACTGCGGTATCCAGCCAGATTTGGCGCGGTGTTACTCTGTTTGTGATCTTTGCAGGCAGGTAAGCAAGAAGTATAAAGAAACGGATGTGTTTGCAATATGACAGATATTCTGCTTTGCGGCTGTGCCGGAAAAATGGGCGCGGCTGTGCGGAGCTTTGTGAACGAGCGAGAGGATTGCCGCATTGTTGCAGGGGTGGATCCAGTTGGGGGAGATCTGGACTTTCCATTCTATAACAGTATAGCTCAGGCGGCGGAGTCAGCCAATGTAGTGGTGGATTTCTCGCACCCCCAAGCGCTGCCGTCCATTCTGGACTACTGCCGTAGCCATTTAGGCACAGCCGCCGTACTGTGTACCACCGGCTACAATGGCCAGCAGGTGGAGGCAGTAGAAGAGGCCGCTAAGGAGTTACCCATCTTCTACTCTCGGAACATGTCCTTGGGCATCAACCTGCTCATTGAGCTGGCCCAGCAGGCAGAGCGGGTATTGGGGGGCAATTTTGATGTAGAGATCGTAGAAGCCCACCATAACCAAAAAATTGACGCGCCCAGCGGCACAGCCCTAATGCTTGCCGATGCCCTGAACCAGGTTCGGGAGGGAAAAATGAAGTATACCTACGACCGCCATTCCCAGCGGAAAAAGCGGGAGCCAGGAGAGATTGGCATCCATTCGGTGCGGGGAGGCACAATTGTAGGCGAACACCAGATTATTTTTGCCGGCCGGCATGAAGTAATCAGTCTTTCCCATTCCGCTCAGTCCAAAGAACTTTTTGCTGCCGGAGCGGTGAATGCGGCAGTCTTTATGGCTGGGCGTGAAGCAGGCCTTTACGATATGTCCCACCTAATTGCCGCTGGGCAAAACCATGTATAGTAAATCCATAGGGAAAGCATAAAGCCGTAGAGAGAAAAAGGTGTTACATGGCCAATTTATACGATTATCCGAAGATTTATGACGAGCGTTTTACGGAAACCGCCCATGAGGCTTATAAAAACCATTACCGCCGGATGTTTGCGGGCAGAGATATAAAAACTGTTTTAGACTGCAGCTTTGGTACAGGCTGCCTTACGTTCCCGCTGGCAGAGCTGGGCTATCAGGTTTCTGGCTCCGATTTAAGCGGACCTATGCTGAAGGAGGCTGGCAGAAAAGCCCTGGAAAGGGGCCTGAACATCCCTTTGCGCCAGTGTGATTTTCGGGAGCTTACCCAACATTTTTCTCCTGGCTTTGACTGTGTGATGAGCACCGGTAGCGCGTTGGGCCATGTATGCCATAATGATATTCGCCGGACGCTTTGTGAAATGGACGCGTTGATACGGCCTGGGGGCTATTTGTATTATGATAGCCGGAACTGGGAGAAGGAGCAGAAAGAGAAATCCCGGTTTAAGTGGACAAAGCCCTTTCTCCGGCCAGATGGTGTGAGGATTCATTGCGTGCAAGTTTGGGACTACTGTGAGGACGGCGCCATTGTGATTTCCATCTCTCAGGGCTACGAGAGAGATGGAAACATTATTTATACCTCAGATTTTGAAGAGAAGCTTATCCCTTTTCCCATTGCCCTTGCCCGTGCCACTTTAAAGGGGCTGGGTTATGCTGAGCCGGTTATTAAGCCTTGTCCATGGTTTGAAGATAAACCGGTGGAGGAAACGGGATGGTACTGCTTTATGGCTCAAAAGCCTGGGCATTCACTCCCATAAGAAAGGATGCGGTAAAATGAGTGCTAGTACAGTAATAAGCACAGTGGACAATATAACCCTTGTAACCCTGGTTGGTTTTCCCGCGAATGTGGACTCTATCGCCAAAATTTTCGATTCTATCGCCCAGTATGATATCAATATCGATATGATCTCTATGGCCCCTACTCATGGCGCCTTTACCGGGCTGTCCTTTACCATCTCCGATAACGATCTGGTAGATGTCCTTTCCTTCACCACAAAGCTTAAGAAGGAGACGGAGGTCAGCGTGATCGTCAGCTCGGTGAACCACAAAATTTCAGTGTATGACCCCGCTATGAAGAACACGCCTGGTATAGCTGCCAAGGTTTTTGGGGCGATTGCAGGGACAAAGGCGGATCTGCGGCTGATCACCACATCTGAGGTGGAGATTTCCCTGCTGGTAACTGAGGCCGACTTTGATACTGTGCTGGGAGCCATCCAAAAGGCCCTGGAGGATTAACCAAAGGCAAAAGCAACAAAAAGAAAGGAGCCTGCCGGCTGTAAACAGCAACGGCAGGCCCTTTTTTGCTTAAGAAGGCCCTGTTGGGGCGATTAGGGTCGGCTGGGGCTGTGGGGTATCTTCCTGAGCATAATATTGAGCATGAGCATCCCAAAGCCGCCGGTAAAGGTTTTCCTCTTCATTAACCTGCCGGGCCAGCAGGTCAAACTGGAACTCTTCCAGCTGCCGGACAGCATTTTGAAAAGCTAGGCGGCGACACAGCAGCATGCCGGCAAAAGCCAGAACCAGTGCGGCGGGTACAGCGGCTAAAATCCAGGTACACAGCTGCTCTCCTTTTTTCTGTTTCTCGGTAAAAGCGCACAAACGCGGCGTGAACCTGCTGGAATAGCCGGCGGCTTACCGGAATCGCGGCCCCGCAGTCTAAAATAAGCTGCTCCTTTTGCAGCAGGCGAATATACCGCAGGCCTACCATGTAGGAACGGTGGCACTGGACAAAATCATGGGGGCCAGGGCCTGAGATACCTCACGAAAACGCGCCTTGGCCTCCAGAGCCTCGCCGCTGCCCAAAATAAATCCCAGGCAAACAGAAATGCGTTGCCACTGGGGAAGAGGGCGGTGCCGGCAGGTTTCCGGCGAACCTGGCCCCACTCCTTTACATAGCCCTGGAGAAGCTCCGCTTGAAAGCGTTCATCGTCACAAATAGCGATTCTGATCACATGGTTCCCCTCTCCTCGTTTTTTGAAAAATTCTTATGATGATATCTGGGGGGACCATGACCGTTCTTCTTGGAAAAGGTTTTGGCTGTTGCCCAGAATGCCCGCCTATATGGTGGTGTTTTGGAAAATACCATGGCTTTCTCCCTCTGGCGGTGATATAATGAGATGAGAACCCAGAGAAACGGAGGACAGGCTATGGAGACAATAGACAGGCGCTTGGCCAAAATTGTGCCCAGTCAAAGACAGTTCGTTTTTCAGCAGACCGAGTTTTATGCTTTTATCCACTTTACAGTAAACACTTTTACAGGAAAGGAGTGGGGGGACGGCAAAGAAAAGCCGGAAATTTTTTATCCCCAAGCCTTGAACGCAGAACAATGGGTAAACGCGGTGAAATCTGCTGGCATGAAGGGGTTAATCCTAACCTGTAAGCACCACGATGGATTCTGCCTATGGCCCAGCCAGTATACCGCTCATTCTGTGGCGGCCAGCCCTTATAGAGAGGGTAGAGGAGATATTGTTCAAGAGGTGGCTGAGGCCTGCCGGAAAGGGAGAATCAAGTTCGGCGTATACCTTTCCCCTTGGGACAGGAACCATCCCAGCTACGGAACTGGCCAGGCGTACAACGACTATTTTGTGAACCAGCTTACAGAGCTGCTCACTGGCTATGGTGAAGTATTTGCGGTTTGGTTTGACGGCGCCTGCGGCGAGGGCGCCAATGGCAAGCGGCAGGCATACGATTGGAATCGTTATTATCAAGTAATCAGAAAGCTTCAGCCCAATGCCTGCATCAATGTATGCGGTCCGGATATCCGTTGGTGTGGGAACGAGGGCGGGAATACCCGAGAGTCAGAATGGAGCGTAGTGCCCCGTAGAGCCAGGGACACAGAGAAAATAGCCGAAAACAGCCAGCAGGGCGATAACATAGAATTCCGCTGCCGAAAAATGAGAGCCTCTGACCGCGATTTGGGAAGCCGGGCCATGCTGGAGGGCGAGAAGGAGCTGATCTGGTACCCGGCAGAGGTGAATACTTCTATCCGTCCCGGCTGGTTTTACCACCAGGAGGAGGATGGGCAGGTGAAATCTTTAGAAGAGCTGTTCGATATTTACCTGCGCTCTGTAGGGGGCAACGCCAGCTTTTTGCTGAATATCCCGCCGGATAAAAACGGTTTAATCCACCCCAATGACGAAGCTAGGCTGAAGGAATTGGGCACATTGATCCAAAGCGCTTTTTCCCATAACCTGCTGGGTCAGGGGAAAGCTGCCGTTGACTGTTGGAAACCAGGGCATGGAATCCAAAGTGCTTTTTCAGATTCCTATGAGAGTTGGTTTCAAACGCCGGAGCACAAGGCTTCTTGTGAAATTACAATAAACTTCCCCCAGACAACGCCAGTTACCTTTGTAGTGCTAAAGGAATACATTTTGGATAGCCAGAGAATCGAAAGGTTCAGTATCTGGAATGAGGGCCACGAGCTGTTGTACAGGGGTACAACGGTAGGCTATAAGAAAATTGTATCACTGCCTCAAAAGCCCCAAGTCCGTACTTTGCGCATCTGCATCGAGGACTCCAGGGTATATCCAACCTTGGCTTTTCTGGGTATTTATTGAGTAAGCTATAGAACCAGTTTAAAGCAAGCGCCGCCTCCGGGGGTGTCTTCTACCCACAGCTTTCCCCGATGGAGCAAAGCGATTTCTTGTGCTACGCATAGTCCCAGCCCAAAATGTTCCCGGTCCTGCCGGGAAGGGTCAGCCCGGTAAAAGCGCTGAAAGATCAAAGGCTTTTCCCGGTCAGGGATTCCCGGCCCATTGTCCTGTACGGTAAACATCATCTGCCCTCCGCCTAGCTGTGATAGGATCAACTCCACCTTTCCTCCGCAAGGGGTGTAACTGAGTGCATTGCTGATTAGGGCAGACACAGCCTGTTCTATCCGGTCACCGTCACACTGGGTGGGGGGAATGCCTTCTTCGGGCAAGGCAATGGTCAATTGGACCTGTTTTTCATAAGCGGGCCGGCTATACTTTTCATACAGATTAAGGGCTAGGGTGTCCAGCTCTGTGGGCCTCTGGCATATGCTCCAGGAATGGCTGTCGGCATTGGCCAAAGCCAGCAGGTCGTCAATCAGCCGGGCCATTCGGTTGCCCTCGGCTCGAATGGTTTCCTGAAATTGCCTGCGCTCTTGAGGGTCTGCCTTTTCCATGGCAGAAAGGTTGGAGAGCATTACGGCCAAAGGAGAGCGGAGCTCATGAGAGGCTGCCGATACAAACTGCACTTGCTTTTCTCGGCTTTCTTTTAGGGGCACCAGCATCCTTTTAGTGAAGAACCAGGCAAAAACCAGCAGCATAGCAATTCCTACCAGATCAATGCCGGCAAATAGCAGGCGCTGCATAGCAAACTGGTGGTTTTGGGCAGCCAAAGACAGCATTACTACCGCACCCAAGCTGCCCTCTCCCCGGGGAAACAGGAGGGTGGCGGCAAAATACTGCCCCTCCTCTGAATCTTGCAGGAGAAATTCCCGGTGTTCCGGAAAAACGCGGTTGCTGCGCTGGGAAAAAATATCCAGCGAGTACTGCTGGGCAGCGGTTTCAATTGCCAGCTGGCAGAGAGATTCTCGGTTTGTAGCAGCCTTATCCTGGGCCTGAAATAGAGAGTTGTGAAGCAGTGGGCTGCCATTATCGTACAGGTTTAGGATATATCGCCCGTTTCCCATCTCTGTCAGCCATTGGTGGCCGATTGTTTTCTGGCTTGACAAGCGAACTATGATGGAATTTACGTCATTGAGAAAGGATTGGCGCAGGGTTTCCCGCATGGATTTTTCTGAAAGGAACAGGCAGAGTACAGTCATAATCACCAGGATACTCCCAGTAACCAATGTACAGAACAGCGTCATCTGGCGATGCAGCCGGTGAAACATCCTCTTATCCCCTTTCTAGCCGGTAGCCCACGCCTCGCTGGGTGGTTACCTTTAACGTGCTTTTTACAAACCGTATCCGGCGGCGCAGAAAATGGATATAATTATCCAGATTTCCAGCCTCTACGTCGGCGTCTGGCCCCCATACCCGTACAATTAGTGTTTCTCTGGGCAAAGTCTGGCCAGGGTTCCGTAGAAAAGCCTCCATCAGCTCGGCCTCACGCTTTGAAAGCTCACAGCTGCCGCCAGGGCCCTTTAAAAGTTTTCCATTGGGCTCCATCTGCAGGTCGCCAAAGGAAAAAGTTAGGCTCTCCTCCCAGGTTCTGGGCCGCCGGTTAACACACCGTATGCGGGCCAAAATCTCTTCAAAAGCAAAGGGCTTTACAACATAGTCATCAGCCCCGGCGTCTAGCCCCTGTATTTTATCCCCAAGACTGCCTAAGGCAGTGAGAAGGATAATCGGGACGTTTTTTCCCCGGGTGCGCAGTTCCTTTAGCAGCGTTACCCCATCTATGCCAGGGAGCATCCGGTCTAAAAGCACTACGTCATATACTGCCTCTAAAGCATAGTGCAGGCCGTCGTCCCCATTATTGCAAAGGTCTACCGCGAATCCCTCTTTTTCCAGCTGAAATTTTAGGGATTTAGCCAGCATCGGCTCATCTTCTACCAATAGTATCCGCATAGCTCTCGTTCCTTTCCCGCCTTTCATGCACTATATTGTAGCATATTTTTCGAATTTTGCAAATGCGGGCCATAAGGAAAGCCAGCGTTACACTTACAGTGAATGCGGAAAACAAATAGAATAATATTTCCAAAAAAGATGTCTTTTTTGAAGCTTTTTAGAGATTATTTAAAGAAATATCCGGTATCATATCATCATAAACCGGAAAGGGTGATATGAATGAAAGGACAAAGATTACGTCGAACCTTGCAAAGTGCTTTGGCCCTGCTTTTATGCGCGGCGCTTATGTTTTCTGTAGCCGGATGCAGCCAGGAAAAACCAGGAAACAGCAATGCAGGGGATTCTCAGACCGGGGAAAGTTCCATATCTGGTCTGGAGGAGACCGGCTCCTCTGGTAAGGGCTACTATGTGGAAACCAAGCTGACCATGCCGGAAATGGAGGGCTATGTTTGGAACCTAGATTTGGTGGACAGCGTAATGTATATCCAGGGGGGCGGAGGTTGCCAGAAGTCGGAGGACGATGGGAAAACCTGGACGGAATATAAGCTAGAATCTCCTCTGGCAGACCAGATTGAGGCGGAGGGATTCAGTAGGAGAGAGATCATCTTTTCTGCCGATGGACGCAAAATTATCCCCCTATCGAAGACTGTGGATTATGATGGCGGCTTTTATTCAATCCAGCGTAATGTGGTTGTGGAGAAGGACGGCACTGAGAGGGAGCTGGTGGTCAAGCTGCCGGTGGGAGAGTTCACCGCCATGCCTGGTGAGCTGGACAGCGCCCCCGCGGTCCCTAAGGATGCCGGGGACTATGCCACCCTTCTGAACGACCTAACCTTCCTGCCCGATGGCAGTTTGGTAGGGAAGGGGCTCTCTGAGACTGTATATCATGTGGATATGGAAACCGGAGAGGTTTTGCATACCATTGAAACCTCGGAGAATTTTCAGTATACCGATTGGATTACAGGCATTGCCACTACCCCCACTACCCTGCTGCTCATCAGTTCAGCCCGGGGACGGATGATCGACCTGGAAACCTGGGAGGAGAGAACCGATGGCCAGACCCTAGACGAGTTCCTATTGGGGAATGGAGAGATTCAAGAGGACGGATTGGTGACATATCCCGGCGGCAATGAGCCAAGACGCTTTTTAGAACTGTTTTCGGACGGGAAGGAGGAGGCTTTTTATCTGTTGGATTCCAACGGTATTTACCGGTACATCCCTGGCGGAGCCAGCATTGAGGAGATTGTGGACGGCGCCCTCACTACCTTTTCCCTGCAGGACATCACCTGCCAAGACTTTATAAAGACAGAAAACAATGGTTTCCGGGTGCTGGCCGCTACTATGGTTCCAGGCGATCACACCTCGGTGCCGGAATACTCGATTTTGGGCTACGATTTCGACCCGAACGCGGAGAGAAAAGAAACGGAAGAGCTGAAAATTTACGTCCTGCAGCCGGCCAATGATTACCTGAATCAGGCAGCCGCGGTGTTCCGGAAAAACCAGGGCAATGTGGTGGTCACCATAGAAGCGGGAATCGACCCCGATGCCGGGCCGGTTAACTTTTCTGACGCCTTGCGGCAGCTGAACACCAATATTATGGCTGGCAATGGGCCAGATGTAATTCTGCTGGACATGATGCCGATCGATACTTACCGGAACAAAGGCCTGCTGGTGGATCTTTCCGATGTGGTGGAGCAGGTGGCAGCAGAAAACGAGCTGCTGCGGAATATTACCGACGCTTATGAAAAGGACGGGACAATCTGCGCGGTGCCTACCTCCTTTACCATGCCCATAGTGGTGGGGCCAGAAGAGAGCCTGAACAAGATCACCGGTATGGAAAGCCTGGTTCAGATCGTGGAAGACCTGCGGAAGGCCGAACCGGATATCAAGTCTATTACCGGTTACCGGATGACTGGCGAGGTAATGGGCAGCACACAGGGAATGGCAATCCCCACATGGATTCAGGAAGACGGGACAGTGGACTGGACGCTGGTAGAAAAATACTATGATCAGGTAAAATTGATCTGCGACGCGGACAGCAATACCCAGACCGAAGGTATTCGGGGTTCCGGCACAGAGGACGATCCCTTTAAAATCGAAGGGTATATCTACGATGACCTTGCCATTGGCCAGGCCGTGCTGGAAAAGGAATCTGCCCTGGAGCTGCGGCAAATGCGAACCGTGCTTGGCCTGCCCAGCATGTGCAATGCCATAGACAAGGGCCTTACATATAAGGTGCTGGAGGACGATGGCACCTGTGGGTTTACCCCCAGCTATATTTTGGGAATCAGCGCAAAAAGCGAGAAGATTGACCTGGCAAAGGAATTTGTGAAGATGCTGCTGGGAGAAGAAATGCAGAGCTTTGGCCTAAAATCCAGCAGTTGGAACGGCTCGTCCCTGGATCTGCCGGTAAACTTCGGCGTAGTGCGGGAGTACTTTGCCGGGAAAGAGGGCGAGGCTTTTCAGTATGACACCTTTGTAGGCGACGATTTCCAGAAAGTTTCGTTGGATAGGCGCAACCCTACCTTGGAGGAGTTGGAAAGCTTTTTGGCCATGACCCAAAAGCTGAATGCTGTCCTCCCCACACAGGATGTCATGATTAACAACGCACTCCTGCCCCAGTGTGCCCTATATGTTATAGGCGAGCAGACTAAGGAGGAATCCTTGAAAAAGGCCAAGGAAGAGATCGAGCTGTATTTGGCGGAATCATGAGAAAAAGACGAAAAAAGCAGGAGCTTACCGGGCTGCTTTTTGTGCTGCCAAGTTTGGTGGGGGTGCTGGCCTTTGTGCTGGCGCCCTTTGCCGATGTGATCAGGCGCTCCTTTGCTAGTGCCATTACAGAGGAATGGGTGGGACTAAAGAATTACCAGGATGTGCTGGTAAACAATGCTTTCCGCTTGGCCTGCTGGAACACCTTTCGCTTTTCCGTTATCTGCCTGCCAGCGCTGCTGGGGATATCCCTGCTCATTGGGGTGCTGCTGCAGGAAAAGACCCGGGCCGGCGAGGCCATAAAGACGGCGTTTCTGTTCCCTATGGCTATACCGGTCGCCAGTGTGGTGCTGGTGTGGCGTACCTTATTTGAAAAGCAGGGCTTGCTCAATGGAATTTGGAACGGGCTGGGGCTGTCCCCGGTGGAGTGGATGGATAGCCCCACAGCCTTTTGGGTGCTGGTGGGCAGCTATCTGTGGAAAAATCTAGGCTATGATATTGTGCTGTGGATGGCTGGACTTTCCGGTATTTCCAGCGCGATTTACGAGGCAGCGCGAATTGATGGAGCAGGGGAGTGGACCATTTTCCGTCGCATTACCCTGCCCTGCCTGCTGCCCACGCTGTTTACAGTGTCGGTGCTGTCCATTTTAAACTCTTTCAAGGTGTTCCGAGAGGCCTACCTGGTGGCCGGGGATTATCCCCACAGGAGTATGTATCTTCTCCAGCATTTGTTCAATAACTGGTTTCGGGATCTCTCCTTTGATCGGATGGCCGCGGGGGCTGTACTGGTGTGCCTGGTTATTCTTTGCCTCATCGGCATCATGCGTAGGGGATTTGACAAGGAATAGGCATGCAAGCATAATCAAAACGAAAAAGGAGAGGGGTGGAAAAATGAAGCTGAGCCAATTAATTACCATGGCCCTGCTGGGGGCCCTAGCGGTGTTGGTATGCAGCCCGGTGGCTTTCTTGCTTTCCGGCGCTCTGATGGATGGGGGAGAACTGCGGCAGCACCTGGGCCCAGTGTTAATGGATAGCCAGAAAGCCTTTGCGGACTGGAGCCTGCTGCCCAACCACCCAAGCCTGCGGCCTGCGGTAGAGCTGCTGCTGGATTCTCCTGAGTTTTTTCACATGTTTTGGAATTCTGTGGGGATTACAGTGGGAATTTTGGCCGGACAGCTGCTGGTGGGCGCCCCGGCGGCTTGGGGATTTGCTAGGTACCATTTTCCACTGCGAGGCCCCTTGTTTACCCTGTATCTCATTCTAATGCTCATGCCGTTCCAGGTAACCATGCTCTCTAGCTTTCTGGCACTGGAGCGAATGGGAATTAATGATACCCTGGGGGCGGTAATTTTGCCTTCGGCGTTCTCTACCTTTCCTGTATTTATTATGTACCGCTTTTTCCGGGGAATTCCCGGGCCGATTATTGAATCGGCCTTGCTGGACGCCCAGGGGCCTTTGCAGGTTTTTTGGTATATAGGAGTGCCCCTAGGTTCTCCGGGCATTGTTTCCGCCATGGTGTTAGGATTTTTAGAGAGCTGGAATCTCATTGAACAGCCTATGGCATTTTTAAAAAACAAAACCCTGTGGCCTCTGTCCCTATATCTTCCCAACATTGGGCTGGAAAATGCTGGACCGGCGTTTGCCGGGGCAGTTGTTACGCTGATACCGGCTTTTCTAGTGTTCCTTAGTGGCAGGGACTATCTAGAGCAGGGAATTGTGGCTTCGGCTGTAAAGGAGTAGAACCTGTACCAAGCGCTCTGCCTGCACAGGCTTTGTCCGGTGAAGGCGCAGACGATCAAAAATTGCACAGATAGAGAGGATATCCACAATGGGCAACCGAGAAATGCGGCATTTGCGGGTAAACCGTCCCCAGCCTCAGCCAGCTGGAAAAGAGCGTAGCGCGAGCTTGTCAACCAAAGCCATTCGGGGCTTAGGCGGCTTTTTGCTGCTTATGGTGTTGTTTACCTTACTCTCCCGGGCGGCCGATGAGCTGACCATCCCCCGGGCAACGCTGGGGAAACCGTCAGAGGGAAGAATCGATCGGGTCATCAAAGGCTATGGTAAGGTAGAAGAGCTGTCAGCCCAAGCAGTTACCACCCAATCGGGGATCCGGGTAGCTGGCATTGGGGTAAAGCCCGGCGCTGTCGTAGAGGCGGGGACACCTCTTTTTACGCTGGATACAGCAGATCTGGAGGAAAAGCTAAACGCGGCCCGGGAGGCCCTGGCCAGGCAGGATATGGATTTAGGTGACCGGGCCAGCCAAGAGAGCCTTGCTGCCCAAGAGCGGGCAAAGGCCTTGGAGCGAGCCAACCAGGACTATGCCGCTGCCCAGACCAGCGCAGACCGGGAGGTGGAGCGCGCGGCCAAAAGCCTGGAGCAGGCAAAGGCCAAGCTGAATGCCGTCTCGCCCCCGCAAGGGGATCTGAACGCTTTGGAATCTGCCTGTATGCAAGCTGCTGCCGCGCTGAAAGCTGCGGAGGAAGAGTTGGCCCGTTTGGAAAAAGAGATAGAAGAAAAGGTGGCCCAAGTCCGCTTGGGTACAGGAAACGCCGAGGCAGTATCCAAGCCCACGGACGACACCCAGGTGCAGCCGGCAGGAGACGGAGAATTGGAGACTCCCGACCAGCGAGAGTCCCAGGTTCGGGCGGAGTATCAGCCTGCTCTAGACGCGGCCAAGGCAAAGGTAGAATCCGCGCGCCAGGCCAAG
>CAJUSM010000003.1:80378-82698 GCA_910588935.1 uncultured Oscillospiraceae bacterium
TATCAGGAGGGAGTTGCCGGAATACAAATGCTCCGGGATTCTGTAGAGGCCGCTCAGCTGGCTTATGACCAGGCGGTGGAGGCCCGGAACAATACGCTGCGCTCTGCCGCCAGACAGATTGAGGACGCCCAGCGGCCGCAGGCTCAGGACAGCACAGGAAGAAAGGCGCAAATGGACCGGGAACGCCAGGCTCTTCAGGTCAGCCGCTTGGAGGCACTGCTTCAGGAAAGCGGCATTGTTCGCGCGCCGGCGGCAGGCACAGTAACAGGAATCAGTGTTACGGTAGGAGCCCCTACGCCAGAAGGGACAGCCATGCTGCTGGCTGGAGAAGCCAACGGAGGCGTGTTCACCGCGCAAATTTCGTCGGAGCAAGCAAAATATATTTCTTCCGGGGATGAGGCTATCATTAAACCGGGAGGCGGCAGAGATCCTTTGGAAGAGTTGACGGTAGAAGCTGTAGCGCCCAGTGCGGTAGATACTTCGCTGCTGGATGTGACTGTCCAGCTTCCGGAAGGAGCGCTGGCCATTGGCACGGCAGGAGAACTGGAGGTCCGCCGCAGATCCCAGGAATATCCTTGCCGGGTCCCCCTTAGTGCTTTGCATGAGGAAAACGGAGGGTATTACCTGCTGGTAACCCAGGAGAAGGCGGGGCTTTTGGGCACAGAGCTCACCGCTGCCCGGCAGGATGTAACGGTAATAGAGAAGAACGATACCTATGCCGCCATCGAGTCTGGGGCGCTTGACTGGGGTCAAGGCTTTCTGGCAACTTCCAGTAAGCCGATTAGTGTGGGCGATAGGATTCGTCTGGAGGAACAATGAGGGCCGGGCGCTGGATCCGGCTAGCCTTTTGCGCTCTGTTTTTCCTGTGCCTAGTCTTAGCTAGGTCGGCGGCAGTGAGTTTGGAAAACCAGAGCCTTTCTGGGCTTTGCACTCTAACCTTGGATAGCGAGCGTACTGGGCAGGATGGCGCCGACATGAGGGCTGCCGAGCAGGAAAAGGAGCGTCCCGCAGCCTTTGTGCTTTGGGGCCAACAAACTGGTGTTTTTGTTGGAAATCAGGATTTGAACCGTTCTGCCATTTGCAGCCTAATTACTCTATGGGGGGACTCCAGCCTTTTGTATACTGCCAATGTTCCGTTAGCAGAGGAAGACCGGGAAGGCTGCCTAATTGATGAAGCGACAGCCATGACACTTTTTGGCAGTGCGGCGCCAATTGGCAGTATGGTTACCATTTCAGGAGACCAGAGGACTGTGCGGGGAATCCTGGACGCCAGCCGGCCTTTGGTTGTGGTTCGGGCGGGGCTGCAGGAGGATGGAATGAACCGGGTAACTCTGCGAGTGCCAGAAGGCAGCCCGCTCCGGCAAGCCGCTGAGGATTTTGCGTTGCAAAACGGGCTTTTTGGCCAGTGGAGCCAGCCCGGAGCCTGGGCAGGGCTGGCAAAAGTGGTTTCCCACCTGCCGGTGGTGGTGTTGCTGTTCGGCGTTATTGTAAATTTGCTTAAAACGGGCTATTCTGCTCAAAGCGGCCGGATACAGTTCTGGATCAATATCCTGTTAGCCGGTGGTGCATGGTTTCTGTTGCTCTGGCTTGTTCAGTTCCGATTTCAGTTCCCCGAAGAAATGATTCCCAACCGGTGGTCGGACTTCAACTTTTGGGGGCGGCTGTTTACAGAGAAAAAGGAAGAGCTGCTACAAAGCCTGGCCGCAGAAAAAACGGTGGTAGAGGTTATGATTTTTCTGAAGGTTATGCAGGCAGGCTTCTTTGGAATATTGGCTCTCCTCATGATCCCGTTGCTGCCTCGGCCAGCAACCCCGGCAGGTTTGTGGCTTAGCTGTGCTGCAGGCGCGCTGCTGGCTTTTGGGGCAGTGGTTTTCCTGGATTCGGGGCTTGCCCATGATCGGGCTGTTTGGTTAACGCTGCCAGCGGGTTTTACAGGGCGCTGGTTATCGCAAGCCTCTGTTCAGCGGAGCCTAGCTCCCGCTATATTTCGAAAAAAGAGCGGGAGACCAGAGGGCCGAACACTGTAAAAAGAGATACCGGACAAAGGCCATCCGCCTTTGCCCGGTATCATAGTTTTGTTGAACCTACAGTTTCCTTTCTTTAGCTGTCTGGCTGCAGGTAAAATCAAAGAATCATATAAAAATATTTTAGAGCGATTTTATCCAACTGCCCACAGAGCTGGAGGCAGCAGGTAGATAAGCAAGAGCACAACGGCAAATGCGGTGGCCAAAAGCTTAGGCGCGGCTCGGTACCAAGCCCGGCGCAGCCGGCGGAACAGCTGCCGGGGTATTCCCCTGGCTAGGGTAGAAAGCAGCAGCGC